>JANPLH010000197.1:0-21191 GCA_031426435.1 Saprospiraceae bacterium | reverse complement strand
AGATTTGGTTTTTGGAAAAGTCGGTTTTCTAATGTTTCAAAGGCTTTCTGAACACAAAATTACCCAAAACAGTGGCTTTAAAAATTCAGGAAGCAGGTTATTTCATTGGTCAGGCGTTGCTTGTTTTTCATTCTCATCGGGCAGACTCGTCACCGATTTGAAACGTACTTTGAGTTCGTAGCGGCTGTTCAAGCCTTTAATCATTGGCGTCATCATGGTGTCCATCAATTCAATGGCCCGTTGTTTTGCCTTGTCCATAACATCGCTTTCAAGCGCTTCCCGTCGAAACTCCTTGCGCAGTACATCCATATTTTTGTTGAAATCGCTCTGGTCAATTTCCCGCATCCAGCCGATGTCCAATTTGTCAATACGGGGATAGACCTCATGGCTTAAAATCTCCGGCTCCGGCAGGGTCACCGTTACGATATTGGTTTTGGAACTGAGGTTTACATCAAAGAACTTGTCCAATTTGAAACCGACTTTCAGGATGCTGATGGCGGACATTTCCATTTCCGTAGAGGACACATCCACACCAAGCACACTGGTCTGCCTGGAGGTGCCTATGCCCTTTCGGTCTCTGATTTCCATGGTTCCAAGCTCCGCAATGGCCTTCTCCACCCGTTCCTGAAAAATGCCTTTTGATAGCGTGAAATCCTGCACCGTTGCTCGTTCTTTCAGCCGGGCAATCATAGGAGCAAGCCCCTCCGAAAGTGCCACACCACAGGGGGTGTCCACGCTGGCACCCTTAACGTAAATCTTGCCTTCTTGCGTAGGCAAAAGCGTTCCCATGATTTGGTTGATGATGAAACAAGTATATTTTGAAGCCACTTCGTGCAGTATTTCTACAGCGCCGGTCAGCTCGTTTTGGTACCAGGTATTGTACAGCGAAGAGGTGGAATCCTTCATTGCCACAAAGTCATTGAACATCAATTCATGGATGTACGGGTGATGCTTCTCGTACTCCTGCCGTACCCTGATTTTCAAGCTGTCGGATAGGTTCATGCGGTTTGCCACATGGTTCACCAAAGACAGGTTGAAGTCGTGTATCAGCGCCTCGAACTCCCGGCTGTAACGGACTGGATTGGCCAAAATGGGCAAGGCATTGTCGTAGTCAATGTCCGCTTTAAAATCCGAAGGCACATACTTGATTTGCACCTCTTTCGGGATGTTGGTATAGCTGCCACCGCCATCGGCAAAATAATAGCGGTAGGCGATGAAACCCAATATGCCTACTGCCACCAGGAAGACGATTAGCCTGACCGGGTTGAATCTTTCGCCCGGTTGGCCGGGGCCGTTTTGGAAATTCGTGCTCATATTCAATCAAGGAAAAAGCGTTTCACCTGCTCATGTGAAGGTAACGCAAAGTAAAAGGTTGGACTTGGATAGGTGTTCAAATGATGCTAAATTCAAAATGTCCTGTTTTTGACGATTAGCCGTTATTTGGTAACAACCACACAGCGAATGCAACGCCAGTGCCGTTTTTATGGGGTATTGTTCTCAACACTGATTTGTTTGCAATGTTGATTCAAATTGAATGAAGGTTAGTTAATGGCCATGCCGAGGGGCGTGGCTTTTTTTGTCTCATCCTCCCGTCTCCCTCAAGTAATAGATAAAATCCGTTGGCGGAAATTTTTCGATACCCAATTGCCGTCCCATCGTTATGAGCTGCCCACGGTGAAAGGTCGAGTGGTTCATGCAATGGTGCACCATTTCAAAAGCTTGTTGCGCTCCGGCTCCGTAAGAAATGGTCTTGAATGAAATGGTAGAATCGAAAAAATCGATTGGCTGGGCCATCACAAAATCGGTAAATTCTTGAGATGTTCTCAGGACCGTTTCAAGAACTGCTTTACTATTTCCTTGAAAGGTTTTGCTGGGGAATGCATCGGGTGAATCGCCTTGCAGCCTTTTAAGCCAAAGGAACTCGGCATCCCAGATGTGCAGAAATGTCCCTTTGACAGAAGGAAAACTGCTCACGATATGGGCATTTATTTGTTCCTCAGAAAGTTCGCAAAAGGTTTCCACCATCTGGCGGTTGGCCCAAAGGTTGAACTGGGTGTACTTGACATAGATGTTTTTCATGTTGAAAAAATTGGTCAAAAAATTCGCCCGAAGGTAGGAACTTGCAGCCAAAAGGCAAGGCGCTCAAAAAACGAGGCTGCCTTAGCCGTACGGCGTGTGCCTTCCACCGTTAACCTTCAAACATGATTTACGAAAAACAAACCATCAATTGCCGGGGTAGGCTGCTCGACCTCCGTTCGCCAGTGGTCATGGGTATACTGAACCTGACCCCAGACTCCTTTTTTGATGGCGGCAAATATGCCAGCACCGATGCAGCGCTTTTTCAAGTAGAAAAAATGTTGCGTGAAGGCGCCGCTATTATTGACCTTGGCGGCATGTCGAGCAGGCCAGGGGCATTTCTGATTTCGGAGGAAGAGGAACTGGGTAGGGTGGTGCAAGTAGTTGAGGCCATTGCTCATCGGTTTCCAGAAGCCATCATTTCAGTGGATACTTTTAGGTCAAATATTGCGTGCCAATCAGTGGCAGCGGGGGCGAGCATTGTCAACGATATTTACGCTGGGCGTTTTGATGTTAAAATGTTCGAGACCGTAGCCTCGCTCGATGTACCTTATATAATGATGCACATGCAAGGCAATCCTGATACCATGCAAGTGGCCCCTGCCTATGGCAATGCGGTACAGGAAATCCTCCATTTTTTCATTGAAAAAATACGGGAGCTGCGGGCTCTCGGTGTGAAGGACATCATACTCGACCCAGGTTTTGGCTTTGGAAAAACTGTGCAGCACAACTACCAACTGCTCAACCACCTTGCTGTTTTTAGGATGATGGAGCTGCCTATTCTGGCTGGAATCAGCCGCAAGTCCATGATTTGCAAAGTGTTGGGCGTGAAGCCAGAACATGCGCTGAACGGCACCACGGCACTTCATATCGTTGCTTTGCAGCAGGGTGCTCGACTGTTAAGAGTTCACGATGTAAAGGAGGCAATGGAGGTCATTCGGCTTTGGAAAGAGCTGAATTCTGCCGATGCAGCGCTGGAGGACTAACCTGTTTTTACATAAAACTAAAAAATCATTTGTAAAAAGTGGAACTTTGCAGCAGCCAGATAGTAATTGGGAAATTCATTTCCCAACAAACTCAGTGGTGTTAGGAAATAAATTTCCCAACTACAATGCAGTAAATTGGAAGAACAGCAACTCACCGAAAACATCATCAAAAAGGTAGCGCTTCGATTTTTCAGGCACTACTACAAGTTCCGGCTGCGCTACGAAGACCAGCCTGTGACGGCCAAGTACGACTTGGAAGGCGTCGGGGGCATCGTTGCCGATGGCTACTATTCCTTTAAAAAGCCAGATGGAAAGCTCTTCACTGCCACTTTTGAGGCCACTTCCAAAGAGTCAAAGGACGAGGTGCTCTACCGGGCCGACCAGCAAATCTTGCTATGGGACGGTCTTGCCGTTACCTGTCTCGCAATGGTGGCACTGGCTTTTTACAACCTTCGCAGCCCCATCCATGCCTTGGACAATACGAAGTTTGGCGAGCGCACGGCGCTACTTATAATAGTTGGAATCATGGTGCTGGGTCTTTTCGCCCTTATTGCCCGAAACTTCCGCCGCTATCGGTACATCTACGCCGTGGAGCAGTTCAAGAAATACTATGCGGATGAACAATGGATTGCACTTGCTACCGATGTTTTTGAAAACAAGAATGACAGGCACTTGAATGAACTCAAAAGCCAATGCGTGCACAACGGCATCGGCCTGCTCACGGTGGACAAGAACCTTGACCCGAAAATCATTATCACGCCGAGCCGACACGATATTTTTGCCGGTAAGCGGCAAGTCGTTGATTTTATGCCCAGCAAGCAGGCGCAAGCAATAGAGCAGAAAGGACGGCTGGATATTTTTCCAGAAATATTCAACATCAACAAAAAGCCCAAGACCCTACTGCGATACCGTAAAAGCAACCATATGCAGATTGCCCTTATGACAGTGAGCCTGGCCATGTTGGCGGTCATTTTCATGAAGGAACTGGAAAACCCAGAGCGGCAACTGGTGGACAAACAGGAGTACACTGAGAAAATCGCTAAATCGAAGTCCAATAATTTGACCGAGCCGGACGCTTATTTGCCAGATTCTTCCAGCCTTGCAAAAAAGAAAAAAGATAAGCCAGATGAAAGGTTTTGGGAATTGGAAAAGGAGACTGTTTCCGTACCTGCCGAGTCGTCTTCAGCGCCTTTGGCCGATAATAGCCTTCGGTCGGCGGGCGGCGACGAACTCACCGAAAAGGGAGGCTCCATTGACATTCTGTACGATTGCTCCCGTTTTTACAATTTTGACGGAAAGAAATACATCGTGGAAGTGGGTGAGTTCAGGGAATACAAAATTGCTGCCGCCTCAGTTAAAATGGTAAGGGGAAAAGGGCTGTACTGCGCCGCTTTGCTCAAGTCCTGTTTCACCGAAGAAGAAAAGGGCTACATGGTTTATGCAGGAGAGATTTACAACTCGGCAGAGGAAGCCAGTAAAGAGATGGACGCTTGGGTTGCGAAGCGTAAGCTCACCCAAAAAGACTTAGGCAACTGGAAAATCAGGGCCATTGAACCCATCCTAAAATAAAAAAGCAAGGTGCATTGACACCTTGCTGAAAAATGAAAAAAGGCTTAAGGTAAGTTCTTTAAGCGCCACAAAATGCCCGTGGCATTCTAATCAGTTTGTCGGCTTCAAATTCAGGATGGCTTCTATTATGGCTCAGAACTCACCGGCCGATGGCTGCATAAAAAAGAAAGTTGTTGTTGAAAATTGCAGGCCGTTTGCTTGTCGGGGGGAAACTCGACAACCAGGGGTAGCTGCCAGGGGGCGAAGGGGGCAGCAAGCGACCAGACGCAACTCGCAACGAACAACTTCCGGGTTATGCATCTTTGCATGTCCATTTTGGATTTGTCAAAATGGAGCTATAAGGAGGCATTCGTAAATGCCGTGCTTTTCTCATTCAAGGCAGGAAATGAACCAAGTCAATTGCAAGGTCATTGAACCCTGTCGTGCCATGTACCCAGATAGAAGTTGTTGTAAAACGTGCTCGCAATCCTTTATTTTTTTGCGAGATAGAAGTTGGAGATTTATTTCAGGCTATGCCTTCGAGCCTATATCTTCTTATGTGAAAGGTCATGTTCAGGAGGACGTATTAAGTGATGCAAAAATGTTACCAAATTTTAAATTAAAAGCTTCGGTCATGCCAGTTTATCGCAGTTTTTACTGACTTTTGGCACTTGATTGTGACACCACAAAACAGGGGTAAGGCGATTTTTAGTTGGCGTATGTTTGACCAAAAATCAAGAATTGCAAATGTGAAAAATACTATCAATATTATTTTATAATAAAAATAATTATATTTAATTAAATAATTAATAAATCGGATGTGTCGTAATATTTGTGAGTGCGAGTTGACGAAAAAAAGCCTCAAATATTTTTTGAAAAAAAACGCTTCAAATAATAAGTCAATGCGTCAATGCCGGAAACTCCCTCGTCTGGTACGTCGAATTGGAGCTGACTATGGCCATAATACTCTTCCCTTTCCGCAATTTTTTCGTGAAGGAAATCCTCTAGGCTTTCCTCTGGTACGGCGGTAAGCAACGGTCGCTTAGCCAATTCGTTGCGAAGCCGCCTCGCCAACAGCGGCACTGCAGCATACAGATAAACCGTGATGCCATTTTCGTTCATCCATTCCATATTGCCATGAAAGCAGGGGGTTCCGCCACCTGTAGCCACCACTATATTGTCCGATTCGAGCAAGCTGCGCAAAGCTGCCGCTTCCAGTTGACGAAAATCGGCTTCCCCATTTGTTTCAAAAATGGCTGAAATGGGCATGCCAGCCTCTTTTTCAATGACTTCGTCCAGGTCAACAAAGCCAATGCCGAGGCTGTCCGCCAATGCCTTTCCAATGAAACTCTTGCCAGCGCCCATGAACCCAATCAAGAATATTCGCATGATTGTAATGAAGTGAAAGCCGTCGAACCGTTGCGGCAAGGGCAAATTTAGGAGGCGGCTGGTAAGTTTGGTCATTTCTATTGGTTGAATGGCGGCGTTAGCCTTACATTTGCCCACTTTTCAAAATTTAGCTATGAAAAAAATGAAGAATCAGGGCCAAGTATGGCTAATAATCCTCTTGACTTTGGCCTATTTGGGCTGCCAACAGGATGCCGGGAAATCGGGCAAACAGATTGAAGAAATAAAGACAGATGGGAAAATCGGGTCCATCATCCGTAATCCTATCAACGTTGACGGGACGGTGGATACAGTAAACGTGGCCAAGATTGTGTTCGAGGAACCGATCTTCGAATTCGGCGAAGTGGACGAAGGGGCGGTCATCAAGCACGAGTTCAAGTTCGTGAACACGGGTAAGGTACCGCTGGTCATCCAAAATGCCCACTCAACTTGCGGCTGTACGGTTGCTGATTGGCCCAAGGATTTGGTACAACCCGGTCAAAGCGGGATTATCAAGGCTGAGTTCGACACAAAGGGCAAATTTGATTTTCAAGAAAAACCCATCATCATTACAGCCAACACCATTCCGTCTGTTACGAAGGTTTTTTTGAAAGGAAACGTCAATAAGAAGGGGTGATTTTAGGGTATCCGAGGATTTAAGCCTACCTGACAACAGGTTGGTAGAAAGCCTTGAATTTTAAAATCTTCGTTCATAACATAATGCTAATGCAAATGCAAACACTTATTTTCCTGCAAGCGCCCGGCAGCAATGCCGGCTTGATTCAAATGCTGTTTTTCGCTGCTATCATCCTAGTCTTTTGGATGTTCATCATCAGGCCGCAAGCCAAGCGTCAAAAGGAGCAAAACAATTTTGCGTCAGGTCTTGAAAAAGGGCGGGAAGTGGTCACCGCAAGCGGAATGCTGGGCCGCATCAGCAAGGTAGAGGGCGATATTGTGACCCTTGAGGTAGGCACCAAATTGTATATCAGAATGACCAAGTCAGCCATCAGCAAGGAGCTTACCGAACAGGTTCATGGTGCCGAGGCAAAGAAGGGTCCTATCGAATCACAGGACTAATTTTTAGCAAAAAAGGCGGTAATGACTGGTTTGATTCATTTCGATGAAACCCTGTTTTATCTGGTCAACTCGGGTTGCCAAAACCTTTTTTTTGATTGGCTGATGCCGTTGCTCCGCAGTAAGTACATCTGGGTGCCATTTTACGTTTTCATTGCCAGCTTTCTGCTTCTCAATTTTCATGGAAAAGGCATGATTGCAGTGGTAGCGCTGGTGCTGGCTGTGGCTGTTGCCGACAATGTCAGCAGCCAATTGATAAAAAAATCGGTGCAACGGTTACGGCCTTGCAAGGTGATGGAACCCCAAAAAGACATGTATCTTCGGGTGCCTTGTGGCAGCGGATTCAGCTTCCCATCCTCCCATGCAGCCAATCATTTTGCGGTGGCAACCTATCTAATCTTGTTGCTGGGCAAGTTGTTCCATCGGATAAAGATACCTTTGGTGCTTTGGGCTACGGTCATTGCCTTCGCTCAAGTTTATGTTGGCGTCCATTACCCGCTGGACGTGATTGGAGGCGCCTTGCTTGGCATACTCATTGGGTGGGGGATGCACTTGCTTTTTTTGAACATGACATTCGGTGGTGAATTACTGTGGCCAACGGCCTGAACGCATTCAAGCTACAAAAAATGCACATTTGGGAATTCATACTATTGTTTGGCACCGTCTTCTTGGGAGGCAGCGCTGGCTTTTTGTTCCCTAAGGAAAAAAAAGGCCTGCTCCAGATTGTGCTATCCTTCAGTGGAGCTTATATCCTGGGCATAGCGGTGCTTCACCTCATGCCCTGGGTGTTTGGTAGTGGCGATACTACAGTTGGGATGTTCGTGTTGCTTGGTTTTTTTGTACAAATTTTATTGGAACAGCTTTCGGCAGGGGTGGAGCATGGCCATATTCATGCACCGCACCATTTGTCGGCTGGTTTTGTGTTTTCTGTCATGTTCGGACTTTGCGTTCATGCTTTTGTAGAGGGAATACCCTTGAGTTACTATGGGGATATGCAAGACGTGTCTCACGGAGGGCATACACATTCGCAAAACCACTTGCTCTATGGCATCATCCTGCACCATATCCCGGCGGCCTTTGCTCTGGTTTTTTTGTTGATAATCAGCAAGTTGCAGCGGCATTGGATTTGGCTGTGCCTTTTTTTGTTTTCGGCAATGTCGCCATTTGGGGCCTATCTGGCAGGAATGTTTGAGATGCCGGAAGGGGTTCAAGTGAAGATTATTGCCTTTGTCATAGGCTCGTTGCTGCATATTTCTACGGTCATTTTGTTTGAAATGGACAGTTCCAGCCACCATTACATTTCATGGAAAAAACTGCTAGCCATTAGTGCAGGACTGGGCTTTGCCATTCTCACAATATTATAGCAACGATTTCCCGAAAAAATCCTCGTAGACCTGTCGGCCAGATTGCATTCCTCGCCAAATGAGATTACCAAGCCTTTCCACTCCTACATATAATTGTAATAATGTAAACAGTTTTTGAAAAATAGCTAATTTGGCGTCAAAATTCAACGGTTGTTGATTGCTTTTCGCTTAAACTATTTGGTATGAAAAAAATCTTACAAAATATTCTTCTTTTTTCTTCGCTTTTTCTTGCTTCTTCTTTGTTTTCGCAATCTACTATCAAGGGAGTGGTTGTTGACGGCAATAGTGGTGAAGGCCTGATTGGGGCCAGTGTTTACTCCATAACTACCGAAGAGGGTACCATTACAGATTTTGACGGCAGCTTTGAACTAAAAATAAAAGGAGCGCTGCCCATAAAAATTACCTTTTCTTATACGGGCTACGAAGACCAGGTCTTGGAAGTCACCAATAGTTCTGAAAAACTTAAGATAAAAATGGCGGAAGCGGCCATTACAACCACTACTGTTGAAGTGGTCGGCCAACGGGTATCGGAAAAACAAAAAGCATCTCCACTCACAGTCGAATCGCTAGACCTGATTGCCATAAAGGAGACACCCTCAGACAACTTCTACGATGGCCTCGGTGCCCTTAAAGGTGTTGACCTTACGGCTGCGAGCCTTGGCTTCAAAGTCATCAATATGCGGGGCTTCAACAGTACCAGCCCCGTGCGTTCGCTACAAATCATTGACGGGGTGGACAATCAAGCGCCCGGCCTAAACTTTTCGTTGGGCAATTTCCTCGGCTCCTCCGAACTTGACGTGGTAAAAGTGGACCTGATTCAGGGCGCAAGTTCTGCTTACTACGGCCCGAATGCGTTCAACGGCGTCATCAGCATGGAGACCAAAAACCCATTTTTGCAAAGGGGGCTTTCTGCTATTGTAAAAGTGGGCGAGCGGAACCTGCGTGAAACAGCGTTCAGGTGGGCCGATGCCATAAAAAACCAGAATGGCTTAGCTTGGATGGGCTACAAATTGAACTTTTCCTATTTGCATGCCGATGACTGGGTGGCTGACAATGATGACCCAGTGGACGGAACCAATACCGTAAAAGGTAACCCCGGTGGTTGGGATCAAATCAACGTATATGGCGATGAATTTTTCTCTTTGGGCAATTACTCAAAGGACAGCTTTTACATGCCGACCAACAATGCTGGCCTTCGCTACTTTCATCGCACCGGCTATCAGGAGAAGGACTTGGTAAGCTACAACACAGAGAACATCAAGGCAAACGCAGCCCTTCATTTCAGGCTTCGGCCCGAACAAGATTATGAGTCACCGGAGTTGATTTTGTCAAGCAGTTTTGGCACGGGCACCACGGTTTATCAAGGCGACAACAGGTTTCGCTTGCGCAATATCCTCTTCTTTCAAAACAGGTTGGAGCTTCGCAAAACGGACAAATTTTTCATAAGGGCTTATGCCACCCACGAAGATGCCGGAAAATCATACGATCCATACTTCACCGCTTTAAAACTGCAAGACATCGCTAAATCCAATACCGATTGGTACAACGATTATGCAAAATACTGGCGGTCAAAGATTTACAACCGCATGAAGGCCAATGAATATCCCGTTCCTACAGTAGGACCCACGGGTCAATTGGTTTTTGACTACCCTGCGGCCTTTGCATTTATGGACAACTTTCAAGACTCGCTGCAATTTTGGCACGACCTTGCAAGCGCAAGCGCTGACCTTGCCAACCCACTTATCAATACCACGCAGGATTATTTCGCACCTGGCACTGAGCGCTTCCAGGCTGCTTTCGACAGCATCACCAGCTTGAAAAATACCGAGGGCGGCACCCGCTTTTTTGACAAATCGGCGCTGTACCACCTGCATGGCGAATATGTTTTCAAAAGCAATTTTTTCGATGAGGTCAAGGCTGGCGCCAATGGCCGTATCTATCGCCCCTATTCAGACGGCACGGTTTTCAAGGATACGGCAGGCATCCGAATCACCAATAAAGAGGTGGGCTTTTATGGGGGTGTAAAAAAGAAATTTGGGCGCAGCCTAACAGTTTCGGCCACTTTGCGCCTGGACAAGAACCAGAACTTCAACCTCATTTACACGCCAGCCGCATCCATGGTATGGTCGCCCAATGCGTTCAATTACCTGCGCTTCTCATTTTCCAGCGGTGTTCGCAACCCAACACTTACCGACCAATACCTGAACCTCAATGTAGGTCGAGCGACACTGCTCGGAAACTTGGATGGCTTCAAGGATTTGCTGACGGTGGAATCTTTCCTGGATTACCTGGGCAATGGGTTCAACTCGCCGCTCGACACCTTTGATGCCCCCGGTGTGAAGCCTGAAAAAGTGAAAACCTTTGAAATTGGATACCGAACCACCTTGTTTGAAAGGCTTTACTTAGATGCAGGGTACTACTACAATATTTACAATGATTTCATTGGCTATATTATCGGTGTTGACACTGATTTTGACCAATTCGGTTTTCCTCAAAATACAAAGGTGTACAGGGTTTCTACCAACTCATTGAATACCGTTACCACACAAGGCTTTGCCATCGGCGCAAATCTTTACTTCGCCAACTATTATCAGGTGTCTGGTAATTATTCCTGGAACAAGCTCAACAAAGAGTTCAAGGACGACCCCATTATACCCGCTTTTAATACACCAGAGCACAAGTACAATATCAGCCTTTCGGGAAGAGACCTCCCGCTGAATTTGTTGGGCAAAAAAACCAATAACTTTGGCTTCAACATCAACTACAAATGGGTTCAAGGCTTTGTGTTTGAAGGTTCGCCCCAGTTTACAGGCAATATTTCAAACTATGCCCTGATGGATGCCCAGTTGAACTTCAAGGTCAAACGAATAGATACGACCGTTAAAGTGGGTGCCTCCAACATTCTCGACAACAAGGCGTTCCAAACCTACGGTGGCCCAAGGATTGGCAGGTTGGGCTACATTTCCTTACTATACGAATGGAAAAAAGACTAATGGAAAAACAGGAGTTTAAAGGCTTATATTTTCTTTTAGTTTTGCCATATTTTTAACAATAACCGCATCAAAATTCATCATTAATTAATTCATCATGAAAAGACTTTTACCTATTTTCGTTATGTTTTTGGCAGTTAGCTTTGCTAATGCCCAAGAGCGCTACCTGGATGAAGTGTTCACTAACGTCAAGGTCACTGCCGACCAGACTTATGGTGTGAATGCCACCATCTTGCTACTTGCCCAATTTGGACAAGCTATTCCACAACCGCTCAAGGTGGACATTTACGAACCAGAAGGCGATACTGAAACCAGCCGCCCGCTCGTCATCATGTTCCATACCGGCAACTTCCTTCCTCCTCAGGTCAATGGCGGCTGCACTGGTACGAACAAAGATGCCGACCTGGTAGAAATGGCGAAGCGCCTTGCCCGCAGGGGATTTGTAGCTGCTTGCGCAACCTACCGACTTGGCTGGGACCCTATCAACTCGAACCCTGACGTTCGGGTTTATACCCTTATCAACGCTGCTTATCGGGGCGTACAGGATAGCCGCACGGCCATCCGCTACTTCAAAAAAACAGTAGCTGAAGCTGGCAATCCTTATGGCATTGACCCCAATAAGATTGCGCTTTGGGGCAATGGCACGGGCGGTTACATCACCTATGCTTCCGCAACCTTGGACACCATCACCGACACTTGGATTCCGGGCAAGTTCGTGACTGCCGCTGGCCCGATGGTTATTCAGCAGTTCAGTGGAAACGTAGAAGGTACTACGGTCGGTGTTATCCCATCAGGTGGCGTTCCTGGCCTGCCTTTCCCTGGTGGTGATACGCTTAACTATCCCAACCACGTAGGTTATGACGACGATTTCCAACTGTCAGTTTCTATTGGCGGCGCACTTGGCGATTCTTCTTGGATTGATGCAAATGACCCTCCGATGATTGGCATGCAGGTTACAACAGACCCATTTGCG
The DNA here is from genome assembly GCA_031426435.1 of Saprospiraceae bacterium. Classification (GTDB taxonomy): domain Bacteria; phylum Bacteroidota; class Bacteroidia; order Chitinophagales; family Saprospiraceae; genus UBA6168. Next base: position 8,794 of record JANPLH010000197.1, on the reverse strand, counting down.
CCATATCTCACTGGCATCGTGCTTGTTCCACCTCCAGTAAACCTTCCCGTAGTAGAGGTTCAAGGCAGTGGCGTGGCCATTCCAATCGCCTATGCTGATGGGGCTCAAGAACCGATTGACCATCCGTTCATTGACGCTATTTCACTCCACGCAATTGACGCCAGCAACGGCGTACCGGGCCTTTACCCGTTCTACTCCAGTGACCCGACCGAGGGCAGCCCCTGGAATTATGCTGGTTCGATTTCTCCTTATGGCATTCCGAATGTACCTCCATGCGACACCAACTCCGTTGCAGCGGGCGTGTTCATTGACACCATCATCCAGTACTTTGCACCCCGTGCTTGCTTGGCACTCGACCTTGGCTGCAACTTGTTTGGTTACTCCGCCACGCACGACCTGCTCGATGCTGCGCAAGTTGGCCTGGTGATTTCGCCAAACCCCGCTTCTGAGTTCATCCGTTTCAAAACAGAATCGGGTTTCCCAATCGAGCATATCTATGTTTACGACATCAATGGCAGTTTGATAAAGGGCCATACCAACGTGAACGCCAGCTTGTTCACCATGCAGCGAAACAGCCTTGCCCCCGGCAGCTATTTCGCCAAGGTGATGTTCAAGAATGGCTTTGTTACCCAACAGGTATTGTTCCGATAGTTCATGCTTTTATAGAACAAAAAGGCGGTTGTGCAGAAGCACAGCCGCCTTTTTTTTTGTGCATTCATCAATAGTGTTTACCGTTATTATTTATCAGACATATAAAGTATAGAATTGAAGGTACAAGGGCAGATAATTTATACTTATTGCTTTTGGCCCTGTCAATCAAAATCTTAAACTTTTACTTTATGAAAATTTTTTTACTCCTCACCCTTTCATGCTTGACAAGCATAATCCTGCCTGCCCAGGTTAGATACCTGGATGAAGTGTTCTCAGACGTCAAGGTCACTGCCGACCAGACTTATGGGGTAAATGCTACCATCCTTCTTCTCGGCCCACTAGGTCAAGCGGTACCACAACCGCTCAAGGTGGACATTTACGAACCAGAAGGCGATACGGAAACCAGCCGCCCGCTCGTCATCATGTTCCATACCGGCAACTTCCTTCCTCCTCAGGTCAATGGCGGCTGCACTGGTACGAACAAGGATGCCGATCTGGTAGAAATGGCGAAGCGCCTTGCCCGCAGGGGATTTGTAGCTGCTTGCGCAACCTACCGACTTGGCTGGGACCCTATCAACTCGAACCCTGACGTTCGGGTTTATACCCTTATCAACGCTGCTTACAGGGGCGTACAGGATAGCCGCACGGCCATCCGCTACTTCAAAAAAACAGTAGCTGAAGCTGGCAATCCTTATGGCATTGACCCCAACAAGATTGCGCTTTGGGGCAATGGCACTGGCGGTTACATCACCTATGCTTCCGCAACTTTGGACACCGTTACGGATACTTGGATTCCCGGCAAGTTCGTCACCACAGCCGGCCCAATGATTGTTGAGCAAATCAACGGGAATGTAGAAGGTACAACCGTGGGTATCGTCCCTAATGGCGTGCCACTACCATTCCCTCCTGGTGATACGCTTAACTACCCCAACCATGTAGGTTACGATGACGATTTCCAACTGTCAGTTTCTATTGGCGGCGCACTTGGCGATTCTTCATGGATTGACGCAAATGACCCTCCGATGATTGGCATGCAGGTAACAACAGACCCATTTGCGCCATACCTCACGGACATTGTGCTTGTTCCCGGTCTAAACTTGCCGGTCGTGGAAGTGTCGGGCAGTGGAGTTGCCATTCCCATCGCCTATTCTGATGGGGCTCAAGAACCGATTGATCATCCGTTCATTGACGCTATATCCCTACACGCAATGGATGCTAGCAACGGCGTACCTGGCCTTTACCCGTTCTACTCCAATGACCCGTTGGAGAACAGCCCATGGAACTATTCCGCTTCTATTTCACCTTACGGTGTTCCAAACGTACCCCCTTGTGATACCAACTCTGTTGCAGCGGGCGTGTTCATTGACACCATTATGCAGTACTTTGCACCACGTGCCTGCTTGGCGCTCGACCTTGGCTGTAACTTGGATTGCTGCTCTGCCACGCACGACCTGCTCGATGCTGCGCAAGTTGGCTTGGTGATTTCGCCAAACCCCGCTTCTGAGTTCATCCGTTTCAAAACGGAATCGGGTTTCCCAATCGAGCATATTTATGTTTACGACATCAATGGCCGTTTGGTAAAGGGCCATACCAACGTGAACAGCAGCTTGTTCACCATGCAGCGGAACAGCCTTGCCCCCGGCAGCTATTTCGCCAAGATGATGTTCAAAAATGGCTTTGTTACCCAACAGGTAATGTTCCGATAGTAGCATTGAATTTATCCAAATGAAAAACGACCTGAACGATGTGCGTTCAGGCCGTTTTTTTAAGTGACCAGATTTAACAAAAAAAGGGGCGGAATTCAATTCCGCCCCTTTTTTCATCTCAACGAAGGACTTTTTTTAGTTAGGATTCATATCCTGTTGGTGCGAAGATTCGATGATTTGCCTCGCCATTTCAAGAATTCTTGTGTCTTCAATGTGAACGATGCCGCCGTCTGGACCTGGTTCAACTTGGATGTCAGGTATTTGACCCTCATTAAATTTTTGTGCGCCGAAATAGTTGCGTACCGTTTGCTCGTCAACATTCAACTCAGAAGCAATGCGGGCAATGCTGCCGGTTGGCAGTGAATGCTTTAAGTCTCTCAACTCTTTGAAAGTCAGGTTCATAAATCTAAAGTTTTAGCGTTAAGGCCAGTTGACTGTCGGAGTTGGCAATGGTCATTCAATGCGAAAAATTCAAAGTGTGAGGAAGAGCGCTGAATAACCATTTGGCCTTGGCCGATACCCAGCCGGTCATACTTAGTTGAAAGTGAATCAGTAAGAAAAGAACTTAACGATTGCCTTGTTTTAGCGCTAAGGCCCTTAAAACTTAGCAATTGTTTCATACGGGAAAGGTACTCATTTTTGCCAAAAATGCCAACCCATTCCACATGTTTTTTTCAGTTTGTGTCATTTTTTTTTGAATCGGGCATTCAGTTATTCCTCAGCCTCGCTGTCAAGGAAGGAACGGGTTACGGAATCCTTGTAGGCTGCATCCAATTGCTCGATTACCAAATGAAGGTTTTCCTGCAAGCTGTAAGGGTTGTTCAGTCCTAGTTTGGTATCTGAAAAACCGTAGGAACTAATGGCTCGCCTTGGCTTTGGGCTTTGGTAAAACGATTGGCGGTGGACGTCGTCGGGTGTCTTCGCCTTGTTCAGTGAAACGTTGACCAACGCAAGAGCTTCACCAGTTGCAAGGTCTCTTTGTACGAACTTCCAAATCCCTTTTTCCTCCTTCAGGTAAAGCCAGGCTCCAAGTCCGGCTACTTCCATCTCCAGCCCATAATGCAAATCATTTGGTTGCAAAGGTTTGAACACCAAACGCTCCAGGTTGAAATTGGGCATTGACACATACAAATAGCTGGTTCCCTTCTTTTTTTGTTTTGGTTGGTCTGTTTTTTCCAAGTTGTCTTCCTTTTCCGCCTCAACATAGCCGTCCCTGAACCAAACGGATTCCACCGATTTTACCTCAAACTGTTTTGCCTTGCAAAGCCCAAGGTAAAACTGCAGCACCTGCTCCAATTGTGCGCCATAAATGCCGATATGACAACTATCCCTTTTCGGAAAAATTAGCCCATGCAGCCGCTCCTGCATCTTGAAAAACGCAGATTCCCAAGCTTCGAGCCGATGACCGAAGTCGGTCTGGAAACTCCCCTGACCCATGCAGGCCAAGGCGATTTCCACCTCCAGTTCTTGTATCTTATCAAAAATATCCTTCGCCATAACCTGGCCGCCAAGCAGGGCCGCATGGCGTTTTGCTTGTTCGCCTATTTTCCAAAAAGCCTCGCCTTGCTTAGCTTTTTCACTTTCGAGCATGTCAATTTCGCTCTGAAAACGCAGGTACAGCGGGCTTTCCAATAGCAGGGCGATTTTGCGGCGCTGATGGGAGGTTTTTTCGGCCAAGGTGAGTTTGTCCCATTGTTCCATCAGCAAGTCGAATCCGAGTGGGTCGGCGTCCGCATCCACTTTGATTTTGCCTTCTGACATACCCACTTGCAGACTCAACCTTTCATCAAAAGCGTAACCGTTCAGTGCCTCGGCCAATGGCACCGATAGCCGCTCCCGAATGGCCCGCTGCAAGTACCTCGCCCCAAAACGTGCTTCGTAGCCGACCTCCGCCAAATGTTGGTAAACCGCCTCGTCAATGTTCAAATCAACATGCCGAAAGCGAATGCCCTCCCGTTTGCGCAGCAAATCAATCTCCCGCTCCACCACGTTTCTTACCGTAGCCTGGTCGAGCGGCGCAAAGGCCACGATGGCGTCAATGCGGTTGTAAAGCTCTGGCCGAAAATGTTGCTCGATGGCCGAGGTGAAATGCTGCGTCACGTCCTTTTCGCCCAGTTCTTTTTTCCAGGAAATGCGGTTGCGATGCAAGTTCGCCGCCCCGATATTGGTGGTCATGATGATGATTGCGCTGCAAAAATTAACGACCCGCCCCCGGCTGTCCGATAGGCGGCCCTCGCTCAGGATTTGCAGCAGCAGCTCGTAAAACTTGGGGTCGGCCTTTTCGATTTCATCAAAAAGCAGCACGCAAAAAGGGTCACGCCGCACGGCGCTCGTGAGCAGTCCCTCCGAATGGTAGCTTTCCCCAATGAGCCGCATCACTGACCACGGGCTGCTGTACTCGCTCATGTCGAAGCGCAGCATCCGCTCCCGGCTGCCGAACATGGTAGTGGCCAGCACCTTGGCGAGTTCCGTTTTGCCCACCCCCGTCGGCCCAGCAAAGAGGAAGGAGGCAATGGGTTTGCCCGTGCGGGTGAGGGCCGTCTTGACGGTGGCCAGCATGTCCACCACGGCATCCACAGCTCGCTCCTGCCCGAACACATTGGCATTGAACGACTTACGCAAGGCCGAAACGTCCATCGGTATCGTTGGGTCCACCATGAACGGCGGTAGGCCGCTTTCTTCGCAAAATTGTTTCAGCACCAAATCCCGGTTGATGGTGGCCTGCGGATGGGGTAGGGCGGCTTCGCCATTGGGTTCTGCCGCTTGGCTTTCGCCTTTGTTCTTTTTCTTTTTGGGTAAAATCGGCTGGTCGGATTTTGCCAGCAAGATGCCTTCCAAGAAGCGGATGGGCCTACCGGGCATTCCGCTGTACGGCGAAAAGCGGCGTTGCAGTCGAATGATTTCTTGTACCGCTTCCGGATCAATGTCCATTCGGCGCTGTCCAGCGAGGCTTTTCATTTTTTGCAAAATGATGCCTTCGAGGTCTTTTTTCGGCTCCGCCAATTCCACCGTTTGGAAGAAAGCGAGGAAGCCGGGGCTTCGCAGCTCGATGCGGGCACGCTCCTCCGAAGTGCATTCTCCGATGAGTGTCACCTCGCCCCGACCAATGGCGCTGCGCATGTATTCGGCCACGCTCACGGCGTTGCCTTCATAGCGCCCCACCTCAAAGAGTTCTGCGAGGTTCCGCACGTAGAGGATATCGCCCTTGAGGGTGAGTTCCTTTAACAAAAGGCTGAGATTGTCCTGCCAGCCTGTGTCGGTGGTGAGTTCCTTGATGAGAATCGAGGCCGTGGATTCCCAAATTTCCGACGTTATGTCAAGGGTCTTGCGGCGGCGCACCAGCTCTTGCACCAGCGCCGTTTTGCCCGTACCGGATGCGCCCACGAGCAGCAGGTTGCGGCTGAAACGGCCTTTGAGGATGCGCTCCATTTGTCCCAGTTCTTCCTCCCGCCCAAAAGCCACTTGGTGTTCGACGACCATTTTTTCAGCCACTTTGGGGAGCAGCTCGTGCTGTTTGTTCTTTTGGTTTTCAACGAGTTCGGCGGGGGACCAAGTCTTCAAGTTCACCACCGATTGCTGCACCTCCGCCCCATCGTACCAGCTGGCGGAGATGATATGGAAGACGCTCTGCAACCGTTTTTTCGAGGAAAACTCGATGCGCACTACTTCGATAAGATTTTTTTCAAGCTCGGCTGCATTGGTAGCCAAGGATTCCAGGCCAAGTGCAGGCAACATGCCCCAAAGGCCCTCGCCCCGTTGCTGATAGATGCAGTCGAATTCCAGCACAAATTCGGGATAGCTGATGCCATCTGGCGATTTGGTGAAGGGTACTGTAATTTTTTTCGATAGAAATTCATCCGATTGCAACAGGTCGAGGAGGCCGAGAAGTTGGCCTTTGTCCAATTTTTTTTGTTGAAAACGGGTGGCAAATTTATCGGTCAGTCCATTTGCCGAAGGGCCAAGGTGAAAGGCGTTCGGGTCGGAAATCGGAAATGCCAGCTCCTCGCCATTGTTGAGGCGCAGCTTCACGGTCTGGAACGGCAGGGCGATGTTTTGCGGCATTTTTTCTTTGAAGGATTGGCGGCTAAATTAGCGGTAAATTTGATTTTCGATAGAATCAAACGCTAGCAGGGCCGAAAACTCTGCCAACGACATTGCGACAGCCGACATTGCGACGGTTTTTTTAGAAAAATCAAAACCATTTGTAACAAAGTCCAAAGCCGCCCCGTCTGCCTTTTATAACCAGCTTTGAAGGATGAATTGAAATTTGCTGAATGAATCACCACGACTTCAAAACGAAAATTCTGCCGATAAAAAATCGGCTTTTCCGCTTTGCCCTCGGCATTGTGGGGCAGGCTGCGGAGGCGGAGGACGTGGTACAGGAAGTGTTTATCAAGCTATGGAACAACCGCCAGCAGATGGCCAATATCTCGAACGTTGAGGCATGGTGCATCACAGCGACCAAAAACCTTTCGATAGACAAACTGCGCTCGAAGCACCAGCGAATGGTGCCAATGGCAGCAGGTTTTGACCTGCACGACCACTCGGCCACACCTTATGAAGCGACGGTAACCCACGATGTCTTCGACCAGGTGCGCAACCTGATGAGCCGCCTTCCTGAAAAGCAGCGGGACATTATGCAACTCCGTGACATCGAGGGCTTGAGCTACCAGGAAATTGCCGAAGCGCTCAATGTGCCGATGGACCAAGTGAAGGTGTATTTGTTCAGGGCGAGGAAGGCTGTTAGAGAAGGGATGAGGTATGAGATATGAGGTATGACACACTCTCACACTCTTATGATTTGATTATCAAGTACTTGACATAAATTTTTGAACATGAAAGCGCTTATCGAAAAGTATTTTGAAGGAGAAACCTCGCTGGAAGAGGAAGCCCAAATCAGGGCCTACTTCAATGGCGAGGCAGTTGACAACGAGCTGAAAGCTTACCAGCCGTTGTTCCAATATTTTGCCAATGAAGGGGAACTGGCCTTGTCAGATGATTTCGACGAAAAGCTGTTCCAAAAAATGGAGCAGACTGCCGTGAAAGTCGTGCAGTTGCGCACTTGGCCAAGGCAGTTATTGCGCATTGCGGCAGTGGGAGCGGTACTGGTCGCTGCCATGATTTACCTCTGGAAACCAAGCCAACCACTTCAACAGGCGGCTGTTGATTGGAGCAAATACGAAATAACCGACGAGCGGCAAGCCTACGAAGAAACTGTAAAAGCACTGAAACTCGTTTCCTCCAAACTCAATAAAGGCTCCAAAAAGGCCACACATGAGGTAGAGAAAATGGAGAAAGTGGGTAAATATTTTAATTGATTGCTTTATTGCTAAATTGCTGAATTGTTACCCGTATCACGACAACAATACAGCAATTCAACAATTCAACAATCCTAACAATTTTCAACAATGAAATACCTGACTATCCTTTTCGCATTGTTCCTCACCGCAGGAATCACCACTTCCGCCGTTGCGCAAGAAGATGCTATCTCAAAGTATTTTGCCAAGTATGTTGACGATGAGCGCTTCACGGTCGTCTATGTCAGCGGCAAGATGTTCCAGATGATCAACAAAATGGAACTCGACCTCCAAGACGAAGAAGCTGAGGCGATCATGTCTGTCGTCAAAGACTTGAAGGGTCTCCGCATCTTGACCACTGAAACCGATGGTGGGAAGTTTTACAAAGAAGCCCTTCAAACCATCAATACCAAGGGCTACGAAACCCTGCTCGAAGTTCGGGAGGGCAACACCGAAAACGTGAAGTTCTTGGTAAAAGACAGCAATGATGGCGCAACTTTGGATGAACTATTACTCTTGGTAGGTGGTGAAGACGAGGATTTTGTGCTGTTGAGCTTTATGGGCAAGATAGACCTCAATCAAATCGGCAAGCTGTCCAAAGCCTTTGACGAAGGCGACAAAGACAAGGGCACGAAGAAAAAAGATGAATAATAGTAGGGTATTTTTTGCTGAAACCCATCTTTTCATCATCAATTCAATGCCCGCTATGAAAAACAATCTGCTAATATTTCTATTATTCCTGCTGCCGGGTTTGGTCGTTTGCCAAAACAAACCACTGAACAAGTTTTACCGCCAAACCAAGCACGAGGAAGGCGTCAGGAATGCGAAATTGCCTGGTTGGCTCATCCGCCTTGGCAGCAAAATCGCCCGGAGCAAAGCTGAATCTGAATCAGAGAAAGAAGCTATGGGGCTGATGCGCCACTTTGGAAAGGTGAAATTTATGTTCTCCGAAGAGGGGACGAAAATTGCTCCCGAAAAAGTGAAGCAACTTCGCCAAGACCTGCTCCAATACAGCTTCGATGATCTGCTCATGATTCGCTCAGAAGGCGTTGACCTTCAAATTATGGTTAAGGAAGCGAATGGCATAATCGAAAATGTTTTCATGTTCGTCAACGACACCGGGGCTGGGGAGATGTTTTT
>JANPLH010000196.1:0-5031 GCA_031426435.1 Saprospiraceae bacterium | reverse complement strand
ATTTTTTTGTTTACGCCGGTGGCAATTTCCTCCAAAGTCAGCTTGACCTTGATTCGGAGATTGCTGCCCCGTTGGCCCATCGGTCGGCCACCTCCGCCCCGCTGCTGGCCGCCCCGGAAGAACTCGTCGAAGGGGCTACCCCCGCCGCTGCCGCCAAAGATGTCGCCGAATTGGGAGAAGATGTCCTGCATCGTCATGCCACCTTGCCCACCCCGGATACCGCCGCCGCCCATGTTCGGGTCAACGCCTGCATGTCCGTAGCGGTCGTATCGGGCCTTTTTGTCGGCATCGCTCAATATCTCATAGGCCTCAGCAGCCTCTTTGAATTTGTCTTCGGCAGCCTTGTCGCCAGGGTTTCGGTCAGGGTGGTGCTCAAGCGCTTTTTTGCGGTACGCCTTTTTAATGGTTTCGGCGTCGGCATTTTTGGCAACGCCAAGTATTTCGTAAAAATCTCTTTTTGCCATTTCAGCTTGCTGTGTTTGTGTGTTCTTGTATTCGTGTGTTCGTGTAAGTCTTTAGTAATCAGCGCTTTTTGCAAACACTTAAACACCTAAATACACAAGCACATTTATTTCCCCACGACGACTTTGGCGTGGCGGATGATTTTATCGTTAAGTCGGTAGCCGTTTTCGACGGTATCAACTATTTTCCCTTTCAATTCTTCCGTAGGCGCAGGTATCTCTGTGATAGCCTCATGTAGTTCTGGATCAAAAGCCTCGCCTGTGGACTCCATTGCTTCAAGACCTTTGCTACGCAATATGGTGTACAGTTTTTGATAAACGAGGTCAACGCCCGTGTCCCAACTACCGTTTTCCTTGCTTTCGGCAAATTTTTTGGCCCTGTCAAAATCGTCCAAAACTGGCAAAAGTGCTGACAGAGTGTCCTGTGCCGCCGATTTCATGAAATCAAGTTTTTCACGCACTGCCCGCTTCTTGTAATTGTCAAACTCGGCAAACATGCGCATGTACTTGTCCTTCATTTCGTCCAGTTGTTGTTGCAATACTGAACTATCTGATTGATTATCAGCTACTTGCTCGCCAGTTTCGGCATTCGCTGTTTCTTCTATTGAAACGTCATTACCGTTTTCTTGCTGTTCCAATACATCGTCGGGCTGCAGTTCTGCAGTCTTGTCTTTGCTGGTCATTTTTCTGAATTTTTTAAACATGGTTCAACACTCGACTTTATCAATATTTTTGCCATCGGCAAAAAGCCGTCAATTTGTCAGACGAGGCGGGATAGGCTGCTTTTTTGTTGTATTGACAACTACATCCTGTCTCTTTTTTTTTGTAGATTGATTTAAAAACTGAGTAAAAGTGCTTAATAACGCATTGATCCTATATATTTTGCGAAAAACAAGCCTCCTCTTCGGCATCCTATTGTCGGCTTGTTTGGCCATTGGTCAAGGTGATGCCAGCTTTGAGGCTTCCACCGATGTACGCCAAGTCGTACTGAATGACTATTTCGAGGTAAATTTCACCCTGAAAAATGCCAATGGTTCTCAGTTTGCCCCTCCAAGTTTCAAGGATTTTTCCATTGTGGCAGGCCCGAACACGTCTTCGAGCATGCAAATTATCAATGGGCAGGTCTCTCGTGAGATGACTTATGGATTTACGCTCCAACCTACAAAAATTGGCAATTTGACCATAGGCAGTGCTTCGGTAAAAGCCAATGGGAAATTATTGCGGAGCGACCCCATTTCCATCGAAGTGGTGAAAAGTGCTGTCAAGCCGAAGTCTGGTGGTGGCGAACAATTTTTTATTCGGGTGATTCCAAACAAGAAATCAGCCTATATCGGCGAGCAGGTCATGCTTGATTTCAAGCTTTATACAAGGGTAGGCATAGAGGGTTATGACGTGCCCGAAGACCCTGATTACGATGGTTTTTATGCCGTGGAATTGCGGCGTTTTAGCTCAAATACCGTCCAAGAAGTGCTAAATGGCCAGCAATATGCCACGAAGGTGCTGCGGCGCATTGCGCTCTTCCCACAGCAGACTGGCAAGTTGACCGTTGACCCTTTTAGGATTCAATTGGCGGTCGTGGAGGAAGAGGGCGGCAGGTCTGGCTTTTTTTTCCAAAGAAACGTCAAGCCGAGCTTTTTCACCACTGATGCTATTGAAATTGATGTGAAGCCTTTGCCAGGTAATGAACCAGAAGGCTTTAGCGGTGCTGTCGGGGCGTACGAACTACAAGCTGGCATAGACCGCAAGACGGCCACTACCGATGATGCTATTACGCTCACATTGGTACTTACGGGCAATGGTGACGTTAAACGGGTGCAACCGCCGTTGCTCAGTTTATCCGATTCCTTTGAACTCTACGAGCCGAAAATGGTGAGTGAGAAGACGGATGAGGTTAGGGGGGAAATCATCAGCGAAAAGCGGTTTGAATACCTGATTTTGCCAAAATACGCTGGCAATTACCGTCTCAGCCCAAGCGTCAGTTACTTCAATAGCGAAACTGGCCAGTATGCCAGTTTTCCAGTAGGGCCATTTCCCTTGTCGGTTAATATGGGTACCGGGAAGCCCAACGCCTCGAGGTCAAAGTCAAATGAGTCGGGCATCAACGATATTTTACCCATCAAGACCTCGGCAAAATTAGAAAAACCAGGTTCACCCTTCACAGGTTCATGGCTATTTTACTTGTTGGCCTTAGTGCCAATAATTGGGTTTGCGGTATTATTTTTTTATGTAAAGAAACAACGGGAACTTTCCAATATTGACCCTAATATTATAAAAGTGAAGTCAGCGGGTCGGGAGGCTCAAAAGCGACTGTCAACTGCACAAGAACAACTTCAGCTTGGCAATAGTCGGGCGTTTTATGATGAAATTTCAAAGGCGTATATAGGGTATGTTTGCGATAAAACGGGGCTTCCACTTTCCCAATTAACCAATGAAAATGTGCGAGAAAAACTGGCTACCCTTCAGATTAGCCCCACAAAAGTGGATGAGTTCGTAAAAATTGTGCAAACCTGTGAAGTTGCGCTATACGCTGGCATGGACAATCCGGCCTCCATGAATTCGACTTATGAAAATGCGATAAGCGTCATTACTGCCATTGAAGATGAGCTTGACAAAAATAAGGTCTAAAAAATTGATTGCCAATGACTTACAATTTAAACACCAAGCAGGGAACTGTCTTGCTTTATTGCTTTGCAGTGTTATCTGTGGCAAATCTTATGGCAGTTATAAAAAGCTTGGAATGGTTAATTTTTTTGACAAAGCCGCTTTTGGTAAGTAGCTTGGCTATTTGGTTTTACTTGAATAGCGATAGTGCGTCGAAATCTTATTCCAAAGCGTTTTTGGCCGGCCTCGGTTTTTCAGTTTTGGGCGATGTTTTATTGATGTTTGTTAAAAATCAAGGCGAGCTTTATTTCATGCTTGGGTTGGGCAGTTTTTTATTGGCGCATCTTTGCTATATAACGGCATTTACATTTTTCCCCTCCTTTAAAACTGGTTTGATATCTTTAAATAAACTAGCAATCCTACCATTTATTGCTGTTTTTATTTTTACAACGTGGTTGCTTTGGAATGACCTTGGTGCACTTCGAATTCAAGTTTTGTTCTATTCTTTTGTAATTATGACAATGGCTGCATTTAGTTTTAACATGAAGAACAGGGTTAAAACTGATGTTTTTGCGATGCTCTTTTGCGGCGCAATATTGTTTGTAGCTTCTGATTTTGTGATTGCACTAACAAAGTTTAAATACCATGATGTTGCCCCATCCATTGGCGGATTAATCATTATGGTCACTTATCTGTTGGGGCAATTTTTATTGACAGCAGGTATGGGAAAAGCTGTGGCTTCAGCAAAAAAAAGCTAAGTTGTTCCATGATTATGTGTTCTCCAAAACGAAATCAACATACGGAAAGGCATAACCACTGTTGCGAGCAGACTTCCTACTCCAAAAAATAGCATTTCAGTTTTAGTGTACTCTACCAAGTTGCTTTGACTCTTTTCTGATAAATGTACGAACAAGGCCTGTACGCCCACTTCATCTGCAAATATCTCAAATGCATGAAGTTCTTTCACTAAATAGAAGCCTAAAGGAACACTTGATATTAACACCGCTACTTTGAACCATTGGACATGGCGCAGTGGCGTATGCTTTAACAAAAAGATATAACGGGTAAAAGTGATGAATACGAGTATAAATACAGAATTTGAAACCCAAAAGGGGAAGTTATCACTACTTGAATAAATGGGAAAAAGCACTGCCACCAACAGAATCAAGGTGGCGACGCACCATAAAAGCTCAGATTTCAAGATGAGAATTGTATCTTTTTTCATGAATTTGCTTGACCGCTTCCGATTGGAGTATCTATAAATGCAGACAGCCCAACGGAACAATTACCGTCGGGCTGTCTAACAAATAAAAAAGAAAAAAGATTGGCGGCGACCTACTCTCCCAGCCTTTAGGGCCAGTACCATCGGCGCAGAGGGGCTTAACTGCTCTGTTCGGAATGGGAAGAGGTGATCCCCCTCGCTAAAGCCACCAACATATCTTGGGTGACGCCAACGCATGGCATCACGACAGACGGGGAATCGGAAAGAAGACTTTCGGAAGGCCGGGCCCCTGTCGGGCGCCGGGCCGTGCGGCATCGCTGCCGTGCCAAATCAAAAGAAAAAACGGAAGCTGTCGGGCAATTAGTACCGCTCGGCTCAAACGCATCGCTGCGATTCCACCTACGGCCTATCAACGTGGTAGTCTCCCACGGCCCTTCGTCATTGCTGACTGGAACGTTCATCTTGGAGCCGGCTTCGCACTTAGATGCTTTCAGCGCTTATCCGTTCCGGACATAGCTACCCGGCGCTGCACCTGGCGGCACAACCGGTACACAAGCGGTCCGTCCATCTCGGTCCTCTCGTACTAGAGATCGCCCTCCTCAACGTTCCTGCGCCCACCACAGATAGGGACCGAACTGTCTTACGACGTTCTGAACCCAGCTCGCGTGCCACTTTAATGGGCGAACAGCCCAACCCTTGGGACCTTCTCCAGCCCCAGGATGTGACGAGCCGACATCGAGGTGCCAA
>JANPLH010000195.1:0-3242 GCA_031426435.1 Saprospiraceae bacterium | reverse complement strand
GATTGACCAACTGGCGGGCCTCGACCCAAAAGACCTTTCGCCGACAGCCACCAAAATCAGACGTTTGCTGCACTACGGGCAGATTTTCCAGTCCCATGCCCTGCACTTTTTTTACCTCGCTTCGCCCGACCTTTTGTTCGGTTTAGAAGCACCAGTGGAAAAGCGAAACGTGGTCGCCGTGGCCATTGAAAACAAGGAGCTTGCCCGCAAAGGCATCACCATGCGCAAGTTCGGGCAGGAAATCATACGGGTGATTGCGGGCAAACGGATTCACGGCATCGCAGCCGTGCCGGGCGGCGTACACAAGCGCATGACCATCGAAGACATGGATTATTTTTTGACTGGAAAAGACCTTCAGAATGTGGACACCATGATTGATTGGTCGAAGGAGGTCGTGGATTTTATCAAAGATTACCATGAAAAAAACGCCCTTTGGCTGGACAGTTTTGCCTCCTACCCAAGCGGCCACCTTGGCTTGGTGAATGCCGAAGATGGCTCACTTGAACTCTACGACGGTCGCCTGCGGGCCATTGATGCCGAAGGCAAACGCACCCTCGACGATATTCAGGATGTGGATTATGTAAAATATTTTGCCGAAGGCGTGGAGCCCTGGTCGTTCCTGAAGTTCCCGTACCTGCGCCACCTCGGTCGGGACGAGGGCTGGAGCAGGGTCGGGCCGCTTGCCCGCCTCAATGTCTGCGACCGCATCAACACGCCGATGGCGCAAGCGGAGCTTGAAATTTTTAGAAAATACACCAATGGCAAGCCCAACAACCACACGATGCACTTCCACTGGGCACGGCTCATCGAGATGCTGCACTGTGCCGAGCTGATGAAAGCGCTGCTGCACGACGAGGACATCCTCAGCGACGACATCCTGCGTCAAGGCCACCGTCGCCCAGAAGGCATTGGCATTGTGGAAGCGCCGAGGGGTACGCTCATCCACCACTACCAAGCGGACGAAAAGGGCATGATTACCCGCTGCAACCTCATCGTGAGCACGACCCACAACAACGAACCGATGAACCGGGCCGTGCGCTGGGTCGCCAACAACGTCCTCGACGGCCAGCCTAAACTGACGGATACGTTGCTCAATCAAGTTGAAATTGCCATCCGTGCCTACGACCCCTGCTTGAGCTGTGCAACCCATGCCATCGGGCAGATGCCCCTCATGGCCACCCTCTACGATAACGAAGGAAACATCATTGATGAGCGTACCAAATCATAAAAATGCCCTGCTCTTCGCCATCGGCAACAATGGTCGCCAAGACGACGGTCTGGGCTGGGCTTTCGGCGAGGCGCTGGAACAGAGCGGCCATTTCGACGTGGATGTGCACTACCGCTACCAGTTGCAGGTGGAGGATGCGGAGTTGATTTCACGTGCATGCAAGGTCATATTTGTAGATGCATCCAAGGGGGAATTGGCCTGTGGGATTCAATGGAAAAAGGTCGAGCCTTCTGCGGATTTTGAGTTCACCACCCATGCGCTTTCGCCGGAGGCGGTGCTGTTTTTATGTGAAAAGCTGTACGAAAAAAAGCCGGAGGCACATTGCCTGCTCATTCAGGGGGAAGTTTGGGAACTTGGAATTGGGCTTAGTGAAAGGGCGATGGGAAATTTGGCAAAGTCGGTTACGTTTTTTAGTCATTTGATGCCTGAAGATATAAGGTCAGTGAGGCATTAGAGGCAATTCTGGAAGACCAGAAACTATGCGTGGTGGAACTTGGCGCTCAGGTGGGCATGAGCCGCAGCCAATTGCACCGCAAGCTGTCGGCGCTCACCGGCTTTTCGCCCAACGAAGTCATCCGAAACATGCGGCTGGAAAGGGCAAGCAACTTTTGGAGAAAAAAGCGGGCAACGCCTCGGAGGTGGCTTATATGACGGGCTTCAACTCGCCTGCTTATTTTGCGAAGTGCTTTAAGGATTATTTTGGGGTGACGCCAAGCGAGGTCTAAGCCTTGTTCCTGGCCTCCTCCGCCGACTTTGTTTCTTTGGATAATTCCCGCCACCTGTACCTCGTTGCCCAAAGGTGCCCCTCGCCCAACGCTGCTGCCGCAATCATTTCGCCTAGCACAGGCCCCATTTTCATGGCATGGCCGCTGCCGCCAGCGCCCACGGTCAAGTTGCCGAGGCGGGGATGTCGGTCAATCCAAAAATGGCCATCGAGCGTGTCGCAGTAGAGACAACGGCGGGTGTGTACGATGGGGTCATCGGCCAGTGAGGGGATGCTCTCCCGCAGGAAGGCCCGCAGGTGCGCCACATCTTCTTCATGAACGACCCGCTCGTCCCGCTCAGGGTGCAGCTCAAGGCCGGGGCCGTGGTTGGCGATTTTCACCACGCCAGCCGAGGGGTGCAACGGGAAGCCATACCAGCCCGTTTTTGCGATGTCCGCCCCGAATACGGTGAAATTCGGGTAAGTGAACAGCTCCGGTCGGCTGGGCTTTAGGTGAAAGACGGGATGGCCTGTGGCCTTCATGACGTTTTGCAATTCTGGTAATAAAATGTGCGTAAAATGCCCCGCACAGACGATGAAATGCCCCGCCGTGAACTGGCCGCCTTCCCGTGTTTTCACGCTTACCACCTGTCCATTTTTTTCTTCGAAGACAACTGCCGTCTGCCCCTCATGGATGCCCACCCCGATTTGTGAGGCGTAGCCCGCCAAGGTGGTGATGACTTTCGAGGCCTCTACATAGCCTGTCCGCCGATGGATAAAACCATCCACATAAACACCGGGGCTGAAAGCAGGATAGCGCTCCCTAATCGCCTGACTGTCAAGTCGTTCGGGTTGGTGGCCTTTGAGCAATAGGTTTTCGTAGCTGGCATTTTCAAAACTGTTGGAGCCGGGTTTTAGTCGCTGTTTCACCAGCAATAAAAAGCCGGTCTCGTGATAGAGCGTGTCGTTGAACTCCTCGTTCCACGCCTTCCAGCCGCTGATGCAATGGTCGGCCATGTCCATGTACTCGGTGTCGGAGCCGTACTCCATCCGCACGATTTTGCTGATGTCAGTGCTGGCAGCCAAGGGGTGGGGGAGCGTGTCGGGGTTCAGCAGGCCGACCGAGTGGCCCCGTTTGCGAAGCTCAATGGCCGTTGTGACGCCCATAATGCCGCCGCCGATGAGGAGGATGTCGTATGATTTCATGGGGTAAAATTAGGAGCGTCTGAACAACCTTTATGTCAAAATCAGCAAAAACACGGCAGTTCGTCATTGAAAAATAGGCACCAGCTTTCAACCAGACGCTGTTCG
>JANPLH010000194.1:0-32640 GCA_031426435.1 Saprospiraceae bacterium | reverse complement strand
TCGGGAAACTGCGACGTCTCGCGAGGCTGCTTGCGAGACGTCGCAGTTTCCCGACGGGAATGACAAAGCGGCGCAGACAGGGCGGTGCAAAACAGGTGCGATTAGTTCTTAAAGGATTTAGCGAAACGGTTTGAAGCAGTGTTGATTATTTACCGTTCCGTTCCTTTGCCAACCATCGTTTTGGCTGATGGGTCAAAGGTGTGGGCATGCCCCGCCGAACACCCCGCACCATTGTTTCAAAGGCATGGAGCATCGTTGCAGGCAGTCGGGAATCTTCTGGACTATTGTTGCAGACAGGCAGAAAAAGCAGTGGCAAGCTATTGAAAATCAATTACTTACGTGTCTCACTCGGCGGAGTGCCGAATTCTTCCGTGAAAGTTCTTGAAAAATAATTGGGGTCACGGAAACCCACTTCGTAAGCAATTTCGGAGACGGTGAGGTTGGTGCTTTGGAGCAGTTCCTTCGCCCGTAGAAGGCGGATGGAGCGGATAAAATGCGTGGCCGACATGCCCGTGAGCGCCGTGAGCTTGCGGTGGAGCTGCGCCCGGCTCATGGTCAGCACCCGGCACAGCCGATGGATGTCAAAATCTTCGTCGGCCAAGTGTTTTTCAACGGCAGCTTTGGCTTTTTTCAAAAAGGCATCCTCAATTTGGATGTCGAGTTCGGGGGCTGGTTCGGAAGAGGTTAGGCTCGGCATTTTTGAAAAATAGCTCATTAGCCTCCGCCGCAGTTCCACCGATTTTTTCAATTGAACAAAAAGCTCTTCTTGGTTGAACGGCTTCTGGAGGTAGGCATCGGCGCCCCGCCGCAGGCCCTCGATGCGGTCGGCCACGGTGGCTTTTGCCGTGAGCAAAATGATGGGGATATGGCTCGTGCGCTCATCGTTTTTGAGGAAGTCACAGACCTCCAGCCCGTCCTTTTCGGGCATCATCACATCGGAAATGATGATGTCTGGGAGCAGTTCCAGGGCTTTTTCGATGCCCCGTTTGCCGTCATAGGCCACGGCCACATCATAAGCTGGTTCGAGCAACATCTGAAGGTATCGGACGATGTCGGCGCTGTCGTCAATGACTAAGCAAATCGGCTTCTCGCCTTCCTCTGCCGATAATCGAAAATTGGAATGCCCAACAGGTACAATAAACTGGTGGGCAGCGGGTTCGGCCAATGGCTTTGGCTTGTCGGGGTGGCCTGTTTGCTCCGCAATATTGGTGATGGGCAATTGGATGGTGAAGCAGGACCCAGCGCCCACTTTGCTTTCAGCGACAATGCTGCCGAGCATCAGTTCAACGAGTTCTTTGGTGAGCGCCAGCCCAATGCCGGAACCGCCTGCGGGGTTCCCGGAATCTTTGGCAGTGAAGAACCGGTCGAAGATGTGCGGCAGCGCTTCCGCAGCAATGCCCGCTCCATTGTCTTGCACTTTTATGGTCAAAAAACCCTCCGCTGACTGGCCAAGCCTTACCGTTATTTCGCCGCCAGGCGGTGTGAACTTGATGGCGTTGGAAAGCAGGTTGGTCATCACGTCCTGCAATTTTTCCGCATCAAGGTCCATGTCGAGTTGGTCAATTTCACTGAGGAAACGCAGCCGGATGTCTTTTGAGGTGGCGTAGGAATGGAACGAATCAACGAGGTAGCGCAGGTAGTCGGCGATATCCGCCTGTTGCATGTTCAGGGTCAGTTTGCCCGATTGCGCTTTCGATAAATCAAGGAGTTGATTGATGAGCCGGAGCAGTTGTTCGCCGTTCCGGCGAATGAGTTCCACCTTGTCTTTTTGGCTGCCGACCGTCTGTGGTTTGGCCATCTCCAATTGCTCCGCCATGCCCAATATGACGGTGAGCGGCGTCCGGAACTCGTGCGTGATATTGGTGTAAAATTTCGATTTGAATTCGTCCAAGCTTTTGAAGGTCAAGGCTTTGCGTTTTTCTTTGTGCAAAAAAGCCATCCGAAAACCAAGTCCCAGCGTGAAGAGCGCCACCTCGCCCATGACCCCGATTTGGGTGAACGAAAAGCGCAGGCCCACGCCCTGTACCACGGATATGGCATTCAGCACCACCCCCGTTACGAAGAAGGCCATGCCAGCCAAAAGGAAGAAGCCCCGCCTGTCCGATTTGCCAAAAATTAGCCGCAGGCTGATGATGGCGCCGATGTATTCCAGCACGAGGAACAGCGCCGTGATATTGTCGGTGAGCCGCACGTTCATCGTCCAGGCATAGAGCGAAATCACGATGGCAGCAAAACCCAGCCGGAACCAAATAATAAAGCGTAACCGACGGTCCCATTCTGGTTTGGATTTTTTCATCACCATATAGTACCGCATGAACTGGAAACAGGCCACGTCCATGACACAAAGCGCAACATAAACCACGTATTGGAGCAAGTGGGGGCGGTCCCTCAACCAGGGAAGGTCGGGCATGATGTTGAAGAACTCAAGGAGGTATATGAAAATGCCAGCTTGAAAAAGCGAATGCCAGAGGAACACCCGGTCGAGGGTGGAGAAGTAGAGGAGCAGGTTGAGCAGGATGTACGAAAGAAGAAACCCAAGGAAAGCCCAGTCAATACGGCTATCCTGCACATAAGTCCAGGTTTGAAAAAAGTCAACCCTGTTCAGTTTTGCTTGGATATAAGGCGGCTTGCAGTTTGCCACTTTCACCTTGCAGTACAAGGTTATGGCACTATCCACGGGTAGGTGGAAGGCTACCCTTTCGGCTTGTCGGTTGCCATACGGGAAGTCCTTTTTATTCGCAGGAGTGAGGAACCCCGTGAAATGGGTTTCGCTCAGGTTGCCACCGCCATTCAATACGTACACTTCCGTGAAATTGCTCCGGCCCGTGTAAAGCACCCAGTTTTTAATAGGCAGGCCAAGGTTGTTTTGGATGCTAATTCGCCACCAATAAACTTTGGAAGGGTCGAGCAGCACATGACCATCTGATGAGGCAGGCAGGTAATTTTTGATAAAATCAGCGTACGGTAAAAACTTGCTGGACGAGGCTGGGTCGGCCACTTCGGCGAGGCTCAGTTCATCGTTTGGAAGCTCCGCAACTTCGAGGTGTTCGTTCAGCAACCACTCATCTCCTTGGCCATCAATGACAAATATCGGCTGTTGGCAAAAACCGCTTTTTGCCAAAAAAACAAAAAATAATACAACTGGCAGTGTGTGTAAATAGCTCCATTTCATAGGTCATAGGTGTTGCGAGCCAATGTACGAATTAGTGCAGCAGCAACGAAGTCGAATTCGAAGTTTTGCCCAACCTATTATGTAGCGAAATGGTGGTAGGTAAACAATCGGGGCCAATTGTTTTGAACTCAACGTCTCATCAACTTAAAGCCGATTTCCCTGCCTTGTCCTTGAAACATGGCTAAGTTTATCCAAAACCAAGCGAACTGTTCTATCAAGCTGAACTTATTGTTTCCACCGATATCATAGCATGCAGCGAAGCCTGCGTCTTTTGCCAGTTGAATGGCGGCTGCCTTGCCGCTTTCACTATCTCCTGCCACAAACATATCAATAGCGGTGTCTCCGTAAACAGGATTCTGGATATTGTTAAAACCAGTCGTATTGAAGCATTTAACCACGTCCTTGGTTTGGGTATTTGCCAGTATGGCATCTGCGGTATTATCGAACCCAGCAGGGCCCCGCCCCATGACGATGTTCATGGCATCAATGATGATTTTCCCAGTCGTATCGCCCAATGATTGAGCGACTTCAACCGCTGCCATTGCTGGGGTTGCCATTAATATTACCTCGCATTGCTTGACGGCGAACGGTATGCTCGTGAACCTGTCTTCCCCGATTCGGGTGGCTAACTGAATGTTCTTTTCACTTAATGGCAACTGTGCGCCAATCAATACGGTATGACCCGTTTTTATCCATTTTTCTGCCAATGCTCCACCGACATTTCCCGAGCCAATAATTGCGATTTTCATAAAGCAAATGATTTTGATTAAAATGATTTTCTGATAAAACCACCAAGGTTATCGTTGGTTTTTAAATCCGTTCCCACTTGCTGTAAATTGCCTGCCAGCCCGAATTGATAGCCTTGGTAATCCACGCCAATACGAATTCGCTCCACGCTGAAGGCATGGCCATTTTTGTTGAAAAGGTGGAACAATTCAAGGCTCGTGTACCATTTCCAACGGTCGTTGATTTTTGGTGTGAAACGGAAAATGGAAAACCAACTGTATTCCAATTCATTTTTCAGGCCCACCGTTGCCAAACCGAACAACATCCATTTGGGCTTGGATTTGAAAAAATGCGCACCTGCATCGGCGCTTGCCCCGGTGGTCTGGCTGACCTTTCCCACGAGGCTGGCACCGAGGCCCGATTTGGTGGTACGGTTCAAGTACGCCCCGCTGAAGAGGTTCGCCCGGTTGTCATAATCCACCGTCATACGGGTGCGGCTGAACAATGACCATCGGTATTGGCTGTCGAAAGGCTTTAGCCATTGCAGGTCGGCAAAAACATATTTGTCGCCCGCCATGATTTCGATGCTTTGTGAAAATGAAAAATTGGCTGCTGCCAAGAACAGCAGCCAAAGCATGATTCTTCGTTTCATGGTCTTTATTTGCATTTTGCCAACACCTCCAGGAATTGCTGCGGCTGCGCCACAAAAGGCAAGTGCGAAGTGCCCATCTCGAAGGTCTTTTTGATGCTGCCATTGTTTTTCACCATGAGTTTTTGAAGTTCGTAGCCCACGGCGGCATCCTGTGTGGTGTGGATGTAGAATTTGGGGACAGCAGCGAAGTTTTTGCCTAAAACCACTTTTTCGCCGAGTGGCCCGGCTGGCTCGGCCTTGTGGTATTTCACCAATACTTCCTGCATAAATCCAGGGCAATCGGCGCAAACTGCTGGCACGATGACGTCTTTTTTGATGGTAGCTGCGCTGTAATCTGCGTTGAATTCCAGTGCGCTGCCAACTTTGCTTTGCGCATCCTGCTTGGAGAGTGAGAGCAAGTCCTCGCCGTTACGAGGTAAATAGGCGGAAACATATACCAGCCGGTCAATCTTCTCCGGCAGGTTCTCCGTCACCTGCGAAACTACGATGCCCGCCATGCTATGTCCCACTAAAACCACTTTGCCGGGTACTGCCTTCACTGAATTTTCAACGGTTTGAACATAGCTTTTGAGTGAAACAGCGGTCGGAGCAGCGAGGTCAATGCCATGCCCAGGCAGGTTCACAACGACCACGTTGTTGCGCACAGCGAGTTGGTTGCGCACAAAACCCCAAGAGCTTTCATCTGCCCAAGCACCGTGCACAAGCACGTAAGTCGGATAGCGGGCCCTGTCCTTTTCAAGCGCCGCCACGATGAGTTCCGCAGCTGCCTGACCGCTGTTTTGTTGCTGACCTGTAATCAAGTTGCCGTCTTGTACGGCATAAGCCGAAAATGGAGCACCCACTTCGAACCGACTGTTGGGCATCTTTCGGGCCTCGTCCTCAATCCGGAACGGCTGGATTTTCATGCCCACATAGCTATCGGCATATTGCTCCTCGGTGGAGGCAAAGCCCGTCCATCGCTTGCCTTCCACGAGGTATTTGCCATTTGGCAGCTTCGTTTTCAACAAAACACAAGTGCCGTGGCAAATGGCCGCCGTGGGCTTGCCAGTGAGGTAAAAATTGGTGAAAAATTGGTGCAGTTCGGCATTTTCAATGAATGTGTACATCGGTCCTTGCCCACCACAAACGAAGATGGCTTTGTAGTCGTCGGGGTTGACATTGGCGAGTTTGAGCGTGTTTTTGGTCAATGCCATCTTGGCAGGGTCTTTCTTGAACCCCAAGGAGATATAGTCAAATGCAGCGTATTGGCTTGCATCTTCAGGGTCGCTGTAGCCATCGAACGTGATTTCGCCACCTTCGGGGCTGGCGATGTCCACCGTGTAGCCTGCTTCTGAAAAGACCCAAAAAGGGTGCGCCAGTTCAGCGTACCAAACCCCGATGGGCCATCCCGTTTGCTTGCTGACGGATGGGTTGGAGGCAATCATGAGCACTTTGCCATTGTGTCCTGCATTGTGTTGGCCATTCGAGTTGATGGCCAAAAAGCAAAACAGGGATAGGAGGAGGATTAGCTTATTCATGTTGAAAAAATATTTGGTTAAAAATTGGGGCAAAGCTATGGGCAGTACCTACCTTCGTCAATATACTGACGAATAAGTGCAATACTAACTAATTTGAAAGTATGCTGACAATCAATTAGTTAACACCAATGCCCGACTTCATTTACAAAAAAAAAGTCTATTACAACCCTGTCGAGTTCGCTATGAACCAGCTCGGCGGCACCTGGAAGATGCCCATTCTGTGGCGCCTGAAAGACCGGGTTTACCGATTTAACGAATTGAAAAAAGCCATCCCTCATATCTCGGACAAGATGCTCACTACGCAGTTGCGTGAACTGGAATCAGACGGTTTTATTGATAGGAAAGTCTATGCCGTAGTGCCACCAAAAACGGAGTACACCATCACCGAAAAAGGGCGGTTGGCGGTGCCCATCGTGGAAGCGATAAGGGACTTTGGCATCGTGCTGATGGGGATGGAGGGGGTGGATGTGTCGCATTACCAAGATAAGGAAGAGTAATAACCCTGGCTTTGTAGTGAAACAGGATTGCCTAAGCCGGTAAACGATAGCCAGATTTACAGATAAGCTCCTGCTTTCCTACTTCCAATATTTTCATAGTCAAAACCTCTACGGAGCCGTTTCTACTACTGGCTTGAAATTCAATCTCCTCCTTTGTTATCACTTCTTTGCTTCGCAAACGGCAAACCAGCGTCTCGCCAACGACCTCCACTTCGAACCGGATGGCAAAACCAAAGGGATTGGCCACCCGCAAATCTTTGTACCCAAAGGCCACGGTCGCATCTGCACCCAGCGGGGAGAAACGTGGTTCACCATTGGCGTACAAGTCTATCGAATGGTTATGGCGCTCAAGAATGGTCAGCCCAGCCAGCAGTGAGGTGTGGTAGATAATCCCGGCAAGCTGGCAAAGCCCGCCACCGTAGGTTTCTCTGACTTGTCCGTTCACGAGGTTCCTGCCTTTTTTGAATCCCCTCGCTTCGGTGGGACGGCCAATCGTTTTCCAAAATGAAAAAACCTGTCCCGGCTGAACGGTGACGGCATTGATGGTAGCGGAGGCGAGTCGAAAATTGTGCAGCTTGTTTTGCAGCCATGCATTCGGCGTTACTGGCTGCGATAGTTCAAGGTTGTATGGCATTGCCGAAAGGTTTCGGTTCAGGTTGGCGAATTTGAAGAGTGTCCCCGTTTTCAAATCCCTCAGGTGGCGTTTGGCAATGCAGTAAGCAAGTTTGACGGGGTGGGGGAGCAGCTTTCGCCAATTCAATATCGGCGCAGCGCCAGCATCAGGTAGCTTGAAAGTTCCAGAAATGGTGAACGACATAAGGTTTTGTCTATTGGGTAAACAATTTTCCTGAGCAATATCGGAAGCCGATGGATAGGCAAAAAAAGGATGCCAACTGCTTCCTCCAACTTAAAATCGCCTTTAACCATGTCCAAAAAGGTTGCCAAAGAAAAGGCATTTGCCCCATGCCAACCGCTCGGTTCGTGCCCCATCAGCTTTCGGCGTCGGCCGCTCGGAAAATCTACGATGAGCAGGCCGCCCGGCTTCAATATTCGAAAGCATTCATCCAGCATTTGGGCCGAAGACGCCTTGTCTTGGTGCATCACCACATGCAGGCAAAGCAGCGTGTCAAAACTGTTGGCTTCCAATTTGGTCGTGCGGGCGTCGGCATGGTGAAACTGGCAGTGCGGGTATTTTTGCTTCGCAACTTGAAGCATGTTTTCGCTGAAATCAAGCCCATCGGTCGCATAATCCATGAACCGGCCAGTGCCACAGCCCAAATTCAAGACCTTGTTTTTTGGCTCCTTTCGCAGCCATTTCCTGACGAAAGCCTCTTCTTGTTGGTGAACGAAAGCTCCGTAGCTGTTGCTAAACCGATGGAGGTCGTACTCGGCAGCGATATTTTCATAGTAAGCGTGGACGGGGTCATTCGTTTTCATGTGCCGAAGGTATAAAAAGGCATTTTCTTTTCTCCAAAAAAGCTCCTTTGAAAATTCTCAAACCTGCCGATATTGCGCCATTTACACTAAGCCCCGTCAACCCCAAGGGGGCAAGCCGTCAACCGTCAACCGTTTCAAACAAATGCCAAATCCAAAATACGACGCCATCGTCATCGGCTCCGGCATCAGCGGGGGCTGGGCCGCCAAGGAGCTTTGCGAAAAGGGCTTGAAAACACTTGTCCTCGAAAAAGGTCGCATGGTCAAGCACATCGAAGACTACCCGACCGCAAACGCCGAACCTTGGGACCTGCCCAACCACGGCCGCCTAACCCCTGCCGAAAAAGAGGAGCACCATATCCAAATGCGCAGCGGTTTCGTAGGTGAAGCCACCAAGCATTTTTTCACCAAAGACATTGACAACCCCTACGAGGAGACCAAGCGCTTCGACTGGATTAGGGGCAACCACGTGGGCGGGCGCTCCATCACTTGGGGCAAGCACTGCTACCGCTGGAGCGAACTCGACTTCTCCGCCAACGCACGGGAGGGCATTGCCATTGACTGGCCTATCCGGTATAAGGACATCCAGCCTTGGTACGACTACGTGGAGAAATACATCGGCGTCAGCGGCGAAAACCTCGGGCCGACCTCTCATTTGCCCGACCAGCAGTTGCAGCCGCCGATGGAGCTGAACTGCATCGAAAAGCATTTCAAGGGCGAAGTGGCCAAGAAGTTCGGCGGACGGCACGTGACCGTTGGGCGGGTGGCGCACATCACGCAAGCGACCGAGGAGCAAAAGGCGCTGGGCCGGGCCTCCTGTCAGTACCGCAACCGCTGCTCACGGGGCTGCCCGTTTGGGGCCTATTTCAGCAGCGTATCCGTCACCTTGCCAGCGGCGGAGAAGACGAGCAACCTGACCATCCGACCCAATTCCACGGGGCATTCCATCATTTATGATGAAAAAACAGGGAAGGCAACGGGCGTGCGCATCGTGGACACCGAGACGCTGGAAATGCTGGAATTTGACGCAAAAATCGTCTTCGTTTGCGCCAGTACGCTCGGCAGCACCCAGATTTTGCTCAACTCCACCTCCAGCCGCTTCCCCAACGGCCTCGGCAACGACAGCGGCGAACTGGGTCACAACCTCATGGACCACCACTATCGCCTCGGCGCCATCGGCGATTACGACGGTTTCGAGGACCAATACTACAAGGGCCGCCGACCCAACGGCCTGTTCATCCCCCGCTACGTGAACGTGGATGAAAAGTCCAAGAACAAGAATTTCGTGCGGGGCTACGACTACCAGGGCGCTGGCTCTGGCCGTGCCGACTGGGGCGCTGGCGTCAACGAACCCGGCATCGGCGGCGAGTTCAAGGATGGTCTCTTCAAGCCCGGCGGCTGGACGATGGGCCTTGTGGGCTTCGGAGAGTGCTTGCCCTACCACGAGAACAAGGCACTTTTGAGCAAGGACAAAAAGGACAAATGGGGCATCCCGCTCCTCTTCATTGACGCCGAATACAAGGAAAACGAGCTGAAAATGCGGGAGCAAATCAAGGCCGACGCCGCCGAAATGCTCGAAAATTCCGGCTTCAAGAACGTCAAGACCTTCGACAATATCGGCGGCCTCGGCATCGCTGTGCATGAGATGGGCACCGCCCGCATGGGCCGGGAGGCCAAGACCTCCGTGCTGAACGGCAACAACCAAGTCCATGGCTGCCCCAACGTCTTCGTGACCGACGGCGCTTGCATGACCTCGAATTCTTGCGTAAACCCGTCCATCACGTACATGGCACTGACCGCACGGGCGGTGAACCATGCAGTGGAGGAATTAAAAAAACTTAACCTTTAGGTATGAAGGTATGAGGTGTGGAGGTATGTAATCGCAGCCCTCCCCTCATACCTTCATACCTCATACCTTCATACCTCATGACACGTAGAGACGTCCTCAAAACAAGCACCCTTTTCCTCGGCTACACCGTGACCGCTGGGGCGCTTGCGCAAATATTCACCGCTTGCCAAAACGAGCCAAAGGCGGCAGCCGGGGCAGCTGGCGGCTTTTTCAATGCCGAGCAAATGGAACTCTTGGGTGAAATCACGGAGACCATTTTGCCAAAAACCGCCACGCCCGGAGCGAAGGAGATGAACGTGCCAGCTTTCATTGACCAATCGGCGAAAACGGTGATGAGCGCCGAGCAGCAGCAGGAATGGGTGGCTGGACTGAAAAAGCTGGACGACGATTGTAAAGCAAAAACGGGCAAGTCCTTCGTGAAATGCAGCCCCGAAGAACGACAAGCTTACCTCCTCGAAATTGACAAAGCGGCTGGCGCTTACCCACCGTCAGTCTGGGGCATCTCGCTCGTGGCCAACCCGGAGCCGGTGGCCTTCTTCCGGCATGTCAAGTCGCTGACCTTGTTCGGTTATTTTACTTCGCAAAAAATCTACACAGAAGTGCTGCGGTACGACCCGGTGCCGGGGGCGTATATCGGGTGCATGCCGTTGGAGGGGGGGAACAGTTGGGCGGAGGGGTGATGCCGTTTTTATTCACCTAAATGCTGCTGTACGATACTTTTGCCATCTGTATGATTAGGGCGGTTTTACCGTGCAGAAAATCGGTTTTTCAAGTAATACATGAAAGCCTTTTTGTTCATTATCTATCCCCCATTTTCTGACAATACCCTACCTTCCCGCCCTTGTTTTTCATCCTTTATCCAATAGAAAATTACAACGCTATGGCCAAACAATACCTGCTCCTTGCCCTTATTGCCATCTTGGCTTTACCAGTTGCTGCGCAACGCAGGCCCAAGCAGCAACCAACGCCACCTGCCCCAGCGGCAATGGACTATAACGCCCTCTTCAAGCCCATGAAATGGCGCAGCATCGGCCCCTTCCGGGGTGGCCGCTCGGTGGCCGTGTCAGGGGTATTGGGCGATATACAGACCTACTACATGGGCGTCACTGGCGGCGGCGTGTGGAAAACGGAGGACATGGGAATCACCTGGGCCAATATCTCGGATGGGTTTTTCGCCACAGGCTCGGTGGGTGCCATTACCGTCTCGGATAGCCACCCCTATATCGTCTATGTGGGCATGGGTGAACATGCAGTGCGGGGCGTGATGACCCACCACGGCGATGGCGTTTATAAATCAACGGATGCCGGGAAGACCTGGCAGAAAATGGGCCTGACGGGCACACAGCATATCTCCCGCATACGCATACATCCCACCAATCCAGACATACTCTATGTTGCTGCGCAAGGGGCATTGTACGGGCAGTCGCAGGAGCGGGGCGTTTTCAAGTCCATTGATGGCGGAACCACCTGGAACAAGGTGCTTTATGTGGACGAAAAAACGGGCTGCGCCGAATTGTCCATGGACATGACGAACCCAGATGTGCTGTACGCTGCCATGTGGGAGCATGGCCGTTTGCCCTGGAAAATCATCAGCGGTGGCCCCGGCAGTGGGCTGTACAAAAGCTCGGATGGCGGCAAAAACTGGTCGAAAATCCATGAAGGGCTGCCGGAGGAAAAGGGCAAGATGGCCATTGCCGTCAGCCGCTCCAATCCCGACAAGGTCTATGCCTTGATTGAAAGCGATTCCGACAAGGAGAAAGGCGGGCTGTTCGTTTCTGACAATGCCGGAAAAAACTGGGCCAAGGTCTCCAACGACCAGCGGCTCGACCAACGGGCCTGGTATTATATCGAGCTGTTCATTGACCCACAAAACGAGCAAACGGTCTATGTGCTGAGCGCCCCGGCGCTTCGCTCCACCGACGGCGGCAAGACCTGGGAGACCATAGACGGTGTCCACGGCGATTACCACGACCTTTGGATTAATCCCCAAAACCCTAAGAACATGGTCATGGGCGACGACGGCGGCGCTGCCATCAGCTTCAATTTTGGCAAGACATGGAGCACCCAGGCCAATATGCCCACCGCACAGTTTTACCGAATCAATGTGGACAACCAGTTCCCTTATAATATTTACGCAGGTCAGCAGGACAACACCTCGGTCGTCATCGCCAGCAGGGAGCTGGGCGGCAGCGGCATTACCACAGCAAGCTGGACCTACTCCGCTGGTGGGGAGTCCGCCTTCCTCGCCTTCAACCCCGATGACCCACGCTACGTGATGGGCGGGAGCTACCTCGGCACCATCGAGGTGCTGGACACCAAGGCCAAGGCGGGCACCAATATCATGGCAGCTCCCATTCAATACCTGGCCCGTGAGACCAAGGACATGAAATACCGCTTCAATTGGAATGCCCCCATCATCTGGTCGAAGCACGAGCCGAATACCTTCTACCACGGTTCGCAGTATCTACTGCGCACAAGGGACATGGGCCTGACCTGGGACGAAGCTTCCTCAGACCTGACCCGCAACGAAAAGGACAAACAGGGCAAGGGTGGCGGGCCTTATACCAACGAGGCCGTCGGTGCTGAAAACTACGGAACCATCAGTTATGTCATGGAATCCCCGCTGGAGAAGGGCGTCATCTGGGTAGGCACCGACGATGGGCTGGTGCAGTTGACCAAGGACGGCGGTGCCACTTGGCAGAACCTTACGCCCGCTGGCTTGAAGGAATGCCTAATAAATGCCATCGAAGTATCGCCCCACGACCCGGCCACGGTTTATATCGCCACGACCCGCTACAAGTTCAACGACCACACGCCCGGCCTCTACAAAAGCACCGACTATGGAGCGACCTGGGCGAATATCAGCCAAGGCATTCCCAATAGTGCTTTTACGAGGGTGGTGCGGGAAGATGCGGTGCGAAAGAACTTGCTGTTCGCTGGCACCGAGGCGGGCTTGTTCATCTCTTGGGATGGCGGCAAAGCATGGTCGCCCTTCCAACTCAACCTGCCCGTCACGCCCATCACCGACCTGCGGGTGCACCAGGGCAATCTCATTGCTTCCACCTCTGGCCGCTCCTTCTGGATTTTGGATGATTTGAGCCTGCTGCGTCAATACAAGCCGGAGGGCATCAGCGGGCTGGCACTGTTCAAGCCTACCCCCACCATATTGGTCAATGGCCGCAGCGAATTGGACAAGGCCGACGCCGATTTCAAGGGCATGCACCCGACCAGGGGTGTCAATCCTGCCACAGGGTCGGTCATTTACTACCACCTGCCCGAAATGGGTGAAAAGCAAGCCATCACCCTTGAAATCAGGGATGACCAAGGCAGGCTGGTGCGCAGTTACAGCTCAACAGCTGATTCCACCTTTAAATCCTACGATGGCGGCCCATCGGCAGCGCCATTATTGCCGAAGGCAAAAGGGCTGAACCGCTTCGTGTGGGACTTGCGCCATGAGACCATGCCGGGCATACCGACTGCCTATCTTGAGGCGGGTTACCGAGGCCACAAAGTATCGCCGGGCAAGTATTCCCTCAGCTTGAAAATGGGCGACCAGCAGGTGACCACCGAGGTGGTGATACTGCCCAATCCACTTTACCCAACCACTGCAAAAGGCTATCTGGAATACAGTGAATTGATGGGCAAGATGGAGTCGGAACTGAGCCGGATGCATCAGTTGGTGAACACAATGTATGCCAAGCGGGTGCAATTGGAAACGCTGTTGCCCAAGCTGGCATCGGAGGATAAATACAAGGCATTATACCAAGCAGGCCAGACATTGGCAGAAAGGATGAAGGAATGGGACGAGGACATGGTACAGCGCAAGTCAAAAGCATACGACGATGTGGAAAACTTCTCCAACAAGTTTACGGCGGAATACCTCTTCCTCATCAACCAGACGGAGAGCGACATCCCCCGCCCGAACCAGGCTTCCCGTGACCGCCTTCGGGAATTGGACTTGCAATGGGCCAACTTGGAGGCCAGGGCCAAGACTTTGCTGGAGCAAGACCTGCCTGTTTTCAACCAGCAGGCATGGGCGGCGGGGTTGGGAGCCATTTGGCAAGAATGAGCGGCCAATAAATTGTACTTGCTTTCGCAAAAAAGGTGGGCTTGCGTTAGCCATTATAGACTAAAAAAAAGTGTCAGCCACCCCAATGGGCAGCTGACACTATATCTGTCACAACGATAATCGTTGCTGCAAAACTATTCCTTCCCTATCACCAGCTTTTGCTCAAAACGCTGACCGCCCGCCTGCACTTTAACGAAGTACAGGCCATTGTTAAAGCCGTTCAGTTCGATGCGCTCGTCCAGTTGGGCCACCCTGCCGAACGCTTTGCGGAGCATCAACTGGCCGTAGGCGTTGTAGATTTCGAGGCTCACCTCCTGCGCTTCCGCCATTTTCGCCAAGCGGAGGGAAACCTCCCTGTTGGCTGGGTTCGGTGCGAGGATGAGGCCTGATTTGCCTGTCGTATTCGTGCTGCCAGTCGGCAATGCCTTGTCAGTTTCCACATCGCTGCCCTGTGCGCCAGCGTCGGGGTCGCAGGCCGAGGGCAGTTCAGCGCCGCCGTACTGGCCCAACAGCGCATTGAGCGCTGCATTGAGCGCCGTGCCGTACACGCCGGACTCGGCATCATCGAGGCCGATGTCGCCGCCGAGGTAAGCGTTCAACAGTTCCATCAGGCCGCCAAGGGTGTAGGGGAAGGTGTGCTCCATCCCGTTCTGGTCGAAGACGTGGAGGCTGCATTCTTGGCCGCCGATGCCGCCCGTGCCGATGCCGCCGCCCACACAGGTGACCAGCCCTGCGTCGAGATTGAGGCAGCCGAGGCCCAGTTCCATCATGTCCTGCATATTGGCGCCATTGGCGTCCATGCTGTAGTAGAGGTTGAGCATCATGGCGATGGCGTTGGCGGCCAGGTCGTTCTTGATGCCGCCCGGCGACGTTGGGTTGCAACCGCCGGTGCAGTCCACCTGGTCGCAGTCGCCTAATGGGCCGGGGCCGCCCTGTGCGGGTAATAGGCTGGCCACGCAGGAGGCCTGCGTCAGCGTCAGGGAGTTCTCCCCGCCGATGGTCAATGGGCCGTAATTGTCGAGCAGGTGCTGGATGTCGGCGAGGCTGATTTGGCTGTTCTCGTCGTTCAGGCCCCAGGCCTCCTGCGGGAAGGCCGAGATGGGCTGGCAGTCGCCGGAATAAGTCACCGAGCATAGCTCAGGCATCTCGTTGCCGCAGGGGTCGGCGATGCTGAAATAGACGGTTCGGCCAAAGCTGAACTGGCCATCGCCGTCGGGGTCTGAGCATTCCCATAGCTCCGACCAGCTGTCCAGTTTGACCACGAGGTCGGTGCCACTGCACAGGTCGTAGATGCCTCCAGCCTCCAGCATTTCCTTGATTTTGTCAGAGAAATCGAAGTCGTCGGGGCATGGCACGTCCTCCACGCAGTCGAGGTCGGTCACGTCCACGTTGTCCTCCGTGCCGCTGGGGCATTCGCCGATGGGCGGCTCGTCGTCATTGGCATGCACGGTGAAGGTCCACGGGTGGCTGTGGCCGCCGCAGTCGGTGTAAACGAAGGTGTAAATCAGGGTGCCGGAGCAGGGCGTCCCGCCGGGTATCTCAATGATATCAGGGCCGCTGACCGATATCACCTGGTCGCAGATGTCGTAGAGGGTCTGCGGCACGGGCGGCACGGCATGGGAGAGGCAGCCGACGACGTTCACCTCGTCCTGCGGAGCGAAGAAGTCGGCCTCGTACAAGAAGTTGTAGGTGACGCCCCAGGTATGGGTGTTGCCCTCGCAGTCCTTGTAGGTCCAAGTATAACTCCGGCTGGCCTCGCAGCCCTGAGCGTTCTGGGTGCCGGTGATGACGGGGCCGGTCGGGTTGAGCAGCTTTCCGCAGCTGTCGAAGACGGTGGGCGGCATGGGTTGCTGGATGTTCGACGGACACTCGACGTTTTTGACCACGCTAGGTGGCACGACGAAATCACCATATTCTACGGTGTAAAAGAATATCCAAGTGGCCGTATTGCCCTCGCAGTCGGTATAGGTGAAGTACCAGTTGCGGTTGCCCTCGCAGCCGAGTTTTGGGGAGGAGGTAATGACCGGGGTCAGCACCTCACCGCAGTTGCTCGTCACCACGGGCGGGGTAGGCTGCACGTCCGATTGGTCAGGGCAGGCTACCGTTGCCGAGCCATTGGCTGGCACCGTGAACGGCAGCCGCTCGATGGTATAGACAAAGCTCCAACTGGCCGTGTTGCCTTCGCAATCCGTGTACGTCCAAGTGTAGGAACGGGTGCCCTCGCAGGTTAGCGGGTTGGGGTTGTTTGTAATTACCGGGCCTGTGGGCGTCAGCACCTCGCCGCAGTTGCTGGTGACGACGGGCGGCGTTGGCTGTGTGCCTGCATGGGCGGGGCAAGCCACGGTCGCAGCACCATTGGCTGGCACCGTGAACGGCAGCCGCTCGATGGTATAGATGAAGCTCCAAGTAGCAGTGTTGCCTTCGCAATCCGTGTAGGTATAAGCGTATGTGCGGGTACCCTCGCAGGTCAGCGGGTTGGGGTTGTTCACAATGGCCGAGCTAGATGGCAATAGCACCTCGCCGCAGTTGCTGGTAACCGTTGGCAGCGTTGGCGTTACTGCCAAGGCAGGGCAAGCCACCGTCGCAGTACCGTTAGCTGGCACTGTGAAGGGCAGCCGCTCGATGGTATAGACGAAGCTCCAGGGAGTGGTATTGCCAGCGCAATCGGTATAGGTCCAGGTATAGGTCCTTGTCCCCTCGCAGGTGATGGGGTTGGGGTTGTTCACGATAACAGGCCCGGTCGGCGTGGTAGGGTTGCCGCAGTTGTCGAGCACCACGGGCGGCGTGGGCTGTGTGGCCAGTGCAGGGCAGGCGACCATGGCCGAGCCACTTGGCGGCACCGAGAATGGGACCGGTACAATATTGTACACAAAGCTCCACGGGTGCGAGTTGCCCTCGCAATCGGTGTAGGTATAAGTGTAGGTGCGGGTACCCACGCAGAGCACTGGGTTCGGGTTGTTGGTGATGGTCGGGGCAGTCGGCGCAATCGTTTCACCGCAGTTGCTCAATACCGTAGGCGGTGTTTGTGGCGTGGCCAATGCAGGGCAAGCAACGGTGGCACTGCCATTTGCCGGAACGGCAAAATCGTTCCGCTCGATGGTATAGGTGAAGACCCAATCGTGCGAGTTGCCCTCACAGTCGGTGTAAGTCCAGGTGTAGGTCTTCGTGCCTTCGCAAGCTGGCGTGGCGCTGGCGACAGGGCCAGTCGGTGCAATCGTTTCACCGCAATTGCTCAATACCGTAGGTGGTGTTGGTGGCGTGACCAATGCAGGGCAAGCCACGGTTGCATCGCCATTTGCTGGAACGGCAAAATCGTTTCGCTCAATGGTGTAAATGAAGGCCCAATCGTGCGAGTTGCCCTCGCAGTCGGTGTAGGTCCAGGTGTAGGTCTTCGTGCCCTCGCAAGCTGGTGTAGCGCTGGCGACAGGGCCAGTCGGTGCAATCGTTTCACCGCAATTGCTCAATACCGTAGGTGGTGTTGGTG
This sequence comes from Saprospiraceae bacterium, assembly GCA_031426435.1. Classification (GTDB taxonomy): domain Bacteria; phylum Bacteroidota; class Bacteroidia; order Chitinophagales; family Saprospiraceae; genus UBA6168. The sequence continues at coordinate 15,240 of JANPLH010000194.1, read as the reverse complement.
GCGTGGCCAATGCAGGGCAAGCAACGGTTGCATCGCCATTTGCCGGAACGGCAAAATCATCCCGCTCGATGGTATAGACAAAGCTCCACTGGTGCGAGTTGCCCTCGCAATCGGTATAGGTCCAGGTATAGGTCTTCGTTCCCTCGCAGGTCAGTGTGTTAGGCACAAAAGTGATGACCGGGCCGGATGGGCTCAGCAATTGGCTGCAGTTGTCGCCGACCATGGGCGGCACGGGCTGGGTAGCCAATGCCGGGCAGGCGACCGTGGCCGAGCCGTTCGGCAGAATGATGGTGAAGTCCTCCCGCTCAATGGTGTAGGTGAACGCCCAGGTCAAGCTCACGGTGTTGTAGGTATAGGTCCAGGTGTAGGTTCGGGTGCCCTCGCAGGTGAGCGGGCTGGGGTCGTTGGTGATGACTGGGCCAGTGGGCACCACTTCATTGCCGCAGCTATTGGTGACAACGGGCGGCGTAGGCGGCGTCGCCAATGCAGGGCAGGCAACCGTGCCCGACCCGTTGGCTGGCACAGCGAAAGTGCAGCATGGCCCCCCGGTGTATTCGTCATAGCCTATGTCGAAACCAGCCCCGAATGGTCGGGCATCGTTGTCGTAGTCGGTGGCGGGTGCGCCTGTTGCCGTGCCTGCATTGATGGCCGGGGAACAGGCCTGCAGGCGCAAGTTGCCGCCGGGTGCATCCACGTAAAGCGGGTCCACGTTCAGTACACTGGTGCAGGTTGCGCCAAAAGGTGGGCAGCCGCCTTGAATGATGGAGTTGGTAATGTTTACAGCATCAGATGGGTCAATGGCCAAACCACTGCTATTGCCCCAAATGATGCAATTAATGACTTGCGTCCTGGAGCTGTCCACCAGAATCCCGCCGCCGAGGCCTGCGGTATTGCCATAAAAGCTGCAATTGGCAATCACTGGAACGGACGAGGATCGGAAATTTGAGTTGCAGATACCGCCACCGTTGGCAGCCGTATTGCTTGTGAAGGCACAATTGGTCACAGTGGGGGAAGTGTTGGAGCTTGAAAAATTGAACATCCCGCCGCCAAAGCTGGTAGCAGAGTTTGTTTTGAAGAAACAATTTCTGATGGCTGGGCTTCCGCCACTGTTGTACATTCCACCCCCATTCCTTGCTGCGCTGTAATAATTGCCAGGAGCCGAAGCAGCATTGGCGTTCCCTTCCGTGATGGTGAAACCGTCCAAGATGGCGGTGCTGTTCGTGCCGGAGCCTTTGACCACGTTGAAGCTGTTGTCGGCATTGCCCGCTGCGCCGATGTCGCCGCTGAGGGTGGTGACGTTGGTGCTCCAGTTTCTTTGCGAGCGCATCGTCTCCGTGCCAGCGAAGCCGCCGTAAATGGCAACGCCGTTTTTCATCACAAAGGAAATATTGCGGTCAGCTGTGGTGGTCGGCGTGTAAGTGCCTGCGGCTACCCAGATTTCGGTGATGCCGGGGCAGGTGCTGGCGAGGGCGCTCTGCAAGCTCGTGAAGGCGTTCGCCCAAGAGGTGCCGTTGTTGGTACCTGTAGCGTTGGCTTTTACGAAGAGGACATTGCCCGTGGGGCAACTTGGGCCATTGGCCTTGAACACCATCTTCGTGACGGCGTTCTGCTGGTTGTTCAAGGTCGCAATGGCGATGTGCTCCTTCGCCACGTTGTTGTGAAAATAGAAGGCAACCATGGTATCCACGCCCAATCCGTTGAAGCCGGCCTGAATGCAATTATCGGTGATGTCCAACCAACCGAGCGGAGGGATTTTGGCATCAATGCGGGTTTCTGTGTACTTGGTGCGCTTTTCCCGAAGCACATCGTAGGTGCCGCCGGGTATGTTTACGGTGCCCCAGCCGTCCACTACGTCTATGCCACTGATAGCTACCCGATAGCGCATGGAATCTATTTGTGCATTGTTCGTCACTGCGGCCAGGTTTATCATTAACAAGGGCGGAAAGGCCGAGGGCAGAAACAGCTCAAGGAAGCCCGAAGAACTTGCGTTGATGTCGAAAAAATTCAACGGCGCACGGCGCTCTGGCAGCGTCGGGGAGTATTCGAACAAATTATTGGTGACGAGGTCGTAGGGCAGTATGCCCCAGTAGGCTTGCAGTTCAAACTTCGTGTTTGTCACGTTGTAATAATTCTCCGTACCAGTCGAAAGGACGGCGAACAACTCGGCACCAGGCACATTTGCCCCCTGGCTGCCCGCGCTGGCCGGATTGTAGGTGATGTTTTGGGTCGCATCCACCAGTAGGCTCGTGAAGTCCCAGACTTGGTTGCCGCCCGGTGGGGTGAACGGCACGATGCCGGTAGGGGAGTTGTCAATCGCCAAGTTCAGCACATCGCCAGCGACGGGGAAGGTGGCATTGGTGACGGTGATTTGGGCGAAAAGCCTGGTAGCTGCGAACAGCAGGACGAAGAATGGTAGGTATCTTTTCATTTGGACTTAATTTGAATTTATAGATTGTGGCAATGGCTGAAACACTGCAATCAACGATGGCCAATACCCCTATAATTTGTAGAAGCACCTGCCTTTTTGATTCCTGGCATTTTCCCATTGGAATGAGTATTAATGTTGCAAAATGCAGTAGCATAAACGCCCTTCCGACCAAATATCAGGGAGTCCGTTTTGAGGAAGTGATAGGCATTCAGGTTAAGCTACTGCTCATAAAAACCTGTTTCATTTAAACGCAACAGGGAACCTGTGATAAAGACCGTGATTATGGGGTATTATCGGTGGGAGGAGATTCTTTTTTTGATTTAATGGTGCAATATAGGCATACCTATGTAATCAAGAAAGCATAGCGGTTAAAATGCCACAGTCTATTGTCCGAACAATGGGTTTCATTGTCCGAACATGGAATTTTATTATCCGAAAAAGTGTGAGCAAGGGAATTGAAAAACAGCGTGGTTTACTCCACCACCACCTTCCCAAACCGCATAAGCCCCTCGCTTTCAATCGAATAGGCATACACCCCCGCCGCCAGCCCATCAATGGCCAACTGCCCGTCCCGTTCGAAAACGGCAACCTGAACGGCCCGCCCCTTTGCATCGTAGAGCTTGAATTTCAGCTTGCCCGTGAGGTTCGTATGGATGTTTAGTGAACCATTTTTTGAAACCGGATTGGGTGAAACACTAACCATCGGCTGCGCAACGACGGGTTTCTGCACCGCCGTCGCCATCGGGCGGGTGATGATGAACTGGGCGGCTTCATCCACGCCATTATCTTCTAAGAACACTATATAGCCATTTGTACCAGGTAAAATTCCGTCGGCAGTAGCGAGTAGCTGCCAAGTGTTGCCATCAGCCCGAGGCGGACGAGCATAAAGTTGGTACTGTTTGGCAGTGGTGCCCATCACCGCAATTTCGATGCTGTCAAATAATAGATTAAAAAGCTCGTCAAATACGGGGTTTTGCCCAAAGTTGTGGCAAACCCAATAAGTATTCCCGACGCTTTCATTGGTTGGTTTTTGGTCTGGCTCGATGTTAAGGCGAGTAACCACTAATTCACCGTTGGGGTAGGTAGTAGGTAAGTCAGCGAAAGCCATCATAATCCCTGTTTCCCCAAAGAAGTGGGGGCCATTTTCAAACACTTCCTGTCGGCTGCTCACCCCCGGTCCCACCGCCACCGTCGAGACGACCCTCACCGCATCGCCGCCGAAGCTGGCAAAACCTGCCCCAATACGGTCAAAGGCAGGGCCGTCCGCCTCGTTGAATTGGAGGTAGCTGCGCAAGCCGTCCGTGTCAGCATGGGTGCGGGTCAGGTGCATTTCCTCCCGTATCTGGTTCTGCGTCAATGCTTTATCGTAAAAGCAGACCTCGTCGAGAATGCCCTTGAAATAGCGGTTGTCGTAGTTTGGGTCTGAGCCCAGCACCAGCGGAGAGTTGAATTCCTCGATGGCGTGATTGGTGGACAGCGAGGTCGGCACCCCGTTAAAGTAAATAGTCGCACGATTCGGCTCTATGACCAATGCCACGTGGCTCCATTCGCCGATAGGCGGGAAGATGCCTGTGTCCCACCACCAGTTTTGGTCGTTCCACATATAGTGCAGTTCGTTGTTTTCGCCATAATGTACGCCTGCAGTTGTGTTGCCGCCCCTGCAAAGTACCACGCCCGCCCAGGCGCTCTGGTCGCCCGTTGGTTTCATCCAAAATGAAATGGTAGCGGTATTGGAATTGAGGTTAAGCGGCTCGCTCATGGTCGCATAGTCGCCGTCGCCATCGAGGCTGAGTGCATTGCCGGGCAGCGCCTCTGGCAACAGGCTGGTGCATTCATCCCCGACTTGCACGGTCAGGCTGTCCGTGAAAATGCCCCCCGGCGTTGTCATCGTCATCACCGCCAGCTTGTCGCCAGCGGAGTTGAACACAACCCTTGGCGTCCTCGTGTTTGCACCGATAACAGATTGAGCGTCAGCGAATTGCCAAGCCCAGGACACGGCAACGTGCATGACCACGCTGTGGTCGTCGAAGTAAAAAGTATCCGTCGGGCAGAAGCTTTTCAGCTTGTCCACCATCGCCAGTGGCTGGGTGGCGCTCGGCTCGAACAGCGGTGCTTCCCACACGCCAGCGTTCCAGCAGCCGACCCTTATCAGGCTTTTTTTGTAAAACGGTTTGAGCCTGTTCGGCTCAACGCTCAGGGGCAGGCCGTCGCTGTACGGCTCCCAGTTGGCCATCGAATTGTTTCGGTAAAAAATACCCTTGGTTGTGCCAAGGTACACGCCGCCATCAGTGCCGTACTGCGCCATGATGCTCGTGACGGTTGCGCCGTCCAGCAGGTTCGTCGTCAGGTTTTGCCAAGTGACCCCGGCGTCGGTCGTTTTATAGACTTTCTTGCCGTTTGAGCCATAGCTCACCGCCAGCCAAAGCACGTCGGGGTTCTCGGCGCTGACGGCCATTTTGATGCGGTCGTTGTTGTTTGGTGTGGGCAGTGCTGCGCAGATTTGCCATGTTAGGCCACCGTCGAGGCTGCGGTGCACCACGTCGTCGGTGCCGTTCCATTGGCTGACGTACATGCGGTCGGGGTTCGAACGGCATATTTCGATGTCGTAAACATTGCGGTCAACGCCGCCGGGGAAGTCATAGAGGACGGTGAAAGTCGTGCCGCCGTCGGTGCTTTGCCAGAGCTTGTCCTCCTTGCCGAGGAAGACGATGTTCCAGCAGTCGGGGTGCCATTCCATCTCCGAGTTTTCATAGTAGGCGTAGCTCTCGTTGGGCCAGGTGCCCACGGGGAAGTTTCCTAGCCCATTGCCGAAGCCTGGCCTGATGATGTCGCCGCCGATGTCTGAGTGGTAAATTTTGCGCTCGGGGCCGGGGTTCACGTAGCCCGTTGGCGCCTCGGCGCCACCGATGGCGTAATACGTCCCATTGGGAAAACTTTCGTGGTAGGCCATGTTGCCATTGTGGTAGCGCCCGCCCACGAGGATGTCTTCGTTCCAGCCGGAGTCGAAGCCCCAGAGCGCCGCCCCGCTGATACCGTTGTTGCGCCCCTCGACGCTTTGGCCAAAATTGGTGGAATAAACCAAGCCGCCGTCTGAGGCTATCCAAAGCTCATTGCCAACGGCAGCAGTCCATTGTATGTCGGGGTGGCGGTCGCCAGTGATACCCGTGCCACCCACGTAGCCGCCGTAGCCGCTCCATGTCGCCCCGCCGTCGTTGCTGCGGAACCACGAGCAGCCGCCCGCTATCAACTGGTTGTCGTTCAAGGGGTTGACCACAATCGCCTGGTCGTAGAAGCCTTGCCAGAACCAGTCCACGCCATTGGCGTCCATGAGGTTCGTATGGTTGGGGATGCTGTACGGTTGCCCGATGCTGTTGGTCGGATGGGTATTCGACCACGTCGCCCCACCATCGGTGCTTTTGAATACGCCGATATAGCCGCCCAGCCCGTCGCCCTCACCACTGAGGAAGGCGTATATCTTGGTAGGGTTCGATGGGCATGGGGCGATGATGGCCCCGGTCACCTCCCGGTTGCCGGTTGGCTGCCACCAGCCCGTGTTGCTGGCCATGAAGCTGCCGCCGCCATCGGTGGAAATCATGAAATCGGAACTGTTGCCATTGTCCCGGATGGCCCAGACGGTGTTGGGGTCGCCCGGCTTGGGCTTCACCCCCCAGGTGTTCGCCGCCCATGCTTTCACCCAGGTTGCGCCAGCATCGGTGCTGCGCAAAAGGCCCTTCTCACTGGCCACCAGCACCAGGTCGGGCGTGGCCTCGTGCACGTAGATTTCCTGTGCCCAAAAATTGGCTTCGGTGTAAACGGTCTGCCAAGTGGCCCCGCCGTCGGAGGTCTTGATGAGCTTGCCACCCGTGCCCGCATAGACCATGTCGGGGTTTTGTGGGTTGATTTTCACCGCCCCGAAAGCGCCGTGGAGCACGTCGGCGGTGAGCAGTGTCCAATTCAGGCCCTTGTTGGTGGTCTTCCATACACCCCCCGCCTCGCCGCCAGCGTAGAGGATGTTTGGGTTGGCAGCGTAGATGTCGAAGGCATAGATGTTCGTATGGTCAACGGATTGTGCGGAGGCATCGGGGAAGTAGTGGACCTTGGGGCCGTTGAAACTCCAAGTGGAAATTGGGAAATTAGGAAATTGGGAAATTGGGGGTGCAGCGCGTTCGTTACGCAATTTCCTAATTTCTAAATTTCTCAATTTCAAACGCTGCTGCTCATCCTTGTCCAAATCAGCAACGGTCGGGAACAGCAGCGTCCCATCTGCTTGCGCAAAGGGTCTTGCCCACTGCATCCAGCGTTTGTAGAACTGGGTGTAGCGGGTCTTCTGGAAAGGCCGCTCATCGTGGTAGGCTTTATAGGCCGCTTGGATGTTGCGGACGTTGGGGCTTTCTTCGAGGAGCATCTTCGCCCAAGCGGGAGCATCGGCATCGAAATGGGGTGGGACGGGGCGCTGCTGGGCAAATATTGCGGCAGTAGCCAAAGCAAACAGTAGGGAAAGGGCAAGTTTGTGCATGTGGTGTTGTTTGGGGGCGAAGGTAAGCGCTTTTACTTTTTTTGCCGCAATCACCTTTGTCATGGCTGAAGGCCACCCGCAATGTCACGAGGGCAGTTCAGCCACCTCATCCCCCCCACTGGACTCCTTTGGCACCGCCGCTATTGGTGGCTCGCCTGATGGCCTGCACCGCATCCGCCAGCGAGGTGGAGGAAACGCTAAAGGGCAAATGCAACGGGCTCAGCCGGGACTTGGTGCCAATACGCACGTTCCATCATTGAATGTTGTTTCACCAAAATTTTCCTCTTCCAAAATTCTTTCGTTCCTTTGATTAAACTTGTTGGCTACAGTACCGTCCAAGTCCCCGTTTTTACCAAAACATCCGCAACTTGATTTACCATGTTGAAAAACATCTTGCTACTTGCTTTTTTGCTGATTGCGCTCAACCTCAACGCCCAAACCTGGGCCGACGATGTGGCCTGCATCGTTTACTCTCATTGCTCCAAATGCCACAGCCCCGGCAACATCGCCCCGGTCTCGCTGATGAACTACCAAGAGGCGTACGTGGCCCGTTACGCCATCCAGCAAGCCGTTACAAGCCGGGTGATGCCGCCTTGGAAGGCCAGCCAAGACTTTGGCAACCATGCGGGCAAGCGGCTGCTCACAGACGAGGAGGTGGCGCTGATTGACGCTTGGGTGAACAACGGCGCACCCGCTGGCAACCTCGCCAATGCGCCCATTGCGCCAGTCTATACGAGCTTAGAGGAAATCACCAGTCCCGACCTCACGGTGCAAATTCCGAGTTATACCATCCCCAGTATCCTGCAAAACGACCTGTACCGGGTCTTCGCCATTCCGGTCAACCTGCCCGGCGACCGGTTCATCACGGAGATGGAGGTGATACCCGGCAACCGCAGCGTGGTGCATCACGTGCTGGTCTATCAGGACGACTCTGGCCAAGCGCTGGCGCAAGATGCTGCCGACCCAGCGCCAGGCTATACGGCCTTCGGGGGTATTGGCGTCTTCGGTGCGAAGCTGGTGGGTGCTTGGGTGCCAGGCAGCGGGGTGCAGACTTACCCGACCAACATGGGCATTAAGCTGTCGCAAAACACGGCGCTCGTGTTGCAAATCCATTACCCAGTATCAAGCGTTGGGCAGTCTGACCAGACCAAGGTCAACCTAAAACTGTCCGATGGGTCGCTGCGGGAGATTTACCTGAGCCCCATCCTCAACCATGTGACCAACATGACCAATGGCCCGCTTCAAGTGATGCCAGACGAAGTGAAGACTTTCCACGAAGCGTTTACTGTGTCGCAGCCAGCCACCTTGTACAGTGTTGGGCCGCATGCTCATTTGATTTGCAAGAGCATGAAAGCTTTCGGCATCACGTTGCAGGGCGATACGATTCCGCTGATTGACATCCCCGATTGGGACTTCCATTGGCAGGGGTCCTATCAGTTCCAGAAGCCTGTCAAGATTCCGGCCTTCACCAAGCTGCACGGTTACGCCACCTACGACAACACGTCCAACAACCCCCACAACCCCAACTCGCCGCCGCAGGTCATCAGCGTTGGCGAAGCCACCACCGATGAAATGATGCTGTTCTATTTTGCCTATACAGGCTACCTGCCGGGCGACGAAAACATCATCATTGACACCACAAGCCATACGGCGCACCACTTGGGCTGCGAGACGCACAGCACGGTTTCCGGCACGGACGAACTGGTGCAATCGCTTGATTTTCAGGTGTTCCCCAATCCAGCGGGCGATTTTTTCATCCTCGAAAAATCCTTCGATGGGAATGCCATCCTGCACCTGACAGACTTCTCGGGCAGGGTGGTGCTGTCGCAAAAAATGGGGGGAAATGTTGCGGAGCAAATCAACATCGGCAGCCTGCCGCAGGGCATTTATACCGCCAGCCTTTTTATGGATAATGGGAGATTGGTGGGCAGCCGAAGATTATTGAGGTATTGAGGTATTGGGATATTGAGATATGGAACGGCTCCACCTACCTAATACCTGATTATCCCACGCTGGACTTTTATGACCGGACAAGACGGCTCGTGAGCAGTTTTGAACGATGCATCAACACCGCCACCCTGCGCCTTGCGCATGGGTGGCGGTGTCGTTTAGGGCGCTGTCTTTAGGAAAAACTCACCGCCTACAGTGACCGAAATCATCTTTAGTTGGCGGCATTATAAGATACTTTTGCCAATCACCTCGGTGTTTGGGCCCAATGCCCGACCATGTTAGTATCCACTTACCTTAAAATCTCCGACACATGAACAAGCTAATCAGACTCTTGCTTGTAACCCTTTCAGGGCTTTTCCTATTCTACTTCACTGCCCATTCCCAATGCACGGGCAACCTGCTCACCAACCCCGGTTTTGAGTCGGGGCTGACTGGGTGGACGACCGTGGGCAACGTGAGCATTACCACTGATGCACATTCCGGTACCAAAGCTGCTAATGTTAGTGGAAGCGGTTTTGCCTCGATTGGTCAAGCGCTCCCTGCCACCGTGGGCACCAGCTATACGGTCAAGGTTTGGTCAAAAGGAAATTTTTTGTTCGAGCTGCGCTTCATGAACGCATCTTGGGCAAAAATACCTGGCGGCAACACCATTGGGTTCTCCTCAACGAATTACCAGGAAAATAGCATCACTGCCACAGCTCCTCCCGGTGCAGTTTATGTTTATTGGCTGGCCTCCAAGGACTTGAGCAATGGCTTCAAGGTGGATGACGCATGCCTCGTTTCGGGCGGCGGCGGCCCCACTTGTGCCATCACACCCACGATTTCGAATATTGCATGCAACAACAACAACACCCCCAACAACCCCAACGATGATGTTTACAGCTTTTTGGTAAACGCATCAAACCCTGCTGGCGGGGCTGGCTTCCAAATGGTCATCCCGCAATTGAGCCAGACCTACAACGGCACTTATGGCTCGCAGCTTTTGATCCAGAACATCCCCGTTTCCGCTGGGAACCTGACGCTGAATTTCATGGACAATATGACGGCGAACTGCTCCGCAACGACGACCGTGACAGCTCCTCCGCCCTGCTCCGTTAGTGGCTTGCCAGAATTGAATGGCATCTTGCATGAGGACATCCCTGCCGAGAACGGTTGCTACACACCTCCTGGCCAGAACTATCTTGTATATTCCATGCAAATCAGAAACACGGGCAGCGTGGCGGCAGGGGCCTTCAAGGTGAAGTTCTACTTTTCATTGGATAACACCCTTTCTGCCAACGACGTGCTTTGGAGCACCGTGAACGTGCCCTCGCTGAACACTATGAGCAATGGCGGCCCGGTCTTCATCGGCCCCAACCAGCCCGTGCCAGCCTCTTTGGCACCGAATGTTTACTATGTGATTGTCGTCATTGACGCCGACAACCAAGTGACGGAATCGAACGAGGCGAACAACGTAATACCGCCGTCTCCTGTAAATATAGGTGCCCCAGACCTCAGCCTCGAAAGCTATTCCGGGCTACCGAATACCGTGGCGGCGGGCAGCAGTTTCCCGGTGCAGGTGACGCTGAAATACCTCAGCAATGGGTTTCCACAGCCCGCCAGCACGGGCTTTGCTGCGCAAATATTCCTGGCAGATGTGACGCCGCCCGTCTTGGTCGGTTCGACCAATTACACCGTCGGCGACTTCGCCCAGGCTAGCACCGTGACGAAGACCGTGACCGTGAACCTGCCCGCCAACACGGCCATCGGCTCCCGGTATTTCCATATCACCGCCGAGTACAATTTCTGCCAAAACCCCTCGAACAATTCGCAATACCAAACCGTCAACGTGACGGCACCTGCTGGCAGCCAGATTGACCTGGAGCTTACGATGGTGCAAAACACCACCAATCCAGTCATTTACAGCCACTACACCACCACGCTGACGCTCCTGAACAAAGGGCCGCAAGCGGCATCGGGCGTTAAGGTAAAATGGATGAAACCTGCTGGCGTGGTTTACACGGGCGGCAATGAGTTCGTTGCTTCGCAAGGTAGTTTCAACCCGAACGGCGACCAAGTCTGGACGGTGGGAAGCGTGCCTGCCAATGGCACGGCCACCCTCAAGGTGAGCTATTTCTTGTTGCAAAATGGCGCACCGATTACCTACGCACAGGTCAGCGCCGCCACCGAGACGGACATGGACAGCCAGCCCAACAACGGCACACCGCCCACGCCGAACCAAGACGATGAGGCGGCCACAGGCGCTGTCAGCGGTAATTTGCCAGACTTGATAGGGCTAGCCCAAGAGGTCATTCCCGGCACCAATAATTGCTTCACCAACCCCGGCAGCAGCTTCGTCTATTATTCGATGATGGTGCACAACTACGGTACGGTGGCCGCAGGTGCTTTCAAGGTGAAATTCTACTTCTCGACCGACAATGTTTTGAGCAGCAATGACGTGTTCTGGGTCACTCGGACCGTACCGTCATTGGCCATCAACGGCAGTAGCGGCTATAGTCCGGCTTTCCTCAACGTGACGGAACCAGTGCCCGGCACCCTTGCCAAAGGCACCTATTACATCATCATGCATGTGGATGCTGACAACGAAGTGGCTGAAAGCAACGAGGGCAACCAGTTCTTCGGTCAGTTGGTCAATATCGGTGCGCCCAACGTTGTGTTGAACAGTTTTACGGGTCTGCCAAGCACCTATTCGCCCGGCAGCAGCTTCAACCTCAACGTGCTGATGAGCTATGCCGCCAACAGTTTCCCATCAAGCTTCTTGACGGGCAATGCGGAAGTACAGGTAACGGTGGCGCAATCTGGGCAATCCCCGATAACGGTTGGTACAACTACGTTCCCGGCCAGTGAACTTGTCACTGGAAGCCTGGGTAAGAACGTGGCCGTCAGCTTGCCCACCAACCTTGCGCTGGGCAACTACGTCTTGCAGGTCAGGGTCAACACCAGCTTCTGCGAGCAATTGATATTGGACAATACATCGAACCAAAACATCAGCGTCACGGCCAGTGGCAACCCATGCGCAGCCATCACCATCACCCCCGCACCTGGCCAAATCACCATTGCCGGGGCAGTGGCCCCGCACGTGCTCATCAAGGTCTTCAACCCGAACTGGACGCTGAACTTCCAATGCTTGGACAACTGCGCCAACCCATTGGTCATCAGTGGCTTGGGTACGGGCACTTACCATGTGCAGGTGAAATTGATTACCAGCGGATGGGGCGACATTTGCTACCTCGAAAGGGATGTGAACCTGAGCAGCTTCGCTGGTGGAAACGTCTCCGGCATTGCGAAGCAGGACGACCGACTTCGCATCAGCTTCGAGAAATTCTACCCGAACCCGTCGGCCTATCAGGTCTTCGTTGACCTGTTTTCACCGAAGGAACAAAGCGCCACACTGGACATTTATGACCAACAAGGCCATCTCGTGCATACGATGCGGGCTGAACTGGAAGCAGGCGTGAACACCCTCGATGTCATGGTCATGGACTGGAAATCAGGGACTTACAACGTGATAGCAAGAGGCGAGGAGACAGGGCTGCCCGCTTATGGGCGGTTCTTGAAGGTGTGGGAAGAGTGATTGGTGAAAGTGAGTTTATGTTTTAATCTGCGTTTAAATAAGCGGTGATGCCTTTCATTAAGGTGTCACCGCTTTTGTTAAATGCCAATTTGCCAATACATTTTCCAACACCAGCACCACCCCAATTCCCAAGGTATAAGCCAGCATATCGCCCCAAGAAAACGAGGTGCCGATGATGACCCGTGCAAATTTGGAGCCTTGCAAATGAAGCACTTCGACTATCTTTAAATATTGCAATACCTCCACCATGTATGAAAATAGCAAAACGCCTATGGCTGCTGGCCAAACGGATATATTCAGGCAGGATTTAACCATGCAATAAATCAATATGACGACCAATAAATCCCCGATATAGGGCCTAATAAAGGCATCCTTCACATATAAGGCAATGAATACTTCTATCAGGAATAGCAGGGCTGCGGCGATGAAATAGCTGCGGTTGAATTTGAACATAAGATGATTAAAACTGGGTTGGTTTTTTTAAGGCTGTTGGCCATTGGCCATTGGCCAACAGCCCAATGTCATCAACTTAAGATTGAGCGAGATTTGATAGGACACAGATTTGAAGGATTTAACGGATATACACAGATTTAATCAGTGGAAATCTGTTTAATCATTCAAATCTGTGTCCTATCAAATAAACATGTCTCGCTAAGTTGACGACATTGGGCCAACAGCGAACAGCCAACGGCCAACTCACTCCTTCACCAGCCTAAATACGCCCGTCTCTCCATCCGCCGATTGCAAGCGGAGCAGATAGACGCCGGGCGTGAGGTTGCCAAAATCGGCCATATACTGCACGTCGCCGCTGAGGGACTTGTCGCTGCGCAACAACCTGCCTTCCATGCTGAACAGTTTCACCGAAACAATGGACTCGATGCCCTCGCCCCATGCCACCGTCAGGCTGCTGCTGAACGGGTTGGGGAACACCGTGAACTGCCCATCGGATAGGACGGGCTGCGCAATAGAGGCGTTGCCCGGTGCGACGATGCTTTGGGCGCAATAGGTCGGGTTGTTGGAGACGGAGATGCTCATCAGGTCCGTAGAAGTGCAGCCATTGCGGGTCACGGTCAGCGTGACGGTGGTGACGCCCGCTTGGTTGAATGTGACCATAGGTCTTGGCTGGTTCGAACTGGTCGGCGTTGCCCAAGGCCCAAAGTTCCAGGCATAGCTGGCACCGGTAGCGTTCGGGGCGGCGCTGAAGGCCACGAGTTCATTCACGCAAACGGGGCCAGGTAAGTTGATATGGGCCACGGCCTCATCGCCCACGGTGATGGTCACGAAGTTCGATTCGAGCCATTGGGTGCAGGTCGCCGATTTTGCGCAGCGAACGAAATGCGTCGTCTGCTGGAGCGGGCCGGGGTCGTAGCTGGGGCCGTTAGCACCTGCGATGGTCGTCCAGCCTGCACCCACCATAGGGCCACCCACGGTCGAGGACATCCACAAGTATTGCGTAGCACCGCCGCCACCGCCTGCTGGCGCAATGGAGGTGATGGGCGCAGGGTCGTTGCCGGGGCCGCAGAGGGTCTGGTTGCAGCAGATTTCGCCAGTGGAGGTCAGGTTGAGGCAGGCATCGAAAAGGCCGCCGTCCACGGTCAGGCAGCAATGGCCTTCCACCAAGTTTACCACACCGCTAACCAGGGTCGTGGTGTTGAAATCGCTGTCCAATTCATGGGCACCACATGCGTTCGGTTGCGAGAGGTTCTTGCCCGTTGGCAACTTGATTTTCACGAAATAATTGCCGGGTGCCAGCCCCTCAAAAACATACTCGCCGTTGATGGCTGAGGTAGTAGTATCGGCCACAGTTTGCCCATAAATATTGGTACCGGAGAGGGTTAGTATCACATTGGCTATGCCCGCTTCACCGGGGTCTTGGCAGCCGTCCCGGTCTTGGTCGTTCCAGATTTTGCCACCCGTGCAGGCAGGCAAAAATAGGTTGGCGGTGGCCGAGGCGGTGCAGCCATTTGCATCGGTAATGGTCACGGTATAGGTACCTGAAGTAAGGCTGTCAATATGGGCGGTGGTTGCCCCGTTGCTTGCTCCTGTGGCGCTCCAAACATAACTGAAAGGCGCTGTGCCTCCTGTAGCCGAGGCAATCAGTTCGCCGCCATCCGGTTCGTCCTCAGTCACTGGCGAGACGATAATAATATTAGCCACTGGCCCTAATGCCCCTGTGATGCTGGTGGTGGCACTGCTGCTGCACCCGGTCGTATCGGTCACGGTCACGCTGTAATTGCCAGCCGTAAGGTTGCTGATGGTCGCCGTTGTTGCGCCATTGCTTGGTCCGGTGGAGCCCCAAAGGAACGCAAGCGCCCCGATGCCGCCGTTGGCAGTCACGGTTGCCGAGCCAAGGCTGTTGCAAGTGATGTTCGTGCTTGCGATGTTCACGGAAATCGTGTTGACGTTCAGCACGATGGTATGCGTCGAATCGCATCCGTTTTCCCCTGTGAAGATTCTGGAATAGGTGCCTGCTGTTCCAGTGGGTGTGCCAAAGATGTTCGCCGTGGCCCCTTGGCAAATGGTGATGTTTTCTTGGGTAAAAACTGGGTTTAGCACGCCCACGCTGATGGTCACGATGGAGTCGCAGCCAGATTGCGAAGTAAAGGTCTGCGAGAACTCCCCAGCCGCAAATACGGGCATCCCGAAAACGAGGACGGTGTCGCCAGCGCATATCAGCGCATCGGAAATTGATTCAACTACGGGCAGTACGCCCACGCTGATGGTCACGATGGAGTCGCAGCCAGATTGCGAAGTAAAGGTCTGCGAGAACTC
>JANPLH010000193.1:0-2379 GCA_031426435.1 Saprospiraceae bacterium | reverse complement strand
GTCGTGCTTGTGGGTTTCCTGCTGGCACTGCCGCTGGGCTTTCCAGCTTCACTCCTTGGCTAAGTAGGTTTTGACAGAAACGGTTTCAGTTTGACGCTTCAATTTTGTTTTATAGCTTCGCAAGATGAAAACAGTAACCATCCAACTTACTGATGTCTTCAAAAAGATTCAAGAAAACTTGGTCGCTTTGAGGAGCGTGGACTACTCGCAGCTTTCCATTTAAGAAAAGGACGAGATGCGGAAGGAACTGCTGGAAGTAAGGGAACTTGCTTTGAGCATCAAAAAACGGACGGATGAATAGGGTCTACAACCATTTCTTGGATGAGTACCCGCTGGTGCAGGGTGTTCCCCCAAGCAGACGCTGGTTAAAGTCAGGAGATTTGAACCAGGGTAGTGGCAAATAGCAGCTCAATTATTAATATTTTCAACAATAACCCGCTCCAATTCTTGCATACTTTCTTCGGTATATCCAACCTTTGCGTAAATAATTTTGCCGTCTTTCACAATATAGATAGTCGGAAATGATTTAACCAGGTATTTGGAGGCCATCTCTTTATCTGAAAACAACAATGGGTAGCTGATGTCCATTTTAGTTTTGAATTTCTGGAGAGTCTCCTGCTTTTGGGTTGGATTGTCGAAGGCATCTAAACCATACACCACAAAACCGGCTGACCTGTATTTTTTGTACAATTCTTCCAGCTTAGGCATGGCCCGCAGGCAGGGTGCGCAAGCCAAATGCCAAAAATCCAATAAGATGATTTCGCCTTGTCGGGTGGATTGGTCAACCCTTTGCGGTGCACCGTCCATATCAACCGCCTCAAATGGGATAAACGGCGTACCTATCTTGAGCAAGTCAAAGTTCATGGTAGATGGCATGAAAATATCCACCTTGTAATCGTCCGGGTATGGTAGTGATGCAAACGAATCGGGGGTCAGTTCATCTCCAGGCATTAGATTTTTGAGCCAAACCTCAGAATATTCATCCTGGATGTCCTGGAATTTGGCAAAAGTTTCCACCCTGACCGGGTACATCGTTTCGGGTTCAATGTACACACTGATATTGAGCAAGGTAATTTCTTCATTAGTAGGCAAGGAGAAGTCAAGCTTCCATACTTTGGTCGCATCGAGGATTACTTCGCTGACATGCCAGTCAATTCCATCTGATAGATATCCACTGAAAGGTTTTTCTGAATACAAGAAGCTGGGAATGCACTCTCTTCTGATATTGTTTTTTGCAAACTTTTTACCGGTAATGAGCGGGCTGTCTTTTATCACGCCTTTCCGGTCATGGCCAATCATTAAAAATTCATAGCCATTATATATCCTTTCTTCGTTTTGGTTAAATAATCTTGCAAAATATCCCAGTACAGTATCTGTCGGGACTTTGAGTATTTCACAATTATAGGAAAGGTATTCTGTCGTATCTGTATTGTCAAAGTATTTGATGCGGTACTTTGCTGCATAAGTAAATGCTTTGCTTTTGCTGATGTTTTCGGCGGAACTCTGAAGTAGTTCCTTTCCATTCAGTTGTTGTCCAACGGCAGTTATTGCGAAGCAAATCATTAAAAAAAACAGCGCAATAGGTGACTTCATACTTTTAATAGGTTATTCGATTATAGCGCCCATAATTATTAAATGCCATCAGGTGGCACAGACCCCGCTGGCAATGTTCCGACATTTTAATAACGAAACAACACTGCTAAAAACGGAGTGATACTTGATTTAGTATAAGGTGAAATAACGTTAAACACCTTTGACGTTTTTCGGACATTTAAAGGTCTGGATATCGTTCCTACTTGCTGGCACAGGGCCTTCCAACCCACATAATATTGGAAGACTTGAACCAGGGAGAGACAGGAACGTTTGCAATGATTTCATTCACTCGACAGCCATTTTCCTTGTCCTAAACACCCGCCAGCACCACAGCGCCGACACTAAAAATGGAACCGTCGCCAAGGCAATTTTCCAGTTTTTGCCCAGTACACCCACCAGCAGCAATATCAGCACCAGCAAGCCCAGCTGGTTGCGGCCAAGCCCATCATTCAGCTTCCACCGATTGCTTGTTTGCAGCGGCCTTCACCTTGCCTTCTTTTTTATCAGCAGTGAGTTTGGCCAGTTTCTTTTGCTGGAAATAGGCGCTGAGTGCTTTTTCCTCTTCGGCGGTCAGTGCGCCTTCGCCTCCTATGAAGTCCACGTCGAGTGATGCTTTTTTATGCTTCATGGCCTTGGTCATTGAAAGTATTTGTTGATGAGTTTGAGGACGGCTTACACCACCGCCTTCATCCTGAGCATCGCTTCCAATTCCCCCAAAGTTTCGAAGATGCTATCCCGTTGAGCCTGGGTGAGTTTGTTGCCTTCCAGTTCCTTGCCAAGCGATTG
>JANPLH010000192.1:0-4177 GCA_031426435.1 Saprospiraceae bacterium | reverse complement strand
ATGTTGACCATACTCGACACCGCAGCCCAATCAACGCAATGGCGCACATCATCGGCGGAGTGATAGCGTATTCCTACTACGATGAAAAACCATGCGTATTTATCCCATCAAAGCAAATCGAAATGCCATAACTCACGTTATATTTACCAATGAACCATAAATTCGAGTCCATTGTCGAGGGCATTATCGCAGACAACTACGCCACTTGCGAGGATTTTTTCGATGAAAAACTCGTGACGGCGCTGCGCAACAACCTGATTGGCCGAAAGGCCAGCGACCAAATGCACCAAGCGGGCATTGGCCGACAGGCCTCCTCGCAGCAAAACCTGCAAGTGCGGGGCGACGTGATTTCCTGGCTCGAAGGCGACACTATTGACCTTGCTGAACGGGCCTTTTTCGATAATATTGAGGCGTTCTACCGCTACCTCAATCGCACCTGTTACACAGGCATCAACGGCAGCGAATTCCACTATGCGCTGTACGAACCGGGCAGCTTTTACAAGCGCCACCTCGACCGTTTCAAGCATGACTCAGGTCGGCAGATTTCTGTGATTACCTACCTCAACAACGATTGGGTGGATGCCGATGGCGGCGAGTTGGTGCTGTACTTGGACAGCGGCGAAAAGACCATCCGCTTGAAACCGGGCCGGGCCGTCTTTTTCAAAGCAGACGAAATCGAGCATGAAGTGAAGGTCGCCCACCGGGGCAGGATGAGCATTGCGGGGTGGCTGTTGAGGCTGTGAAGTTGGAACAATGACTAATGACCAATGACTCCAATGTCGAATTAAAACTCCCAAGTACCCCCCATCGTATAATTCCGCCCCGGCATCCGGTAGCGTTCCAGCTCTTCATATTGACTGTTGGTGAGGTTGTCCAAGGCGAGGTAAAACTGCGCTTGCTTGATGGGTTGCCATGCGATTTTGGCATTGAGGATTAGGGCAGCGCCCGGCTCGCTGCCGGGGTAGATGAACACTTCCTTGATGGCGCTGCGGTAGCGCAAGTTGGTACTGGCAGTGAATTTGCCGAAATAAGCCGTCGCCCCCACGCTGAGGGTATGCTTGATTTTATAGGCCAAATCGTCGTTGAGCCGCCCTTCGGAAACGTCACGGGCATCGAGGTAGGTGTAGCCGATATTGAGGCGGGCAGTTTTGCCCACGAGGCGGTTGTAGGCCACTTCAAAACCCTGCATCACGGCCTCTTTCAGGTTGATGACCTTGTAGCGCAAGGGTTCCAGCGGCTTCGACATTTGCTGGAAGGAAATCAAATCCCGATATTTATTGTAAAAAACGGCCACGTCAAAACTGCTCCGGTTTTTCAGGCTCCATTTCACGCCCACCTCGGCGGATAGGTTTAGCTTCTCCGATTTCAAGCTGGGGTTTGGCTCAAAGGAAAGCCCGCCTCCCTGCTCAAACTTGATGAACCGCTCGGCCATCGCCGGGTTCCGAAAGGCTTGCGCCAGCAGCATCCGCACACCGAGCGACTTGGCGGGCTGGTACAGCAGTGCGAGTTTTGGGCTGTAATTGGTCTCTTGGAATTCGCCCAAGATGCGATAATGGTCAACCCGTGCGCCAATCGTGGCGGTCAGGTGCTTCGCAATGCTCCACTCGTCCTGCGCATACGCCCCGAAGTTGAATGCCTCATGGCGACCATAGAGGACGGTATCTGGCAGGCCGACCACATGGTCCAAGGTCATGTCAATGCCTGTGATAAAGGCATGGCGGTCATTGATGAACCAATCCACTTGATTGATATTGCCCAAGCGCTGGGCCAGGATGGACGAGGCTGCAATGATTTGTTTGCCCTTGTTCACGTTCGTGCTGTCATTGCCGGGGTCGTCGTTGAAGCTATATTTTGAGTTGTTTTGATAGTAAAAAAAGCGGTTCGAGTATTTGACTTTGGCGCTGGGTATGGCGTAGTAATAAAAATCGGCGTTGTACTCCCGACGGGTCTGGTAGTCGTCCTTGCGATGAGCCGCCACGTTGTAAGGTTGATTGAAACTGAGCCAGGTGGCGGGCGTGTCGTTATGGATTCGATTGGCGTTGAGCGTTATCTGAACATGGCGGTTGCCGTTGAGCGCCCAAGCTCCTTTGCCGTAGAAGTTGAACAGGTCAAAGGCCGATTTCTCCCGGTGGCCATCGTTGTGCTTCCAACCACCGTCTAGCAGGTAACTGAACCGCTTGAAACTCCGGCTGTGATTGGCCTCAATGGTATGAAAATCGCCGAAGCGCTGGTAGGTCTCAGCTTTTGGCGATCCTTCGTAAAAGCCATAATTGACATGGACTTTCGTCGTTGGCGCTGCGGTGGTTTTGCGGGTGATGACGTTCACCACGCCGCCCATCGCCGAGGAGCCGTAAAGCGAGGAGTAGGCGCCTTTCACCACCTCGATATGGTCAATGGAGTTCAGTGGCACGAGGTTCCAAAGCGCCCCCGCTGATTCAGGACTTAGGGCAGGCCGCCCATCTATCAGCAACAGTACCCGGTTGCCGATGCCCCCGCCAGCCACTTCAGAGGCACCCCGTATGGAGAATGCCTGTACATTGGCATTGCTCGCACGGGTCACCACAACCCCTGGCGTTTCGTCAAATGCCTGGTCGAAGGTGGTAATGTTTTTTTCCTTTATTTGCTGGGAGGTAATAACCGATACGCTCGCCGGGGCCAACTTTGCAGCCTGCGGCATCCGGGTAGCCGTTACGATGGCTTCGTCGCCGAAAATGGCGACCTGCTCCAGTTCAAATGCGATTGTTGATGTTTTACCAGCTACCACGTCCACGTCTTTCGTCACCTCCGTGCGGTAGCCAACGCAGGAGGCCGTCAAGGTATAATTGCCGGGCACAATGCCCGTCATTTCAAAAACGCCATCCACCCCTGTAGCCGTGCCTTGGTTGTCGCTTCGCAATATGCTGACGAAAGGCAAATGCTCGCCCGTCGCAGCGTCCCGTACGACACCTGTAATGCTGCCCGTCTCCTGCCCGAAGCAGATAATTGCAAAGCAACAAAGCCAGAGGATGATGTAAACTTGTTTCAAAGCAAAAGCCATATAATTTTAGGTATGAGGTATAGAGGTATGATTAAACCCGGAACCTCCCATACCTCATACCTTCTTACCTTCTTACTGGTACCACAAATTTACGAAGCCAAAATCAGCTTTGAAATTCAGCTCCAATTGCTCTTCTGCCTTGATGGTGATAGTGGAAGGAGCAGGGTAATTGAAATATGGCGCTATGACGATGCCATGGCTCACAGTCGTTTCGTTGCCCCAGTAAGCTCCCAGAGTGGCTGTCTTGAGCGATGGGTCGGTCACACCATCATGACGGAAGCCAATGGCCAATGCGGAATAGGTGCCCGGCTCTACTTCGATTTCATAATCGTACTTGGTCTGTCCGGCTTTATATTCAAGTATGACGGGGTTCTGCGAGTTGTACGGAGCACCTACGGCATAAGTGCCACCAGGCGAACCAGGGCCAAAAGTTCCGTCAGGGATAGCACCCCAGCCAGCCAACGGGTCGAGGCTGAAAGCAGGGAAGATGGTCACTTCCAACACGCCGCTGTCCTGCCAAGTGTTCCAAAGTTCGGCATTGTCAATCGTGATGGTGCCATATACCTTGGTGGTTTTTGGGTCGTCCTTACAGCCGCTTAAGAGTAGTGCGCTCACTGCTACCATTGCCATCAATAGGCCGAAAATTCTGTTTTTCATCTTTAATTGAATTTTGATTGAATGATTTGAAGGCAAAAAATGCGGTTTGGGTCTATCCACGCAACTGCTTTCTTTGCTGGCGCAAAAGTCCGTATTGATGCTGGAGGGATTATCATCTTAGTGTCAAAAGGGCGGCGGGATTGTCAGGCGGGTGTCAAAAGGGTGGGGGAGGTCGTGTAGTTAATTTTCCAAAGTTATCACAGCAGGGACATCGAAATTGCCAAACTTGTGCAATGGAGCTTTCACGGGCACCCGGCTCATCGCCCGCTCCGCAATGGCCGCAATGCTCAAGCTCGGATTCACGCCGGGGTTGGCGGAAATCATGCTGCCGTCGCAAACCATCATGTTTTGATAATTGAACACTTTGTTGTCTTTGTCTATCACGCCCGAATTGGCGTCTTTACCCATGCAGGCACCGCCGAGGATATGCGCTGTGGTGGGAATGCCCAACAAGCTTTCGTTGCTCATCACCATCGCCTTGCC
>JANPLH010000191.1:0-12161 GCA_031426435.1 Saprospiraceae bacterium | reverse complement strand
TGCCAATGTCAGGTCGGTGAAGGAGGCCGGGCCGGCCACGCAGGTATCGTACTCAAAATCGAAATCAGCATCAATGCCTGGATATACATTGACCTCAATGAAAGCCGTATCAGAGCATTCAGCGGCATTGGGGTTGAGCAGGAGCAAGCCGTAATAAGTGCCGAGGCCGGGGAAGTTTACCGTGGGGTTCCAGTCAGTAAAAGTTTCCGTGGCGCCATTGATGTTGAACTCCCATCGGAACTCATTAATATAGGCTTGCTGAAAGCTCTGGTTGGTGAACAGCACCGAGTTTGCGCCGCAAGCATCCACCACATAATACTGTTGGCCAGCCAATGTAATGGTATCGTTCTCCAGCACATCAGCCACGACGGTCGGGTCGCAGGTGGTGACGTTGAACTGGAAATCCCTTAGCGTTTGGCTCAACAGCACACCGTTGCGGTATTCCTTTACGCATACACCTACGACATACTGGCCTTGGGCAATCGGCACACCGGTCAAGAAGCCAGTATTTGGGTCAAGCGTCAATGGAGGAACTGCCGGCAAAGGGTTCCCGAAATTGTAGGCAGGGTTGAATGTAACGGCATTATATGGCGGCGGAAGGTCTGGGTCTGGGGCCACGCCAGTGGGCCAACTGGTATGGTTGGGGTCAGTATCATTCCCCCCTCCGATTAAAGGGGTGCAAAACTCGTACACCAGCACGTCGCCATCTGGGTCGGTGGCCGAGTGGTCAAAGTTGATAGGCTCGCCAGCGCAAATAACAATAGGCGGAAAAGCATTGAAAATAGGGCTGTTGTTGCACAGGTTTTGGGCTTGGGGCGTCAGCTCCAAATAATAGGTAGCGCCGGTTTCGCCCGGCAATTCAATATTGGTGATGGAATTGTTTCGGCAGCAACGCTGATAAACAATATGGTAGCTGGAAGCAGAAACAGGCAATGACACGTCGAATTCATAAATGCCTTCTTGAACACATACATTGAGCGGCACCACAAGGCAGGGGTTGTCAAGTACGGGTGGTATTACCTTGATATTGGGAGCATCTAATCGTATGACATCAAAAGGAACATTAGAATTACCCTTGTAGATGGTGATGGTACCCATTATGTCAGCCCCTCCGTCTGTGTCTGAATCAAAGGGTGCTCCTGGTACGCCATTGGTCCCGTAACAGTCCCGATATATCTTCATCGTGAAGGTATAATCTCCTCCACCCTTGCATACATAGCTAATGGTTCCGCCGATGATATGCGCAGCCTGGAGCGGCAGCAGCACTGACAAAGCTGCCACTGCCGCCAATATCACTTTTCTTATAGTGCCTAATTTTGTCATACTTTTCAATTTGAACCGTAGCCTTAGGTGCAAGCAATACCAGAAAGCATGTCGGGATTCATTTCCCAAATCTTAGGAACAGTTAGGATAAATTTTCGTTTTACCTTCGGAACCTATTTCCATTAACCTCAAAACGCCCATTCAGTTGTTCTAATTACTTGCGGATCAGCCAACTTCAATTTATTTTCCCAAAACTTAGACCGTAAAAACTGCCAAGATAGGCAGGTTTTTTTGGGATTTTTGTCAGCAGTTAGGCGAAGTGTGCAGGAATTGTGGCAACAGACAACGTTGCTCCAAAATTCTTTAGAGCGGTTCGACGTTTGTTAATGAGTTTTAAACGTTCCGCTTCATCTAAAACACCTAAAACTCATGCTAACTTTTACCAACCAGCGCACTCGCATGGTTCAAAGCTACCTATTAGAACCCATACTTAGTACGCTCGAAATCGGAGGGCTAATACTTTTCCCAACCGATACCATTTGGGGCATCGGTTGCGATGCCACCAACCCGGAGGCCGTTGCCCGCATCCGATCGCTCCGGCAATTGCCTCCCGAACAGCCGCTCGTACTGCTTGCCGACTCCGTCGAGATGGTCAAAAGGCACGTGACGCATATTCATCCCAGGGTGGAAACGCTGCTGGGTTTCCATACACGTCCCCTGACCATCATCTATAACCAAGCCCGTGACCTCCCCGCTGTTGCAGCATCCATTGAGGGCAACATTGCCTTCCGCATACCACGTGACAATTTTTGCCTCGAAATCCTGGAAGAATTCGGTCGACCCATCGTCGCAACGGCGGCCTGCATCGCCACACAGCCCTACCCTCGGCATTTCGGCGAAATAAGTTCTGCCGTTATCGAAGGCATTGACCACGTAGTGAAATACCGTCAAATGGACAAGGACATGGCCGAGCCTTCGGTCATGGCCCGTATTGGCGAAGACGAGGAGCTTGAGTTTTTGAGGGAATAATATATTGTTGTGATTGTTGGATTGATTGATTGTTTTACGGCAGTGCCCCAACAATTAAGCAATCCAACAATAATAGCAATCAATTTAAAATGCAAAAGATAACCGAAAGCGCATCCCCCTACCGTCACCTTGAAAAAATGACGGTGACTGAATTGTTGCAAAACCTCAACACCGAGGACAAGACCGTGCCGTTGGCGGTAGAAAAAGTGTTGCCAGCCATCGAGCAGTTGGTGAATGCAGTTGTTGAAAAAGTTCAGAATGGCGGTCGGCTCTTCTACATCGGGGCAGGTACCAGTGGCCGCCTTGGAGTGCTTGATGCGTCGGAATGCCCGCCCACCTACGGCGTGCCACCCGACATGGTGGTTGGAATCATTGCTGGAGGCGACCATGCCATACGCCACCCAGTGGAACATGCAGAAGACAATCCCGCTCAAGCTTGGCTCGACCTTCAAGCTCATCATGTTGACAGCCAGGATTTTGTGATTGGAATTGCCGCCTCTGGCACCACACCTTATGTCATTGGCGGGCTGTTGGACTGCCATGACAATGGCATTTCCACAGGCTGTATCACCTGCAATCCCGGCTCCCCGCTCGCCGATGTTGCGGACTATTCCGTGGAGGTTGTCGTGGGGCCGGAGTTCGTCACCGGTAGCACCCGCATGAAGGCGGGTACTGCTCAAAAGCTCGTGCTGAACATGGTGTCCACCAGCCTGATGATACAGCTTGGCAGGGTCAGGGACAATCAAATGGTGGACATGCAACTCACCAATGCCAAGCTCCTTGACCGGGGCACCAAGATGGTGATGCAGGAGACCAAATTGGACTACCCCACCGCCCACGACCTGCTGCTCGAACAGGGGAGCGTTAGGAATGCGGTGGATGCTTTTTTTAAAAACAAGGTTTAGGTGACCTTATTTCACACCTGCTTAAACTTTTCTATATTGAGTGGTTATTTGAACCAAACAGGCTAATTTTCATTTTTAATTTGGCAAGGCGAATACCACACCTCCTGTGAGATAGACCCAAAATACAAACTCCACTGTTCTTCTGCTATGAAAAGAATCGAATTCCCTCATTGCCCTGCGCAAAAAAAATACCTGCTGTGCCTCCTCTGGTGCCTGCCGCTATTTGCTGCTTCGCAAACCGTCACCGTCTCCGAACCCTTAATGCTCCGGGAAGAATCCTCCTACGACATCTTCGGCGACGACCGAGGCAACGTGCTGCTGTTCAGGAACAAGACAACCGAATTTCAGGTACAGGGTTTCGACGCCAACATGAACCTAAGTTGGGAAAAGGAAATAGAGCTCGACCGCAGGACCCCCTCCGTGGAAGCCGTGGTACAGGGGCCAGGCGGCGGGTTCAACCTCATTTACCAGTTCCGCCAAAAGCTACTGCCCGTCCTTAAAATACACCGTTACAGCCCTGCCGCAAACCTGATTGACTCCATTACCATCAAGCGGTTCGACCAAGCGTTTTATTCCCCGACCTTTGAGGTGGAAATTTCAGAGGACAAAAACATTGCTCTGATTTGGTACGTCCGGGAGCAGTCTGAAATTACGGCAATCGCCTTTGACATGCGCCAAATGAAGCTGCTCTGGGAAAAAACCTTTTTGCCTGAAAGCATGCTACTCTACCGGGATTTCCAGCAAGCCATTATTGACAATGAGGGCAATATGTACTTCATACTGAGCAAAGACAATTTCGGTGGCCGGAAAAGAGCGCATTATTTTCAAGTGCTGGACTACGGTCCCTCTACCGATAGTGTTTTGCGCCATTATATGGTGCCCATGCAGGAGTACCTAACTTACGACGTGAAGTTTGCCTTTGACAACCTCCACCACACCCTTAAAGCGGGCGGCCTGTACTCCGACAACAACCCCAGCCGGTCCGAGGGCTTTTACTTCCTCAGCATCGAACAAGCACGGCCCGACAGTGTGCAGTTGAAGTTCTATCCTTTTGAGGAGGATTTTGTGGCCGTTTTGAACGAAAAAGATCGGGGCAAAAACAAGGGCATACCAGAAGCATCAGTGCAAAAAATCGTGATGCGTACCGATGGTGGCTTCATCCTTATTGGTGAAGTCAACAAGGAAAATATGCGGGGTGCAAGCAATGCTACCATATATGGCCGCACGGGAGTCAGGCCGGTCACCGACTACTACTATGACGACGTCTTCCTCGTCTCCATGCACCCCAATGGCAGCGTACACTGGAAGGATATCCTTCACAAAAAACAATACTCCCAGGACGACAATGCCATGTACTCATCCTTCTTCTTGGCCAAGACGCCCTCAGCGCTCCGATTTGTTTATAATGATGAAATAAAGCAAGAAAACTCTGTCAGCGAGTACGTGGTGCGGGGCAACGGTGACTTTGATAGAAACGCCGTGATGAGCACCGAGCGCAAGGAGCTGCAATTGCGCTTTCGGGATGCTGTGCAAGTTGCAGGCTATGACTTCGTAGTGCCCAGCGAACGGCGCAATCGCTTGAAATTGGTGAGGATTAGCTTCAAAGGGGAGAAGTAGGGCGGCTGGAAATCATATCGCCAGTTGACAAAGACGTTACGTATTTTTCAAGTGATTCCCCATTGCTTATTGAATTCTTTCCAGCCTTAAAAACACGCCATTCAAGTGGTCGAAGTCGCTGTCCGTTGTCAGAAAGGTGGCTTCCAAAAGTGAGGCGGTGGAGGCAATCCATAAATCGTTTTTGCCCATGTTCCGGGCGGAGAAATTGGAAGTTAGGGTTGGGGTGTTTGCCTTGACTAAAGGCGTCTATTTCGGCGTAGCGTTGGTGGAGGCTTTCTATATCCAAATCCAATACTAGAAATTCAACGAGGAAGTCGTTCAGCCGCTTCAACCTTTTCTCCCCCCACTTATTTTGCATGGCAATTGAGCGGATTTCACCTAATACCACTGCCGAAACCCATGCCTCATTTTCATAGGAAAATGGAGCGAACTCATGCTCAACCACCTGCTTTAGGGGAGATTCCCGAACAAAGTGTATAAGGATATTCGTATCAAAAATGTACATCATTTCGTGAGCATCGCAAGGAGTTCTTCAATGGGTTCCTGAATATCCATTTCCTTGATTAGTCTATCCATTTTCTCTTTGTCGTGATACCCCTTCCAGCCTTGTTCACGTTTTATGGCTTCGACATCAAGTGTCTTCCGCATCGGCTTCGCCAACAGTTTCTTTTCTTCTTCCGAAAGCAGTGAAGGCACCAAGACCTTTCCTGCTGCCTTTTTTGAAGGCTGCTTCCGTTTCGTGGCCTTGATTTCCTCCAGCTCTTTTTCCAAAAAAGATTCAAGATCACTGGTATTTTCAATGACCGAAATCTGCTGTATCAGATGAAGTTTATGTTCTGTAATACTACCCATGATGCAAGTTTTAGGCAATAAAGTTAAACCATTTCCTTAAAGCTCCGCAAGGGCATGCGTTTTTACCTTGTCAAATACATATTCCGATTCTTGTCCAATTCCCTAAAGAACGGGTCGCTCAAATCCCGGATAAAATGAATCGCCTCGCCCGTGGATTTCATCTCCGGCCCCAGGTCCTTGCTTACTTCCGGGAACTTGCTGAACGAGAACACGGGCACTTTGATGGCATATCCCTTGGGCTGTGGCTTGATGACAAAATCCTTCAACTTGTGCGTGCCGAGCATCACCTTCGTGGCGATTTTCAGGTAAGGCACGCCATAGGCTTTCGCAATGAACGGCGTGGTGCGGCTGGCCCGTGGGTTGGCCTCGATGACATACACTTTTTCGCCCTTAATGGCAAACTGCACGTTCATCAAACCCCTGATATTCAGCGCTTTGGCCAATTGTTCGGCGTATTCCACCATCGTGTTCACCACATCCACGGAAAGGCTGTAGGTGGGCAGCACGGCGTTGCTGTCGCCGGAGTGGATGCCCGCTGGCTCGATATGTTCCATGATTCCCATCACGTGCACCTCGTCGCCGTCGCAAATGCAATCAATCTCTGCCTCCTTTGCCCGGTCGAGGAAGTGGTCAACGAGCACCTTGTTGTCTGGCGTATGCTTGAAAATGGAGAGTACGTGATGCTCCAACTCTTTGTCATTGATGACGATGCGCATATCCTGCCCGCCAAGCACGTAGCTGGGGCGCACCAGCACAGGGTAGTTGATTTCGTTGGCAATGCGAAGCGCCTCGGTAGCGTCTGCGGCCACGCCATAATTCGGGTAGGGGATGCCCAGTTCTTTGAGCAGGTCGGAGAAAGCGCCCCGGTCTTCTGCCTTGTCCATGTCGGGGTAGCTGGTGCCGATGATGGGAATGCCTTTTTTATGGAGAGTCTCCGCCAATTTGAGGGCGGTCTGGCCGCCGAGCTGCACGATGACGCCCAGCGGTTTTTCCAGCTCGATGATTTCCTCCAAATGTTCCCAGAACACTGGCTCGAAGTAGAGCTTGTCCGCCATGTCGAAGTCGGTGGACACGGTCTCCGGGTTGCAATTGACCATGATGGCCTCGTATCCTACCTCCTTGATGGCTATCAGGCCGTGCACGCAGCAGTAGTCGAACTCAATGCCCTGCCCGATACGGTTGGGGCCTGAGCCAAGCACGATGACCTTCTTTTTATCCGAAGGAATGCTCTCGTTTTCCTGGTCAAACGTGGAGTAAAAATAGGGCGTCTGTGCCTCGAACTCTGCGGCGCAGGTGTCCACCATTTTGTAGGTGCGGCGTATTTCCTTCTTCTTGCGGACCTTGGTTACGTCGTCCTCTTTCACCCGCATCAGCCAAGCGATTTGGGCATCGGAGTAGCCGACCTCCTTCATTTCCCGGAAGAATTTTTCAGGAATATCATCCGGCATGTTGTAACGCATCAGCTCATGCTCCATGTCCACCAGCCGCTTTATCTGCTTGATGAACCAAGGGTCAATCCTGGTAATTTTGTGGACGGACTTCTCTGGCACGCCAAGGCGCAGGGCATCTTTTACCCTAAAAATACGGTCGTCACTGGCCTTTTCCAGCCGCTCCATGATGTCTTCTGTGCGCACCCATTCCTTCATGTCGGCACCGAGGCCCATGCGGCCGTTTTCGAGGCCCTGACAGGCTTTTTGCAAAGCCTCAAGGAAGTTGCGGCCAATGGCCATGACCTCGCCGACCGACTTCATCTGTATGCCGAGGCGGGTATCGGCACCAGGGAATTTGGCGAAGTTCCAGCGGGGTATTTTGACGATCACATAATCGAGCGTAGGCTCGAAGAAGGCACTGGTGCTCTTCGTAATCTGGTTTTTCAGTTCGTCGAGGTTGTAGCCGATGGCGAGTTTGGCGGCAATTTTGGCGATGGGGTAGCCCGTCGCCTTGCTGGCCAGCGCAGAGGAGCGGCTTACCCGTGGGTTGATTTCGATGACGATAAGTTCCTCGTCTTCAGGATTTTGTGCAAACTGGATATTGCAGCCTCCAGCAAAATTACCCAAAGAGCGCATGGCCTGGATGGCTTGGTTGCGCATGTTTTGGTAGGAGGTATCGCTAAGGGTCATGGCTGGGGCCACCGTAATGCTGTCACCGGTGTGGATGCCCATTGGGTCGAGGTTTTCCACCACGCAGATGATGACCACGTTGTCGTTGGCGTCCCGCAGAAGTTCCAGCTCGAACTCTTTCCAACCGAGCACTGCTTTTTCCACCAACACCTCGTGTGTTGGCGACATGGAAAGCCCCCGTCGCAGTAGTTCATCGAAATCTTCTTCCTTGTGAATAAGGGCACCACCAGAACCGCCAAGTGTGTAGGAGGGACGGATGACGAGCGGAAAGCCAATTTCCTGCGCCCCTTCTTTTCCCTCCAAAAACGAGTTGGCTATCTTGGATTTTGCCACGCCCAGCCCCTGTTGAATCATGTGCAAGCGGAAAGCCTCCCGGTTTTCCGTCAGCTCGATGGCGGCAATGTCCACGCTAATCATCCGGCAACCGTACTTCTCCCAGATGCCCATTTTGTCGGCTTCGATGGCGAGGTTGAGCGCCGTCTGGCCGCCCATCGTTGGCAGCACGGCATCAATTTGGCGCTCCATCAAGATTTGCTCAATGCTCTCCACGGTCAGCGGCAGTAGATAAACATGATCGGCAGTCACCGGGTCGGTCATGATGGTGGCCGGGTTGGAGTTGATGAGGGTCACTTCGATGCCCTCCTCCCGCAACGAGCGGCTGGCCTGTGAGCCGGAGTAGTCAAATTCGCAGGCTTGCCCGATGATGATGGGACCGGAACCAATAATGAGGACTGACTTGATGGATTTATCTTTTGGCATGGTGGCGCAGTGTTTCGGTTTGCTTTTTTATAGAAAGACTTCCGAATCCGCCTTTGTCGGATGGGAAGTCTGGCTTTGTTCGTTCCGGGGCGCAAAGGTAGTATGAAAATATTTCGCCAACGGAGGAAATGGAAAAGAAAAAAGCCACCTGTGAACCTTATCACGGGTGGCTTTTAATCTTAAAATTAATAAAGGCTTACTGCAAAGACTGAATCATCCCAATGGTTTTAGAAAATAACCTGCGTGTTTGGCAGCATGGCCTTCACCTCTGAAAGCCACTGGCGGCCCATCGGGTTATTGGACAGGTCGAGGATTTTCAAGGTTCCCGACAGGTTTGCCAACGATGCCGGCAACTTCTGGATGTTGTTGAAATTCAGGCGCAACACCTTGAGGTTCTTCATGTTGCAGATTTCCTCTGGCAGCGAGGTCAGGCTGTTGTTCGTGACCGAAAGCACTTCGAGGCTGCTCATCTGTGCAATTTCGGCCGGCAGGCTGGTCAAGGCATTCCAACGGATGCTCAGTTCCTTCAAGGACTTCATCTGGCCGATTTCGGCGGGTAGCGCCGAGAGGAAGTTCAAGTCAAGCACTAATTTTTCCATGGAAGCCAATTTGCCGACGCTGGCAGGCAGTGCGTCAATATGGTTGCGGGTGAGGTCCATCAGTTCCAGACTCGTCATGGAAGACGTGCCCTCTGGGAAGCTCTCCAGCCAGTTGTGGCGGGCAAAGAGTTGGCGGCACTGCGACCATTGGCCAGCGGAGACCGACAGTTCGCTGAGCAGGTTGCTGTCCAAGGTGATGACCTCTGCCGTGGAGGTGAGTGCCTCAGCGGGCAGCTCGTAGAGGCCCTTGCCAGTCAGGTCGAGCGCTTCAGCTGGGTTTACCCCTTTGGAGTTTACCCCCGTGGGGTTGGCGTTCACTGGTTCGGCGATGGTTGGATTGAGGGCAAGAACAAAAGGCGTAGCAGTTGCGAAGGCCATTTCCTGCGCCTGAACGCTTACGAAATTGATGATGATGGTGGCGATGATAGAAGCTATGGTTATGAATTGCTTTTTCATGATTTGTAAGAATTGTCAATGTTTGAAAAAATGAGAATTTGATAGAGAAATCGTGTCGGCAGTGGCTGAAAACCATCGCTTTACCTAATTGCAACGCATTGATTATTAAGCGCTTGCAAAAGGTTGCCCGCTCCTTTTGGAGCAAGCAGGTGGATGGCCCTGACTATCGGCAGGCATTCGCCAGCTGCTGTTTTGCGCTCCAAAGGAGCAAGCCGCAATGGTTTAGAAAATGACCTGCGTGTTTGGCAGCATGGCTTTTACTTCCGAAAGCCATTGGCGGCCCATCGGGTTGTTGGACAGGTCGAGGATTTTCAAGGTGCCCGACAGGTTGGCCAACGAAGTGGGCAACTTCTGGATGTTGTTGAAATTCAGCCTAAGCACCTTCAGGCTCTTCATGTTGCAGATTTCCTCTGGCAGCGTCGAGATGTTGTTGTTCGTCAGATTGAGCACCTCCAAGCTGCTCATTTGTGCAATTTCGGCAGGCAGGCTGGTCAAGGCGTTCCAACGGATGCTCAGCTCCTTCAGCGACTTAATCTGGCCAATTTCGGCGGGCAGTGCCGATAGGAAGTTCAGGTCGAGCACCAGTTTTTTCATGGAAGCCAATTTGCCGACGCTGGCGGGCAGTGCGTCAATATGGTTGCGGGTGAGGTCCATCAGTTCGAGGCTGGCCATGGAAGAGGTACCCTCTGGGAACTTCTCCAGCCAGTTGTGGCGGGCAAAGAGCTGACGGCACTGTGACCACTGGCCGCCATTCACCGACAACTCGCTGAGCAGGTTGCTGTCCAAAGTGATGACTTCTGCGTTGGAAATAAGCGCCTCGGCAGGAAGCTCGGTAAGGCCCTTCCCTGTCAAATCAAGCGCTTCGGCTGGATTTACATTGGTCGGGTCAGCAGGTATTGCCTCGAAATAAGGCAGGTTGAACGCTACAGCGTAAGGGCTGGCAGTGACGAAAGCCAGTTCCTGGGCCTTGGCTGCGTTGAAGTTGAAAATGATGGCTACAAGTGTGCAAGCGATGGTTGTGAATTGCTTTTTCATTGTTGTAAAAATTGTCAATGGTTAAAAAATGATAATGAAATGCCTCTCCCGCCGTTGTCAACTTTTTGAGAAACGGGGGAAATATTGCTTACCGAACTTGTAGCGCTACAGTGCGGAGAACGCACAATGACAACATGCCGCCAGTGCTTACCGAGCACACGGCGGCAATCCTTAAATCGGGAAATGGGAATTTTTTAAAGGAATTAATCAGCCTGGTCTTGCTGATAGAGTTTCAGAAATCCGATTGGATTTGGTGCGCTAATCGCACCGCTTATAGAGCCTTTTTTACACAAAAAACCAATTCTGAAAGGCCAGAATATTGGTGAGATGTCCTTCTATTTCATCGCAAGGTAACCATAGAAACACAACTCTAATAAATAATAAGTTCATTTTTTTTATGATACGCAACTGCTTGGGTAGTTCGTTCAAACCTTGATTTACTCCAACCCATACTTATCCATCAAATAGATAAGGCTGGCCATCGCCGCCGTGCCCAGCTCCAGTTCCCGCTTGTTCACCGCTTCGAACACGTCCGCCTCGGTATGGTGGAAGTCGAAATAGCGCTGAGAGTCTGGCTCGTAGCCGATGAGCAGCACGGCCTGTTTCTTCAGCGGTGAAATATCGGCCCCGCCACCGCCTTTCTTGATGTGCAGGTAATAGGGGTCGAGCAGCGGCGACCAAGCCTGCATGGCCCGTAGCTTCTCCAGGAAGCCCGCCGACTCGCCGTCTACCGTGAAGCCCCTCGGTACGAAACCTCCCCGGTCGCTCTCGATGGCCGCCAAGTGGCGTTCGCCCTTGCGTTTGGCCTCGTCGGCGTAAGTCGTACCACCCCGCAGGCCGTTTTCCTCGTTCATAAAAAGTACACAGCGGATGGTGCGTTTTGGCTTGTAATTCAAGCGTTTGAACAATTGTAAAACATCCATGCTCTGCACACAGCCAGCGCCGTCATCATGGGCACCCTCGCCCACGTCCCAAGAGTCGAGGTGGCCGCCTACCACGATGATTTCGTCAGGGCGCTCGCTGCCCCGTATTTCACCAATGACGTTGAAGGAATGCTTGTCGCCGAGTGTCTGGCAGGTGGTGCGCATGAAGACTTTGACCGGGCTTTTCTTTAAAAGTGCGCTCAACATTTCGGCGTTGTTGGTTGATATGGCGCAGGCCGGGATTTTCGGAAGGTCGTCCCGGTAGCCGAGGCCGCCCGTGTGCGGGTCGTCGTTCAGGCCAGAGGCCATAGAGCGCACGAGCACAGCCACTGCGCCATATTTGGCGGCCTCCGAGGCACCGCTCCCTCGTTGGTCAACTGCCCCGCCATACGCCTCAAAGGTGTTCAGTTTGGTGGCGTCAAATGGGCGATTGAAGAAGACGATTTTGCCCTGCAACTTGGCCTTGCCCAGTTTTTCCAACTCGTTCAAGCCGTGTACCTCTAACACTTCGGCACTGAGGCCTGCCTCGCCGGTGCCCACGGAATTTCCAAGGGCCAGCGCCCGAAGCTCCACTGTGCCCATTTCTGATTGAGTGATGCGCAC
>JANPLH010000190.1:0-3773 GCA_031426435.1 Saprospiraceae bacterium | reverse complement strand
GGCAAATTACGAAGGTGAGTTCCCTTGCTTCGAGCCTGAATTGGTTCCTGTCAACGATATCATCTATGTATGCCCCGGAGAAACCGTTACATTGACTGTCATTCCCAACCACCTCGTAGAAGACATTCTATGGGAACCCACCAACGCCACAACGACCAGCATCACCGTCACTGCCAGTGCGGACATCACCTATACCATCACCGGTTCCAATCCTGGGTGCGAGTCAACTACCAACATCACCATTTCGCTTTTGCCGCTACCCTATATGACGCCACAGGAGGGGATCGTGGAGGTCTGCGAAGGCACCCCAGCAGTACTGGTGGTGAACACGGAGTTCGTGGATGTGGTGACTTGGACGCCCACCAATACCTCCGGGCCTGTTCTGGTCGTCACGCCACCACCGGGGCCTTCTGTTTACACGGCAACGGGGTCCAATACCTGTGGGGAAATATCCGTGGAGATACAGGTCAACACCCTTCCGTTCCCCGCCATTACCACCTCCAACGACGTGGCCATTTGCCAAGGGGAAAGCGCCCAGCTCATTGCCAACCCCGTTGGCGGAGCCACTGCTACATGGACGCCGGGAGGCATCATGAGCAATACCATCACCGTCAGCCCGACCACGACTACGACTTACATAGCATCGGTTACCAATTTTTGCGGCACTGCCAGTTCGGATGTGGTGGTGACGGTCTCTGGCAACACGACCAATACCGTCCAACTGACAGCTTGTGCTGGAGAAACCGTCCTGTACAATGGCATACCATTGGCTGCGGGCAGTACCAGCCAGTTTACCTACCAAAGTTATATCGGCTGCGACTCGGTGGTGACAGTAAACGTGGCCTCTTTGCCCAATACCACGGGCAACCTGACGCTCTCCGCCTGCGTAGGGGAAACGGTGAGTTTTATGGGCCAAAACCTGGCACCCGGTAGCACCACCCAGTTCACGTTAAACGCCTTCAACGGCTGCGATTCCGTGCTGACGGTATTTGTGCAGCCGCTGCCAAATTTCACCAGCAACCTCACGCTCCAAGCCTGTGCGGGCGAAACAGTGGCATATAACGGGCAGCAATTGCAGCCGGGCACCGTCACGCCATTTACCTTCAATGCCATCAATGGTTGCGACTCCGTGGTGACGGTCACTGTGCAAACGCTTCCAACCTACACCAGTAGCCTCACCCTGCAAACCTGCACAGGTGCTTCGGTCACCTACAATGGCCAACAACTGCAGCCCAATACCACGACGCCCATTACCCTGAACGCCCAAAACGGCTGCGACTCTGTGGTGACGGTGACGGTGCAGGAACTTGCCGTGCTGACCTCTACGCTCAATGCACAAACCTGCACGGGGACAACGTATAGCTACAACGGGCAACAGTTGCAACCGGGCACCAGTACGCCTTTCAGCTTTACAACGCCCAATGGTTGCGACAGCGTCGTAACCGTGAACGTGACGGCGGTGTCGGCCTTTCAGGAAAGCCTGAGCTACAATGCCTGCACGGGCGAGACTGTGACCTACAACGGCCAAACCCTCCAGCCAGGCACCAGTACGCCCTTCAACTTCACTTCCGTGCAAGGTTGCGACAGCATCGTGACCGTGACGGTGGTGCAATTGCAGACCTACGCTAGCAACCTAAGCCTGCAAACCTGCACGGCCACACCCATTGTTTATGCAGGACAAACTTTGCAGCCCAACACCACTACGCCCATTACGCTTGCTGCGCAAAATGGCTGCGACTCCGTGGTGACGGTGACCGTCAATGAAATACAAGTGCTAACCTCCAACGTCAATCTTTCTGCTTGCCCCGGCACCACTGCATTTTACCAAGGCCAAAGCCTACAGCCGGGCAGCATGATGGATTTCACTTATGCCTCGTCCATCGGATGCGACTCCGTGGTGACGGTATCAGTTGCTGCTTTGCAAAGCTTTACATCATCGGTGGCATTGGAAGCCTGTCAAGGCTTCACGGCCAGCTACAACGGAGTTGACCTACCGCCCGGCACCGACCTCGACTTTACCTTTACCGCTGCCAATGGCTGCGACTCCGTGGTGAACGTCACCGTGGCGGAAGTTCAGTCCTTCCAAACTTTGGTAGAATTGGAAGCATGCCCTGGCACACCCGCCGATTACAACGGTCAACCCTTGGCCATCGGCAGTTTGAACCAGTTCGCTTATACCGCTGCCGCTGGTTGCGACAGCATCGTGACAGTAACCGTGGCCGCCTTGCCAACCTTTGCCTCTGCACTCAGTTTGCAGGCCTGCACGGGGGAGTCGGCCATCTACAATGGCCAAAGCGTGCTGGCTGGCACCAGTGCAACCTTCACGCTTGCCGCTGCCAATGGTTGTGACTCAACGGTCACAGTCACGATCATGGAAATAGACCCCGTGACCTCGAACCTCACCTTGCAAGCATGCAACGGTGCAACAGCCCTTTATAATGGCCAGCAATTGGCAGCTGGCAGCGTGACGCCTTTTACATTACAGGCGCTTAGCACTGGTTGCGATTCCATCGTGACAGTAACGGTGCAAGAAGTGGATGTGATTACTTCGACCCTGACCCTTCAAGCCTGCCCTGATAATACGGTGACCTACAACGGCCAGCAACTGGCACCTGGCAGCATGACGCCCTTCCCATTTGTTACGCCGCAAGGTTGCGACAGCATCGTGACCGTGACCGTACTACCCCTCCCAGAAGCTGCTGGAGCCGTTACGCTTACGGCCTGCACGGGCACGACGGTCACTTACAACGGCCAGCAGCTACAGCCGGGCACGGCCACCAATTTCACCTTCAATACCTGGCAGGGCTGCGACTCCACGGTGACCGTGACGGTGGTGGAATTGTTCCCGCAAGCGGAAAACCTGACCCTGCAAGCCTGCACGGGTACTACCATCACCTACAACGGCCAGACGCTACAGCCGGGCAGCACCACCGATTTCATGCTCATGACATGGCAAGGCTGCGACTCCTTGCTGACCGTAACGGTCCAAGAACTCGACGTGCTCACCAGCAGCTTGACGATACAAGGCTGCGAGGGCGACCCACTGAATTACAACGGCAGCCCCATACAGCCGGGCACCAGCACCGACTTTACTTTTATTTCGGTCAATGGTTGCGACAGCATCGTGACCGTGACAGCGCTGCCTTCCATTCCAATCGTCAATACGAGCGAGGAAATAGCCATCTGTGAGGGCGGCTCGGCGGTCATTTTTGGGCAGCCCATCTCGGCACCGGGCGAATACGTGCAAACCTTCACGAGCGCCGCCGGATGCGACTCGGTGCATACGGTCACTCTGTCAATTGTCAACAATGTGAGCCTTGAATTCCCAGAAGATATTACCATTAAATTGGGGCAAACGACGACCCTCAACCCCGTGATAACGCCACCAACCGGGCTGATTTATACTTGGCAGCCTGACCCAAGCCTCAGCTGCCTGGACTGCCCCAACCCAGTAGCCTCTCCGGTCGTCACCACCAATTACTCACTTACCGTCAGCGACCAAGGCGGCTGTGTGGATTCGGACGAAATCACGGTCATCGTTCAGCGGCCAGGCGTTTACATCCCGAACTCGTTCAGCCCCAACGGCGACGGCCTCAATGATGTGTTCCTCGTATTCAGCGATGGGAAGAGCGTGAAGCAGATAAACTCCTTCAAAATATTCTCCCGCTGGGGCGAGTCGGTCTATGAAATATTCAACTTCCCCCCTGATGATTTTCGCTTTGGGTGGGACGGCACGCACCGTCAGGAACTGTTGGACGTGGCCGTTTTCGTGT
>JANPLH010000189.1:0-1027 GCA_031426435.1 Saprospiraceae bacterium | reverse complement strand
TGCAGCCTCTTTGGCCAGCAGTTTTGTCAGGTCGGGGTGTATGTCACCATCGGGCAGTTTGCCAGTGCCCTGCGTAGCAATCCGGTACAGTTCAATGGTTTGCGCCCGATAAATCAGCAGGAAGGCCCGAAAGACCGCCGCTACCAAAATAGCGCCCCGGTCATGCGGCTCCAGCGTTTTTTCGAGGGCCCGTGGGTCAGGTTTTCTTGGCTCCCATAGGTTGGTAGTTTCATTGACCTTACCCAATGCGTCCCGCAATGCACCGCCCCTTCCGGTGGCTTTGCCAAATTCTTGCGCCAATTGGCTCAACAAGTTCTCCGTTTCCAAATTGCCCCTGGTCCTGGCTATTTGGTTTTCAAGAACGGTCGGGTAGGTGAAGTGTTGAAAAATGGCCACGATGTCCGCAAATGCCTCATGGAAGGCATGGACATCGGGATTGCTGGGTTCGTTGAAACGGGGGTGTACCCCATCCAGCAGTGCATGGGTAACCTCGTGGGCTATGATGTCGTGAGAAAGGCAGGTGAAAATTACGGTGCCGGGCGAATTGTCCTTGTCCCGCAGTTCCACCGGGAAATAACCAAACAAAACTGCCTTTTTGTCGGGGCTGTAATAAGCGTTTCGGCCCCGCAGCGCATGTGGGTATATGCGGAGCCTTCTAACGAACTGGTGGACAAACCCCTCGCCGTCCTTTCTCACCCTTCTGTCCGACCAAAAAGCGACCCTGCCCAAGGCCCGCTCAAAATTGCGGATGGTGACCATCGCCACGGCATAGACCATTTGCTGGTGAAAACGGGGGTCTGTTTCCGAAGGGGCGAGGCCATCTTGTGCCAACAAATATGGATGGTTCAAATCAATAGGCGCATAGAAAGCTTGGCTGGCAGGGTCATAATCCACCACTTCTATGTACTCTCCAACTGGCCCAAGTCCCAGTTCTTCCCAAGGAATGCTGATGGAAATCTGGTTGATGGCGACGGTCTCAATTTTCGTCGTAAGGCTTGGGTCGAAGGCAAGCACTCGAAGTCGGCGT
>JANPLH010000188.1:0-5434 GCA_031426435.1 Saprospiraceae bacterium | reverse complement strand
ACCCCTTCAATCGGAGGAAGATTGGGACAGCCTGTTGGAAGAAACCTGGGCCAATGTTGAGCGCCTTGCATTGCTCGTGGAGCAGTTGTCGGACGACCAAATAATGGAGCCTTTTTCTGATGGCAAATACGGCACTATCTATCGCAACATTGTTGGCTTCATTGAGCATACACACTACCATTTGGGGCAGATAAGCTTGATTAAAAAGCTAATAGCAGCAGTGAAGTGACCAGCCAAGTTAGTCCTTGCCTTTCATTACATTTTTCTACCTTGCGACCCAAAATCCGAACCCCACACCATTCAAAAAACAGCAAAGGATAAATCATGTTACAACCACCTATTTTCCGGCTTGGCATCGTCATGGCGGGCGCCGTATCGGCAGGGGCTTATACCGCTGGCGTCATGGACTATTTGTTTGAAACCCTCGAAATCTGGGAACAGAAAAAGCGCATCAACCGCCGCATCTTGTTGGCTTGCGGCGATGATTGGGAGCAGGCAAAACAAGACCCCAATTTTGACCCCAGTGTGCCCATGCACCAAGTGGTGTTGGAGGCATTGGCCGGTGCATCTGCAGGGGGCATGACGGCGGGCATCACGGCGCTGTCCATGTTCGAGGGCTTCAAGTTTTACGATGAAAACTCGCCCGACAAGAACGAATCGAACCGGCTTTACCACTCTTGGGTCAACTTGAACGACCAGCCGGGCTTGCCCACTTTTGAGCAAATGCTCGACAACAGCGATATTGTGGAGGATGGCACCGTGAGTTCCCTCCTGAACTCCAAGCCCATTGACATCATCGCCGACCGGCTCGACAATATCCAGGTCAACCGAAAACTGGAAGACCTCGGCTATGTGTCGCCGGACATGAACCTGATACTGACGCTTTGCAGCCTTCGGGGCATCCCCATTGACATCAGCTTCAATACCCGCACCGTCGAGTCGAACAAGGAGTTGCCAACGAGGGGCATTGAGGTGCCAAAATCCGAAATACCCGCCTTCGCCCCTGCCCATCGCATGTTCCTGCACAAGGGAGTGGGGCAGTTCACCTTTTTCAGCGGAGAGCCGAAAAAGTCGGAGGAGTTCGTGCTGCCCATAGACCCCACCGTGCCGGCCCACCGCAAGATGCTCATTGAAGTGGCCAAGGCAACGGGCGCATTCCCCGTGGGCCTAAAGCACCGGGTTCTTGAAATGCCCGATGGGAAATATGTGCAGGCACAGGTGAAAAGGCTGTTCGGCATGGAGCGCCAAGACCGCTTCAAGGTCTCCGTTGAACTTGAAAAGCCCTTCCGTTTCGTGGCCGTTGATGGCGGAGCCATCAACAACGAACCCATAGGTGAGGTGGACAATATCCTCGAAGACCTCTATGACCAGGACTGCGCTAACGGCATCGCTGATGCTTTTCATAAGAACTTCGGCATTATTATGATTGACCCCTTCCCCGATTTTGAAACGGCTGCGGAAGAAGTGGAGCAAAAGGATTCTTTGACAACCATACCCGGCAAGCTGTTCGGGGCGCTGCGCCGCCAAGCCATGCTCAAGGAGGGCGACATCCGCCGGGGCTTCCGGGGCGTGGACTATACCCGTGGCCTCATTTTCCCCAGCAAAAAGAACAAGAACGGTGTGGGCAACCGCAAGTTCGCCATCGCCTGTGCCTCTCTGGACGGCTTCGGGGGTTTCCTTTGCCGGGAGTTCCGGGAGCACGATTTCCTGCTGGGGCGGCGAAACTGCCAGTCCTTCCTGCGCAAGTTCTTCACTGTACCAGAAACCAGCCCCGTGCTCGGCGTATGGACCGAAGAAATGCGGGAACGCTGCTCGGTAGGCTACGAAGGCGATGAGCGCCGCTTTTACCCCATCATACCCGACCTGCGTGGATGGGGCATCGAAAATGACCCAACTACCTTGCAAGCACCGCCCGATGTGAAGATTTCAGTGGGAGAAGTCTGCAAATTTTACCCAGCCCTCAAGAAACGTACATTGAAGGTCATTCGGAACTACTTCAACCCGCCCGCCATGCTTTACAAGAAAAAAGCAGATAAAAAGGAATCGGTGAAAGACCTGGAAATCACACGCATGATAAACCGCCACACGGGCGGCTTCCTGAATGATATCGGCAGATGGTCCTTGTTGCTGCTTACGGTTGTGCTGTTGCTGCCGTTGGTGCCGGTACTGTTGTTTTTGGTGGTGATACCGCTGCTGTACATCCTGCTGACGAGCTTGGTGGCGGGCTATGTTGCGAAGCAAAAAGTGCTGAAAACGATTTTGAAGGATTTGAAGGAGAAGGAGTTGCTGAAGGCGTAAATCAAATCATTTTATAAGGTTCGAAAATTGAGTTTCTCCACCCATGATAGCTGTCAGGGTCAAAACTGCAACGCCT
Source organism: Saprospiraceae bacterium (assembly GCA_031426435.1). Lineage (GTDB taxonomy): Bacteria > Bacteroidota > Bacteroidia > Chitinophagales > Saprospiraceae > UBA6168. The sequence continues at coordinate 3,060 of JANPLH010000188.1, read as the reverse complement.
TAATAACCATGAAGTATCCGAGGTTGAGGTTGAAATAAGTGCAGCGCACCGGAAAATTTGTAGATAAAACAGGCTTCTCAGCTTTGAGGTGCGCTGCACTTATTTCAACTCCTAATTCGCACAATTTTACGTTCATGGCCCGATAGCTACCATGGGTGGCTTGACCCATAAATATGGACATCCCCAAAAAACAATCGAACAATTCAACTACCAACCCATCCAACTTCCCGATATTTGCGCCTGTTTTGGAAACCTCCCAATACCTTGGACGTTTCCCGACCAAGAACAATCAATTTCAACGATACAATGACTGATTTTTCATTCATCTCCAACGCACACCCCGCCTTCATTGACTCGCTCTACGAGCAATACCTCAACAATCCCGATGCCGTCGAGCAAGGCTGGAGGCTGTTTTTCAAGGGTTTTGACTATGGCAGCAATGGTGCAACCTCAAATGGCGCTGCCGCAAAAAGCAGCGATGGGCACGCCCCTGACATCAGCGACCACGACGAACTGAGGGTGGTGGCACTCATCATCGCTTATCGTAACCGGGGTCACCTCAAAAGCACGACCAACCCGCTTAAGGCCCGCAAGAACCGCCTGCCCTTCCTCGACCTCGCCGACTTTGGCCTGACGGAGTCCAGCCTCGACAAGCCCTACCTCGCAGGGAAGGAAGTTGGGCTGCCGGATGGTTCTACGCTCCGTCAAATCATTGCGAAGCTGGAGAAAATGTACTGCGGCAACATCGGCTTTGAGTACCACCATATCCAAGACCGCCACAAACGCCGCTGGCTGCGTGACCGCATCGAGTCGCAGACGCCTGAGAACCAGTGGGGACTCTCCCTCGACGACAAAAAGCGCATCCTCGAAAAACTCAATGGTGCCACTATTTTCGAGCAGTTTTTGCACAAAAAATTTATCGGCCAAAAACGCTTTTCGCTGGAAGGCGGTGAAACGACCATCGCTGCCCTTGACGCCATCATCACCGCAGGTGCCGACCTCGGCGTGGAGGAGGTGGTTTTCGGCATGGCGCACCGAGGCCGTTTGAACGTGCTGGCCAATATCCTCGGCAAAACCTATGAGCAGATTTTCACGGAGTTTGAGGGCGAAATGCCCGATGACCAGAGCTTTGGCGATGGCGACGTAAAGTACCACCTCGGTTTTTCATCGCAAGTAACCACGCCGCACGGCAAGCAAGCCTACCTGAAATTAGTGCCAAATCCCTCCCACCTCGAAGCGGTAAACCCCGTGGTGGAAGGCTACGCAAGGGCCAAGGCCGACGTGCAATATGGTAGCGAATACGATAAGATTTTGCCAGTCTTGATTCATGGCGATGCGGCGATCGCCGGGCAGGGCATCATTTATGAATGCCTTCAGATGAGCTTGTTGGAGGGCTACGCAACGGGCGGTACCGTCCATTTTGTCATCAACAACCAAATCGGCTTCACCACCGACTGGGAGGATGGCCGCTCCTCTACCTATTGCACCGGCGTGGCATCCACGGTCCATGCGCCTGTTTTCCACGTCAATGGTGATGACCCAGAGGCCGTGGTTTTTTGCTGCAAATTGGCAATGGAATACCGCCAGCACTACAATGCCGACGTGTTCATTGACATGGTCTGCTACCGCAAACACGGCCACAATGAGGGCGACGACCCGAAGTTCACACAGCCGACCCTATACGACCTTATCAATACCCACGAAGACCCTCGCACCATTTTCAGCAAGCGCCTCATCGAGCGGGGCGACGTGCACAAGGAGTTGGCGGAAAGCATGGAAAAGGAATTCTGGAACTCCTTGCAGGCCCGCCTCGACAATTTGAAGCAAAACAAGCTGCCTTACGAATACCAAAAGGCTGAACTGGCCTGGAAAAAACTGAAAAAAACAACTGTCCCCGAAGATTTCGACCAGTCGCCGGAGACAGGTATCGAAGCCAAGTCGCTGGACAAAATCTTGAAACACCTGCACCAATACCCAAAGGAATTCAATGTGGTCAGCAAGTTCGACCGCATTCTGAAATCGTCAAAAGCCATGTGGGACAGCGGCAGGCTCGACTGGGCATTGGGTGAACTCGCAGCTTATGGCTCGCTGTTGCTCGAAGGCTACGATGTTCGCTTCAGTGGCCAGGACGTGAAGCGGGGCACCTTCTCGCACCGCCACGCCGTGCTGCACGAGGAAGAGACCAACCGGGAGTACAACCGCTTGGATGGCTTGGACAAAACTCAGGGCAAGTTCCGCATCTTCAACTCGCTTTTGTCAGAGTATGGCGTACTGGGCTTCGAGTATGGCTACACCTTGGCCCGCCCCGATGCACTCGTGATATGGGAGGCGCAGTTCGGCGATTTCTTCAATGGGGCCCAAACGACGGTGGACCAGTTCATCATGTCCGCCGAGCGCAAATGGCAGCGCATGAGCGGCCTCTGCATGTTCCTGCCGCACGGCTACGAAGGCCAAGGGCCAGAGCACAGCAGCGCCCGCATGGAGCGCTTCCTGCAAGGCTGTGCCAAGTACAACGTGACCGTGGCCAACGTGACCTCGCCCGCCAACCTGTTCCACTTGTTGCGCAGGCAGTTGGTGCGCCCGTTCCGCAAGCCGTTGGTTCTGATGACGCCAAAAAGCGGCCTGCGCCACCCGGAAGTGGTGTCGGAACTAAAGGATTTCCATACGGGTACCCGGTTCCAAGAAGTGATTGATGATGCTGGCGCAAAGGCGGAGAAGGTGAAAACGCTGCTGCTCTGCACGGGCAAGGTCTATTTCGACCTGCTCGAAAAAAAGCGCAACGACAAGCGGGACGATGTAGCCATCGTTCGCCTCGAACAACTCTACCCACTGCCGAAAAAGCAGTTGGACGCCATTTTCAAAAAATACAAAAACTCCAAGGTATGTTGGGTGCAGGAAGAACCCGCCAACATGGGTTCGTGGTGGTACCTGCTTTCACAGTTCAACGGCAAGCGCACGATGGAACTGGTGTCAAGGGAGGCAGCCGCATCGCCTGCCGTGGGCTTCAAGAAGCAGCACGATAAGCAGCAGGCGGAGTTGGTGGCGAAGGCGTTTGAATGA
>JANPLH010000187.1:0-13256 GCA_031426435.1 Saprospiraceae bacterium | reverse complement strand
ACCTCAAGAGAGAAAGACCGTGTATGGCAATCTTGATGCCTGATTTATTTATTCCATATAATACTGTGACCTATTTTCCCGATTTCGTCTTTATCATGATGGGTGGCATTATCAGATTTTTGGGAACAACGAAAATCCATACCTTTGCCCCCACAAAAGACAAACCGCCACCCGGCGGCTGCCATAAGGCTGGCGAAGGGTGGCCTTACTTCAAAATCTAACAAATCATGGGTCTATTTTCTTTCTTGAAAAATGCGGGCACTGCCCTTTTCGGTGGCAACAAAAAAGCGGCGCCTGCAACACCTGCGACTCCAGCAGCACCAAGCGCACTCGACCAGCTCGAAAACGCTCAAATGGCAATGCGCCTCACGAACCACGTTACTTCCCTCGGACTGAAGGTAACCAACCTCAACATCACTGTTGACGATGACAAGGCCACCATCACAGGCGAGGCTGCCAACCAATCGGAGAAGGAGAAAGTCATCCTCGCCGTAGGTAACGTCGCTGGTATCGCTACCGTGGACGACAACATGACCGTTGCGCCAGCACCCGCACCAGAACCTGAGGCCGTCTTTTATACCGTAGTAAAAGGCGACAGCCTTTCGAAAATCGCAAAGGCCCACTACAATAACGCCATGAAGTATCCTGTCATTTTCGAGGCCAACAAGCCGATGCTGAAAGACGTTGACCTGATTTACCCAGGCCAAGTGTTGCGCATACCGCCGATTGCCTAAGTTCGACAGTTCGACAGTTGGCAGTTGGCAGTCAGGTGCTGCTACCTCGGCACTGACTGCCAACTGCCAACTGCCGAACTGCCCACTAAATTCCTCGGCGTTCCCGCCAAAAACGCCCGCACATTTTCCACTGATTCCGTAATCAAACGTTGCCTCGCTTCTCTGGTCGCCCAAGCAATATGCGGGGTGATGAGGCAATTTTTCACATCCAGCAGCACGTTGCTTGCACCTTCGGGAGTATTCTTCGGTGGCTCCTCCGACAGCACATCCAGGCCCGCAGCGGCGATGGTTCCGTTTTCCAAAGCCGTTTTCAAATCGGCCTCCACTACCAAACCGCCCCGTCCCGTGTTGACGAGCAACGAAGTCCGCTTCATTTGCGCCAGCGAATCCTGATTGATAATGCCTTGATTTTCAGCAGTTAATGGCGCATGCAGGCTCAAAACATCGCTTTGCTCCAGCAAATCATCAAAAGAAACGAAGTCTACGCCCAGCCGCTGGTCACGCTCTGGGTGCTTGTGGTGGGCGATGACCTTCATGCCGAAGGCCATTGCAATATCGGCCACCCGCTGCCCGATTTGGCCAAAACCGTAGATTCCTAATGTCTTGCCCGCCAGCTCCCAAATCGGCGAAAGCGTATAGCTCCAATCCGGCGAGCCGGCCCAGCCGCCCGACTTGGCATGTTGGCTGTGCTCCGCAATACGGTTGGACAGCGCCAGCACCATCGCAAAAACATGCTGCGCAACAGCCTCGGCGGCATAGCCCCGCACATTGCAGACAGTGATGCCCAGCCGTTGCGCAGCAGCCACATCCACCACGTTGTAGCCTGTGGCAGTCACGCTGATGAGCCGCAAGCGGGGCAGTTGAGCCAGGGTTTCGGCGGTCAGCACGGCCTTGTTCGTCAGCACGATGTCGGCATGGGCCGCCCGCTCGGCTACGAGTTCGGGTGGGGTGCGGTCGAATATGGTCAAGCGGCCAAGCGCTTCCAATGCTAACCAACTCAGGTCGCCGGGATTGGCGGTATAGCCGTCCAGTATCACGATGTTTTTCATAAAAATAGGTGATGCTTGTATAAAATGTGAGATTTGCCCCCAATTTAATATTGAGATGAAAATACTTAGAAAACTCTGGGCAATCTACGGCATCCTCGTTTTTTTTCTGCTCTGGCTGGTGCTAATTCCGTTTTATTACATTGCATTCCTCGTTTTTCCGAGGAAGTGGGTACGGCATATCATCTGGTTCAGCCACCATATTTATACCCGGCTCTACTTCGGACTGACCTTGGTGCGCTTCAAGATTGAGGGGCTGGAAAACATTGACCGACGCCAGCCTTACATCATCGTGAGCAACCACCAGACGGCCCTCGATTTTATGATGAACGCCCGTGCCTACCCCGGCGTCTATAAGTTTTTGGCAAAAAAGGAGTTGGTAAAAGTGCCTGTTTTCGGCTTCATCGTGCGAAAGCTTTGCGTACTGGTGGACCGCTCCAGTGGGGCCTCCCGTTCCAGCAGCATGAAGTACCTGCACCGGACGCTGGAGGAGGGCTACTCCGTGTTTATCTACCCTGAAGGCACCCGCAACACCAGCACTGACCCGCTGCTGCCGTTCCACAAGGGGGCGTTTCGCATCGCCATTGAATCGCAGAAGCCCATCGCCGTGCAGACCATCCTCGGCGTGCGGAAAATCTCGGACCCACTGACACCCGGCCTCGACCTCTGGCCGGGCACGGTGCGCATCGTTTGGAGCAAGCCGATTGAGACGGCGGGGCTGACGATGGCCGATGTGGACGAATTATCGGCGAAGGTGCGGGACGTGATATTGGAGAAATTAGGAAATTAGGAAATTACGAAATTGGGGGGCTTGAAAAACCATCCTTCCGTTTACCTTTGGGAAAAACAAAACCTGAAGGAAATGCACCAATTTCTAAAAAAGCTTCTGCCTGCAATCCTGCTCCTGGCTCAACTGCCAACTGCCGACTGCCAACTGCCAACTCAAATATCCCCCCGCATCCTCGACAACTTCTGGAAAGCCCGCTGGGTCGCCTGCCCCGGCGAGTCGCCCGTGCAATACGGCGTCTATCATTTCAGGAAAACAATTGAGCTGAAAACGGTACCCGCCAGCTTCACCATCCACGTCAGCGCCGACAATCGTTATCGGCTTTTCGTGAACGGCCAGCCCGTGAGCAGCGGCCCTGCCCGTGGCGATCGTGGGCATTGGAGCTTCGAGACAGTGGACATTTCAGAGCAACTAAAACCGGGGATAAACACCCTCGCCGCCATCGTCTGGAACGCTGCGGAACACGCCCCCTTCGCCCAAATCAGCTACCAGACGGGCTTCATCCTGCAGGGCAACACCGAGGCCGAAGACCTTGTGAACACCAATAAAACCTGGCGGGTGCTGCGCAACGAGGCATACCGCCCGCTCCCCGTTGACCGGGCAAAACTGCAATCCTACCTCGTGACCGGGGACGGCGACGATGTGGACGCCAGCCGCTACCCCTGGGGCTGGGAGCAGCCCGGTTTTGATGACTCGAAATGGAAAAACGCCGAGCAGCTTTGGTTCTCCGGGAAGCCCCGTGGCCTTGGGTCGGATGGCAACTGGATGCTCGTGCCAAGGAGCATCCCGCTTTTTACCGAAGGGAAAATCAATATTGGAAAAACGGTGGCAACGGGGAAAGACGGCAGGTTTTTACCAATGCCAGGGCCGAACACCTATCCAACTATTGTCAGGGCGAATTCAAAGATTAGCATCCTCATTGACCAAGGCATCCTCGTGAACGCCTTCCCCGTGCTGACCACCACGGGCGGCAAAGGCGCTAAAATCACCCTCACCTACGCCGAGGCACTGTTCGACAAAGACCGCCAAAAAGGCAACCGCAACGAGTGGGAAGGCAAGGAAATCATGGGTATCCAAGACCGCTTCACGGCGGATGGCGGCAAGGAGCGAACCTTTCGACCGCTGTGGTTCCGCACCTGGCGCTGGCTGCAGCTCGACATCGAAACGGGGGATGAACCCTTGACCATCAACGACTTGCATGGCATGAGCTACGGCTACCCGCTGGAAGAAAAGGCCAGTTTCAAGAGCAGCGACCCCAGCCACGCCAAAATCTGGGAAGTGGGCTGGCGCACTGCCCAACGCTGCGCCGGGGAGACCTACTTCGACTGCCCGTACTACGAGCAACTCAGCTACGTCGGCGACACCCGCATACAGGCCCTCATCACGCTCTACGTCAGCGGCGACGACCGGCTGGTGCGCAAATCCATCCAAGACTTCGACGACAGCCGCATACCCGACGGGCTGACTCAAAGCCGCTATCCCTGCAACGACATGCAAATCATCCCGACCTACTCCATGTTCTGGGTCAGCATGGTTTACGATTATTGGATGCTCCGCAACGACACGGCCTTCGTGCGGCGGTTCTTGCCCGGCATCGAGGGCGTGCTGGCCTGGGAGGAAAGCCGTTTGTCAAAAGAAACGGGCATGATGGGCGCTACCGAGTGGTGGAATTTCGTGGACTGGGCCTGGCCCTGGAGCGAGGAGGAGCGCATCGGGGGAGTACCGCCGGGCGTGGCCAAGGGTGGCTCCTCCATTTTGACCTTGCAGTACGCCTACACGCTGCGGCAAGCGGCGGCTTTGTTTCTTTCCTTCGGTAAAACAGAGGACGCAGCCCATGCCACCGCCCTCGCCAACTCGTTGGTGGAGGCTACCTACCGCAACTGCTGGGACGCTGCCCGTGGCCTGCTGGCGGACAATCCGACGAAGGCCAGTTTCAGCCAACACGCCAACATCCTCGCCGTGCTGACCGACGCATTGCCAGCGACGCAACAAGCCGATTTGCTCCGCAAAATAATGGCCGATAAAAGCATCACGCAGACCACGCTCTACTTCCGCTTCTACCTGCTGGAAGCCCTGAAGAAGCACGGCATGGGCACCGACTTCAACGCTCAACTCGACGACTGGCGGGACATGCTGGCCATGGGCCTGACCACCTTCGCAGAGAACCCAGAGCCAACCCGCAGCGACTGCCACGCTTGGAGCGCTGCGCCGAACTACCAGTTCCTGAGCACGGTGCTGGGCGTGAACCCGGGGTCACCGGGCTTCGCCACGGTTCGCATCGAGCCTAACATAGGAGACCTGACGTTTGCCGAAGGAAAAATGCCGCACCCACTTGGTGAAATCTCGGTGAAAGTGGAGCGGGTAGGCGCTGGTGCAAAGGCGATTGTGATGCTGCCGAAGGGGCTGGACGGGGAGTTTGTTTGGAAGGGCGAGCGGAAACAGGTGATGGGTGGGAAGGTGGGGGTGCTGAATTTTAAATAAGCAGGTATTAGACTTTGGCACAAATGCCAAAACACATAGATTTTTACTGCCATTATGCTAAAACAGGGCTGCTCTTTAAATAGGAGCAGCCCTGTTTTCATATCTAGGATGTTGTACTTTATGGCTTTCCGTTGACGAGTTTAACCAACTTCATACTTTCTTGGTACCCCCCTGCCCTCAATTGGCACAAATAGATGCCTGCAGGTAAAGAAGATGCGTCAAAAATAAGACGTTGAGCTTCATTGGCCAAAACGCTACCATTAAACAATTCGGTGACTAATTTTCCATTGGCATTAAATACCTTGACTGATGCCTGCTCGTCCTCAAAATAGGTGAACTGGATAGTAGCTTTTTCCGAGAATGGATTTTCCAACACAGCGAGTCCATATTGCCCAGCACGAATACCTTCACCACTCATGGCTAGAGCGCTATTACTAGTCTGCCTAAAACTCATCACTTCAGTGGGTTCATTTTTTGGCTGCTCTGAACCAGCTCCAACATTTACTACATTAACAGGTTGCTGACCACCCCTAAATAGGTCCTCACATGGGCCAGGCTGTTCCTCACAACTGCCAAGTTGGTCGCCGTGAGCGAGATGGTCAGCTACCGCGCTCTGTCCAACACATATGGTGTGTGCGGGGCTACCATCGCTATGGCAAAGCTGGACTTTGTTATTGTTGTTGCCACAGCGAACGTCAACTACGCAGACTGTTACATAATCAGTAGCTACACATTCATTGGCATCAATGACTTCGACCAAGTAGGTAGTAGTCGTTTGTGGGCTTACTGCGATGGAGGTACCGCTTCCGATGGGGTTGTTTAGGGCATCGTACCAGTAAATGGCGATTGGGTGATCACCGCCCGTCACAGTGGCAGTCAAAGTAGCCGTAGCAGCAGGCGGGTATCCGAAATAAACGGTTTGGTTTGCACCGGCATCCACGGAAACATCGCAGAATGGCTCATAGGTGATTTCCAGTTCTACCCTGTCCACGCAAATCCAATTTGGAAAATTATTGCCATTGACAGCCGCAACCTGCAACTCATTGGAACCGCCATAAACATAGGATGAAAAAGTGCCAGACATGTTGACGGTACTAAATAAGCACTGACCACAGGCATCGCCATTGTTTGTTAGGCTAATTGGTCCCTGAAATTCACCGTCCAAATAAAATGAAGCTTGAACAAAACCTGCCACGTAATAAAGAGTGGCCTCTATGGACGTGACAACATTGCCAGCCGGAACGGGGTCATTGAAATACTGCAACCCATTGTTCCAGCCACCAAAGCCGTTGCTACATGAGAAGTCGAGTGAACCACAAATTTGGCAGTTAGCAGTGGTTCCATAGTCAACCGTAATGTTCACGGTTTGGGAATAGGCAAGTGTAGCAAACAAGCAAAAAAGAACTACGTTGAAAAAAGTTTTCATGATTTTGAAAAATTTTAAGGTGTGTTTAAAAACCAACTCTCAGCAGTTCTAAAATTGATTGTCCTCAAACTGTGCGAGTTCATTTCTTAACCAAATGCTAAATTTCGCCTACTCTATCACTGTTTTCGGCAACCCAGAGCTGGCCATACAGCCATAAAGTCATTTGGTGACGGGTAATAAAATAACGTCCATTAAAAGGTGACATTCCCAATTAATGGCGTGTTTTACTACATAGCAAACCACTACTCAAAGCTGGATGCTGGAACCATTGCTATGCAATAACCATGTAGGTTGGTGGTGGAGAACGGCCTTCATAAAGAAGGCCATGATGTGAAAATTGTTGTTGCATTTGGTATAAGGTTTACATAAGGATATATCCCCACTGCAAGCAGTTGGGTTATTAATAAACAACATGCAGATAGCTGGCATCAAGCCAGTCACAGCATTTGGAATTGCACGACTTATTAAATTCAACAGGGCGAAACCGCCTTGCTAAGCCTCAATCAAGAAAATTATGTGCTTATTAAGTTGGGTTAAGAAGTCGCCAAAGAACTGGCGTATTGGCAAGAACATGGTTTAATTCAGGGTTGTTGTTTTCATTTGGTCTTGCCTTTTCATGGAAACACTGCCTCGAATAACAGTGTGGCTCAAATGTAAAAACAATTTTAATAAAATCAATAATTAATCAGGAAAAAATCAACCCCCAATTGTATTTTAATTGAAAACATGGTTGCGGAAGCACTTGACTCCGCAACCATGTTTCTAAAAACCAAGCCTGACTGCTCTATCATGGAATGTTCGCTTGGCCAGCACAAGCCATTATTTTGCCTTTCTGTGCGCCAGTGATTAAACCTGCCGCCTTCCAGGCATTGGTCAGTGCTGCAACGCAGCTCACGAACTGGCCGTGGTTGGTGGCGGTGGCGGCACAGTCGCCTATCAGGTCGGACATGGTGCTGCATTGCGTCACGAACAGGTTTGGAACATTGGAATTACAGCCACCAATGACTACGGTTGGGGCCTTGTTCGAATTGGGGTGAGGGTCAAGGTCGTCGGTGCATCCGTCACCGTCGCTGTCCGTGAGAACAGTTATGGTAACGGTTTGGGCGCCATATACCGCACCATCGCCGACGAGGTTCACTTTGAATTGGTACACACCATCAGGAGTGCCAAGCGGCACGGTAAAGGTGACGCCAAAACCGAACATTTGCTGATGGTCCAACATGATGTTGTTATGAGCGGCAGGCACGACCGAGGTCAGCCAAGGGGCAAAAGCAGGCGGGTCAGCCTGGAGGCTAAGGGAGGCTATGTTGGAAACAGATTCCTCTATCAAATCGGCTACCAAGTCGGCAATATTGCCCACTCCTAATTGGACAGCCTGGCCACCCGTGGCAGAGGCGTAACCATTCCAAGTGGTGAGGACTCCCCCACCTGCTCCGCTCACCACAATAAGCTTAATGTTATTGGCAGCAAACTGTGCAATGACGGCGTCCATGTCAATATCGTCGCCACCGCCAATGATGCCGTCTGGGCCAGGGCTTGACCCCGTTAATAGGTTGCAATCATGGGGGATATTGTCCAAAAATGCCACGACGATTCTTGCTGCTCCAGTCCGCCAGCCGATGCCAGGATTGCTGTATGCCTCAAATAAGGCACGCTCATAACTCTCAGGGCCATCCGCACCGCTTCCTAAGGAAAGGAGATTGATGGCAGTTTGCACACTCCCGGTAGAACTGGTAATAGGCTGATTCAAATAGAAGGGCAAATCGGAAGCTGCGCCATAGGTAGCTGAATACCCGCAACTGCTATGGAAACCGGGATAATCCTCATGGGATATCAGCCCAAAATGACTATCAGAGATGGATGCGCTGACCGCATTCATGATGTTGATGGAGTTGGCCTTAACATTATTGAGGATGCCCCCCATACTTCCGGTCAGGTCAAAGCAGAAAAGCACGTCGCCTTTAGTCGGTGCGCCGTCCAGGCAGGCGGTCTTGGATTCCGAAACCGATTGGCCCGGCTTGAGCGTAGCTGTCAATGTAGTGGGTGAAAGCGCCTGGGCACAAGCAGCCCGTGAATCTACACTTGTATTTGCAGCAGGTGGATAATTAATCAGCGGAATCGTGGCAGGGGGTATGGCATTCTTGTCCGTTATTTCGGGATTGTTTTGCAAAATCCTTTGCAGTTCGGCCTCATCAAACTGAAACGTCATGCCCGGCAAATCTGTGTTTTTGGCTTGTGGCAGTGGCTGGTCGTCCGCTTCCTGCTGGTCTTTGTTGCAGGCAGGAAACAAGGCTATGAGTAAAGCAAGGGTAAGTAAGTTTTGAAATGCAGTTTTCATTTTGAAAAATTTTAGGTTAAATCGCCAGCCCTGTTACTGTTTTTGGGATACCAGCGCTGGCCATTCAATTATAATAATCATTTGGTGATAAGCATAAAACGACCTCCATCATAGGTCAGGGAACCCAATAATGGCAAAGTTTTTCACATCGTAAAAGCAAGCACTAACTCAGGTAGCAGTGGGCATTGCATGGCGATAGCATAGAAATATAAGGTGGCGAGCTGTCCTCTGCAAAAAGGTAGGTTTGAAGAAATGTTGCTTCCATTTGGTTCGAAGGTTTAATGTTAAAACAACACCTATGGTTGACGATATGCCAACTATAAATGCAGTATTCAATATAAAGGACGTGGCAAGGTTATATTGCCACAAAACATTTAATTGAATTAATTCCTATGTTTAAAGAATCTGGGCAGTACGACCATCAAGTGGTGTCAGGCAAGTACATGGTTGAATTCAGGGTTGTGATACTTTCAACTGGACTGCCAAAAAAGTAAACTTAAGCTCAAAGTGTGCGAATGACAAAACTATATCAACTCTTCATTAAATCAAAAAGAAACGAGATATTTTTTTTATCGTCATTTGGGTAGGAAGACTAGCGTGAATCGTTTGCTGTATTTTTTTCAGACCATTGGAATGACAAAAAGAGAATAGTGTTTCACCTCGTTGCCCATCGGATGGGAATTGCCAAAATAGACCACAGGAATCGTTTGGTGTCCATTTTCGAAATACAGTCCAAAACAAGTTTTTTTGGCAGGGAAGCCCCACAATCCATTTTTTAACCGGAACTTCGCCGCCCCATTTGAATCCTTCACCACAATCAACAACAATTGAAAGACTTTACCGATCTGTTGGGACGCATTTTACTGTCCTTTATTTTCTTGTACGAAGCGTACGATTCCATCTTTTTTTTCAAGGAAACGAAGGTTAAAATGGATTTTTTCGGACTGAGATGGCAGCCCGATTTCCTGCTCTACGGTGCCATCTTCGTGCTGGTGCTGGGCGGGCTGATGATACTTTCAGGGTACCGTTCCAGCCTTGGGGCGTTCTTGCTGCTGCTCTATTGGGTGCCGGTGACCTTCATCGTACACGACTTCTGGCATGTGCCATTTTCTTGCGAAATGAGCATCACTTGCCCAGAAATCGGGGTGGCTGGTGAAGAAATCTACCGACGAATGCAGGGCATACTGTTCATGAAAAACCTCGCCATCATGGGCGGCCTGCTATTGGTGATGGTCAACGGCAGCGGCAGGTACAGCGTGAAGCGGTTATTTGCAACGACGAGGGTGGCAGGGGCTTGATATGAGTTGGCAGTTCGTCAGTTGGCAGTCGGTGACTGGGTTGGCAAATGAATGCCTTTTTCCATAGATGATTTGTGAAAATTGGTGAGATTCGTGGCTCCAACTACTGTACACCCACTTTTTACTTTGCACTTTTTACTTTTTACTTCCATCTTATGAAAGTTCTTGACGACCGCCAAATAAGGCAAAAAATACGGCGCTTGGCCATCGAAATCCTCGAGCACAACTGCGAGGAGCAGGAACTCATATTCGCTGGCATCAATAACCGGGGCATGGCCTTCGCTCGGCTGTTGCTCGCAGAGTTGAAAAGTATTTCCAAGTTGGATATGACTTTGACGCAAATCCGGGTGAACCCCGCCGACCCGCTTTCCTCAGAAATTAAACTTGAAATGCCCATCGAAGCGCTGCGGAACAAGGTCGTTATCGTCGTGGACGACGTGGCGAACACAGGCCGCACCATCTTCTACGCCTGCAAGCCTCTACTCGATACCCTGCCCAAAAAGATTGAAATTGCCGTGATGGTGGACCGCACTCATAAGTCCTTCCCCGTCAAAGTGGATTATTTCGGCATCTCCCTCGCCACCACCTTGCTTCAAGATATTGACGTACAAATCGCTGAAAATCAAGCGTTTGGGGTATACTTGAATTGATTCATGGATTCATGGCTTCACGGTTTCATTGTTGCCCGCACCACGACAACCATGAAACCATGAAGCCATGAAGCAATGAATCCATGAAACAATGAAGCAATGAATCAATGAAGCAATGAGACCATGAAAAAAGGGCTTGCCGGACAAACTGCCCGACAAGCCCTGAAATTTTAAACTACTCCCAGCACCTCGTTTGGTGCCGGGGTAGCCCACACACTATGAGAACACCCAATATTAGTCTTGAGGGTTTCTGGTTTCAATGTTTCTGGTTTCAGGGAGACCCCGTTCAACCATGCACACCAAAACGTTGACCCGATAATTCAAAAAATTGGCAAGGAAGCGCCCTTTTTGGCCGATGAGCTTAGGGGTATTGGTGCCTTCCGGTTTAAGGGAATTCCATTTGGACGCTCACCAGCTTTTGAAGCCTTTACCAGAAGTTGTTTCCGGGCTGTGCTTCCTCGCCGAGGGGGGTAGTTTTCACCCATTTAGTTTAATGCTCCTGGCACTTCTGCCGGGTATAATTCAAGGAAATAGAAGTCTCAAAAAAGGGTTTACCACCAATTGCTCCGGGTAAACCCGTCAACAGAAAATAACTACTTATAACCGCTCCAATGAGTTCGGCCTTAAAGGGTTTGTTCTTAGTTTTGTTTTTCAAACACTGCAAAAAAGCAAGGAAAAAAGGCGGGCCATTGAGGTCAGGGTCTTACGTGGAAGTCTCATCACCCAACACTCGCCATCACAAATTAATCCCATGAATACGTTTGTTCAATGCTTGCCCCCTTGGGGTTTGTCCCTTGTAGGAATCTTATCATTGCTTTCTTTTCTTGACCGTCCGTTGACTAAATCATTTTTGATGAAACAAAAGTAGGGCGGTGCGCAGGGGGCTACAATCCATTTTTTGGTGTAGTTGGGGTTTCTATCGAGGGCAATTTCTTGTTTTATTGAAAAAGTAGTAGCTCGATTATTAAAATATTTTAACATAAATCATTATTTTTCAAACACTTAAACAACAGCTATTCGCTAAATTGAACTTTAAGATGGTAAAAAAGCCCTACCACGCACTCTATCAAGTTGGAGTTTCCAAGCGCCTAAAAATTTTTGAAAAAAGTTTTCTTTTCTCATTTTTGGGCCGATTTATCAACCTCCTGGCCACCCAAGCAGGGCTTAAATGGTTAGGTTCCCCTTTAGGGGGTCAGGGGCAGGGCAAACAACTATGCGCAGCAAAGAAGACCTATTCCATCTCATCCAAGCCATGTCCAAATCGGAGAAACGCTACTTCGTGCTGGACGCCAAGAAAAGTGGCCGCACTGACAGCCGCTACCTCAACCTCTTCGACGCCATCAACGACATGGAGGAATACATGGAAGAGCCGCTTAAAAAGCGTTTCGCCGCCAACCTCTCCTCCGACAAGGCATACCTCTATGAGGCCATCCTGCGCAGCATGAGGGACTACCGCAGCCAAAGCTCCAAGGCCGCCCAAGTAAAGGAGCGCCTCATGGATGCCCGCTACCTCTACGAGAGGGGCCTCTACGACCAGAGCACCGAGCGCATCTCGGAAGCCAAGGCCATGGCAGCCGAACTGGAAGACCAGTTCACCCTGCTGGAAATCAACAGGGAGGAGCAGGTTTCGCTGTTTGATAGGCGGGCGAAGGTGCAGTTGGAGCATATTGAAAAGCTGAACGAGGAACGGGAACGGACGCTGAAGGCGATTGATGAGGAGTTGAGGTATTTGGATTTGTATTATCGGTTACAACTAATTCCCCAGCATAATTCCAGTCTAAGTAGCTCAGAACAAATAGAGTTACTAAAACAAAGAGTACCATTAAATCTTCTTGAAGAAAAAAACCAACCTTATTCACCTCAATCAATTCGAAGGTTTTACCAGTGCAACATGATTTATTTTAGCTTGATAGGAGACCTTGAGAAGGCTTATTTTTTTTCTACAAAGGCTGTAGATTGGTGGGAAAATTTTACAACGTTGAGAGAAGAAGAATTTCATCGTTATATAAACGAAGTCTCAAATTTAGTAAATTACTGCTACAAGTTAGAAGACAGAAAAGAGGAGGCGCACCTTTGGTATGAACGGCTAAAGAATGAAAAACCAAGTGGTAACCTTCATAACCAGAAAATGATATTTCGATACCTTTCTCTTTCAAAACTATTGTATCATTTAAATAAAAATGAGTTTATTGATGCTCATAAGCTACTTCCAGAAATTATTGATGGAATGAATAAATTTGGCTTAAAAAGAAACATAGCATTGGCTGGCAATATTGCAACAGTGTATTTCCTTGTCAAAGACTATAGAAATTGCATTAAATGGGTTGACCATATTTCCAAAACCATGAAAACAAGTGGAAGAATAGATATTCAAAGAATTATGAGGCTGTATAAAATCATAGCCTTGTTTGAGTTAGATGAGATAGATATGCTAGATTCAGAGATCCGAACCACCATGCGATTTTACAAAACAAACCAAGTTGGAAATGAAGCTCT
>JANPLH010000186.1:0-4076 GCA_031426435.1 Saprospiraceae bacterium | reverse complement strand
ACCGTTCCGGCCACAGCTTGGAGCAGCCTTTTTACACCGATGCAACTGTTTACGAGGCCGAATGGAAGGCCATTTGGAGCAAATACTGGCTCTTTACAGGCACCGTGGCACAAATTCCCAAGCCCGGCGATTACTTCACCTACCAGCTTCGCAACAACAATATCATCATAATTCGAGATAAAAATGGCGAAATTCACGCCCATCACAACTCCTGCCGCCACCGTGGGTCACTGATTTGTCTGGAGGAAAAAGGCCATGCTCCCAAGCTCGTTTGTCCTTATCACCAATGGGTTTTCGAGCCGGACGGCACCTTGTTCAAGGCCCGCCTCATGCCCGACGATTTTGATAAATCAACGCATGGGCTGCACCCTGTAAACGTTCAGGTGGCGGGCGGCCTCATCTTTGTTTCGCTTGCGCAAAACCCGCCCGATTTCGAAGTGCTGCGCAAGGACTATGACCGCTTCCTCAGCCCTTTCCAACTGCACCGGGCCAAGGTGGCACACCAAGTCCGCTATGACCTGCGCACCAACTGGAAGCTCATCGCCGAGAACTTTCGGGAGTGCTACCATTGCGGCCCGGCGCACCCAGAGTATTGCAGCGCCGTCATCGGGGCCAATATGCGGGAGCCGGTAGAGGAAGTGCTCGCCGAGCGGCAAGTGGCTTGGCGAGAAAAAGGGCTGGCCGTGGAAACCGTTGATTTTCAAGGAGATAGCTTCCATTTTGGAGTGCGCTACCCATTGCGCCCTGGTGTGCAGAGCTACTCCCTCGACGGGCAAGCCATCGCCATACCGATGGGGCAGCACAGGGACTACGACGCTGGAGTGGTCGGCCTCGTTACCCTCCCCAATTTCTGGTGCGACGCCGTCAGCGACTACGTCTGGACCATGCGCCTCACCGCCCTCGCCCCCGACCGTACCATGCTCGACCTCACTTGGCTCGTGGACGGTGACGCCGTGGAAGGCCGGCACTACCACCTCGACCGCCTCGTTGAATTTTGGAAAATAACCGGGGAACAGGATTGGGCGCTCTGCGAAAACAATTTCAAGGGCGTCGAATCGAGCAGCTACGTGCCGGGACCGTATTCGCCCGTAGAAGCGGATGTGGCGAAGTTCGTGGATTGGGTGGTGGGGAGGTTAAAGGAAAGCATCGCATGATAAAGTGGAATTCGACGAGCCGGAATTGGAAGAAATTTAGAAAATCGCTGTAAAAACTAATCAATTATGATGGAACACAAATTTCTGGACCACCCCGATGGGGGAAAATTGATGCTTCGTGTTGGCGTAGGCCTCGTCCTATTTCTTCACGGCCTCGGTAAAATTGAGAGCGGCATCGCTGGCACAGTCGGCATGGTAGAAGCTGCCGGACTACCGGGCTGGTTGGCTTATGGCACCTATATCGGCGAATTTGTGGCACCGCTGCTCATCATCGTGGGCAAATGGAGCCGCCCGGCAGGGCTAATCATGGCCATCAACATGTTGATGACCATCCTCGTTGCACACCGAGACATCGCCTTTGCACGCAACGACTACGGCGGTTGGCAAATAGAACTGAACGCCGTGCTGATGTTTGGTGGCTTGGCGGTAGCCATGCTTGGTGCAGGCAGGTTTAGCTTGTCTAAGGGGGAGGGGAGATGGGATTGACAATTTCGTTACTGTTGTACGATAATATAGAAGCCACTGTCTTTTTTCAGTTTGGTGTCAAGCCTATACACCGGTCTTGGTTTCCGGCAGCGCCTTCTAGTCAGGACGGAAGTCAGTGATGTAGAAGAATACAAGAAAGCAGGATAACCATTCCAAGAGCCTCCACGATAAACCCTTTCAGGACTCAGGCACCAAACGCAATGATGTAGCCAACCAAAAGCATCGAGTCCTCGCAACCTATGCAGCAAGACGCATTTTTGCTATCCTGTCCTTGAAAAGGGGTATACGGATTGAAGTTTTGCAAAAAATGCTGGGGCACAAATCCATCAGGACTACCATGAAGTACGTTTTCATCTTGGATGACGTCAAGCGGTCGGAAATGATGAAGGCATGGGGGTAATAATAGACAATTCAGATGCCGTCCATGCAAGTATGTGGATACCTATTGAATATGACAAAACAAACATTCTGCCCACTTCATGGAACCACCCCCATTTTTATATCTTTACCCGATATATCCTAACACTACCCAACATGAAGGCCTTACATTTTCTTGCATTCCTCCTCGTAGCCGCTTTTGCCACCAGCCTAAGCGCCCAAAACCCCGCTCGCTGCGGCAAGGACTACGCCTTTTTCTTCTACGTTACCACCTTTCAAAACGGTTGGGACAAACTTCCAGAAACAGAAGGCGAGGCCAAGTCCATCGCTGCTGAACTTGAGACTAATTATGGCTTCAAGGTGGAGCTTATCCCAAACCCTAATAAACAACAGGTTTTTGACAAAATCGTGGAGGTGAACAAAAGGAACTACGGTCCAGACGACCAGGTATTTTTCTTCTTTTCCTCACACGGACATTTCAATAAAGATACTGACCGGGGCTACCTCATCCCTGCGGATGGCAGATTGCAGGACACCTATGGTGCTTCCTGGATTAGTTACGACGACCTCGGAAGTTATATCACGGCCAGTCCTTGCAACCATGTCTTATTATCATTAGATGCTTGTTATTCTGGCGCTTTTGGTGACCGCTGGAAAAATGAACCTCAAGAACTACCTTGGGATATTACCGATTGTAAAGCTGTGGTAAAAAATGCCTTGGCTTACAGTTGTCGACTGTATTTTACTTCTGGTAACCGTGAGCAACGCACCCCTGCCAAATCCAGGTTTGCCAAGCAGTGGCTCACAGCCCTACGGGAAGGAGCGGAAAAAGGCGTACTCCGCAAAAAGAATATCCGGAGCTACCTCGACGACGTGGACTTTCCAGAGCCAGAAGGCGGTTCTTTTTCCAGTAAAAATGAGCCAGGCGGGGATTTTGTTTTCGTCTATAAAAATGCCTGTAACGACCCTATTGTGCTTACACCGGACCAGCAAAACTGGTTGAGCATTCAGTCCGATTTCTCAAAAGAAAACCTTCAAAAACACTTGGACATGTTCCCAGACTGCCAGCATCAAGCTGTGTTGAACAGCCTTGGAATTGGTTTCGCCACGATTTCAGCCGATGATGACCTTCCCACCTTCGTCCGCATACAAGGCGGCCCCTTCCAAATGGGCAGCAACGAAGGCGACAGCGATGAAAAACCCATCCACTCCGTTACCGTCAGCGATTTTAACCTAAAGATTACGGAAGAAACTATCGAGGAATTTGGCCGCTTCATCACCGCTACGGGTTACCAGACCGATGCCGACGAAAATGGTGGCAGTTATATTTGGAATGGAACAGAATGGAAACTAACTCCCGGGGTCAACTGGAAATGCGACACCACTGGCAAAGTTCGGCCCACCAATGAATACAACCACCCTGTCATTCACGTCTCATGGAACGATGCAGTCGCTTATTGCAACTGGCGCAGCGAGCAGGATGGGCTACAAAAGGTCTATACAATTTCTGGTGCCAATGTCACGGCCAACTGGAGCGCCGACGGCTACCGTCTTCCGACAGAAGCTGAGTGGGAGTTCGCCGCCCGCAGCCGTGGCAAGGATGAAAAATGGGCGGGTACCAATTCCGAAAGCAGCATTTCAACGTATGCGAACGGAACTGGCAGCACTGACGGTTACGAATACACAGCGCCAGTTCGTTCCTTCCGACCCAATTCACTCGGTCTGAACGATATGAGCGGCAACGTCTGGGAATGGTGCTGGGACTGGAAAGCTGACTATCCTTCCACGGCTCAGACCAATCCTACTGGCCCAAATACTGGCTCCTACCGTGTCCTTCGGGGTGGTAGCTGGGGCCTCATACCAGCCCGCCTGCGTTACGCCAGCCGTGACGGCTACAGCCCCGGCTACAGGTACAGCGACTGCGGGTTTCGCCTCGCCAGGGCTGCACGTTAGCTTTTCGGCATATTCCCATTAATCCTTCCTGTTATTTGCCCATAGATATGCTGCTTCGCATAGCATATAGATGCAGAGCGGGGATGCACACGATTTGGTGCATCC
>JANPLH010000185.1:0-11956 GCA_031426435.1 Saprospiraceae bacterium | reverse complement strand
CCTGACCAACCAGCCTCTGTTCGTATAACATTTGAGCAGCCTGCCGTAAAGCATCGGGATACTGAAAAGCCTGACCTCGCTGGATTTGAGGGGCAACGGATTGAGCAGCCTGCCGGAAAGCATCGGGAAACTGAAAAGCCTGACCTCGCTGGATTTGGGCAGAAACCTCATATCAGCCAATGAAATTGAAAAATTAGAAACTGTCCTGCCTCAATGTTCTATATCGACTTTTCTTACAAAGAAAAGGGTGTCAGCTTATTTCCATAAATCTTGTCGTTAGTTGCTTGAACGATTAGTTGAGTTTTTTTTATTTTCGGTCAAAAAGATGGCGAACAAGATTGACACGACCTATCCCAAGGATGCCCTCGAACAATTGTACCGGACAGAGACCATCGGACAACTCAAAGAACGCCTTCTTGCAATTATATTCTTGAACGAAGGCAAGTGCTGTTCATAACGTCGGCAGGGTTCGCAACCCTGCCGACGTTTTCATTAACTGCTGGCACAGGGTCTTCCCAATAACGCTGGTTCATAGTCTTCAGACTTGAACCGGATATCAGCCTGTCTCTGACAGGCGTAAGATTGGCAATCGGCGCTTACTTTCCCAAAGGGATAAATCGTCGGAGACGAAATGGTAGTGGGAACAAGTAAAGAGGTACTGTCTTAAAAACCAATCACTTATTCCCCTTCAAATCGAAGAACCCAAGCCACTTTCGCACCATGAAATACATCACCTGCCAATCTCCGCATCATTTCCAATTGCAAGAAAAGGCACCGCCAAGCATCGGTGAAAACGAGGCGCTGCTGCAAATCAAGGCCATTGGCATCTGTGGTACCGACCTTCATGCTTATGCTGGCAACCAAGCCTATTTCAGTTATCCCCGCATCTTGGGGCATGAGCTGGGGGCAGCGGTACTGGCAGTGGGCAGTGAGGTCGGCAACGTGCGGCCCGGCGATAGGGTAGTGGTGATGCCGTACCTAAGCTGCGGCCACTGCATCGCCTGCCGTCGGGGCAAGACCAACTGCTGCACACAGATGCAGGTGCTGGGGGTGCATGTGGACGGCGGGATGCAGGAGCAGTTGGCCGTGCCAGTCAGTTTGCTGCTGCCCGTCAACGAACTCAGTTACCGGGAATTGGCCATCATAGAGCCGTTGGCCATTGGCGCACATGCCCTACGGCGGGCGGCGGTGGAGGCGGGCGAGCAGGTGGTGGTGATGGGTTGCGGCCCCATCGGGCTGGGCATCATGCGCTTGGCACAGGCGCAGGGAGCAACAGTCATTGCGGTGGATAGGGTGGAGCAGCGGCTCCAATTTGCCAAGGATAAAATCGGGGTGGGCTTCACCGTCAACACCAGCGACGACACTGTGGCCGCCGTCGCCGACATCACCAACGGGGAAATGGCTACCGCCGTGTTTGATGCCACAGGCAATAAACAAGCCTTGGAGAGCGGGCCGGGTTTCATGGCGCATGGTGGAAGGTACGTGCTGGTGGGCCTCTCCAAGGGTGATTTGACTTTCCTCCACCCGGCCATCCACGCAAAAGAAAGCACGATTATGTGCAGCCGCAACGCCACCCTGGAAGATTTCGAGCGAGTGATTGCTGTCTTGAAAACTGGGCAGTTTCCAACGGATCATTTTGTGACGCACACCGTCGGTTTTGAAGAAATGATTGGCCAGTTCGATAGCTGGCTCGACCCGGAGGCGGGGGTGGTCAAGGCTATGGTGTTACTTTAATGGACATGAAGACAACCGTCAGAACCAAGACATACCAACATCTCCATTTCCACTACATTTGCCCCCATGAATTCAACAAAACGAAACATACTTACCTTCCTTTTCCTGCTTGCGCAATTCATCCTTATATCTCAAACTTTCACTGCCACCGTTGAGCAATCCGTGCCAGACGATGGCAACTCGATAGCTTTTTCGTTGGAGGTCAGTGGCCTTCCCGATGTCATCAATACTGACTTTGGCCTCGTACAGGTCTGCCTGAACATGGACCACACCTGGAACAGCGACATGGACGTGCGCCTGATTGCCCCCGATGGCACGGCGTTCCTGCTCTTCGCTGGCGTTGGTGGCGACGGCGACGGGTGGGTGAATACCTGCCTTCGGGATGATGCACCGGAGTATATCTACTTATACGGTGCGCCGTTTACGGGTACTTTCCGGCCAATGGGCGGCATGGGCAACGTGAACAATGGCCAAAACCCCAACGGTACTTGGCAAATCCTGCTGTACGATACCTATGCCTTTGCGGATGTCGGCTACATGAAGGACTGGAGCCTGACCTTTGATGTGGCTGCACCGGGGCCGTTCGTTTTTCCGGGCACTCGTTTGCCCCTCGTCAAAATAGAGACGGGCGGCCAGACCATCCCGAACGAACCGAAGGTGATGGCCGACTTGAAAATCATCAACAGGGGCAATGGCGAGATGAATTATTTGGCCGACACGAGTTATGCATTTGCCAGTAAAATAATGGTGGAACTGCAAGGTTTTACTGGCCCATCTTACCCCAAAAAGAACTTCGATTTCGACCTTGTGGATTCTATGGGGCTGGAATATGACACCATGCTGCTTGGCCTCCCTTCGGAAAACGACTGGATTTTAAAGGCCGAATACCTCGACCCCACACTGATGAGCAATGCCGTAGCGTATGAGTTCGCCCGGCGGATGGGCCGCTATGCCCCCCGCACCATGTACTGCGAGGTGTTCGTGGATGGCGATTACGTCGGCGTCTATACCCTCACGGAAAAGGTGAAGCGGGACAAGAACCGGGTGGACATTGCGAAGCTCAACCCACAAGACACTACGGGCGATGAGCTGACAGGCGGTTATATCATAGAAATGAACATCAATGGCGCACCCGGCGACTGGTACTCCCAATACCTGCCCATCAATTATGCCACAAACAACCTGCCCGTGGAGTTCAAGTACGTGACGCCGTTCAGGTGGGAAATACACCCGATGCAGGCTGCTTATATCCATGCCTACGTGGATAGCTTTGAGCAGAGCCTGCACGAGCCGAACTTTGCCGACCCCGCACTTGGCTACCGCAAATACATAGACGAAAGCACGTTCCTAGACTTCATGTTCGTCAATGAGTTCAGCACCAATTACGATAGCTACGGGCGCAGCACGTTCATGTACAAAGACAAGGATAGCAAGGGCGGCAAGCTCAAAATCGGCCCGGCATGGGACTACGACCGTGGCTATTGCTGCGTGGAGGGCTGGGTGTGGGAGCTAACGCATACCGGCTGGCCTTTCCCTGATTGGTGGAGAATTATGCACAGCGACTCCGTGTTTTTACAGCAGCGCCATTGCCGATGGCAAGAACTACGGGAGGGCGTCTGGAAGACCAGTGCTTTCCTGCAAATGGTGGACTCATTGCACCTGCTCATAGGGGAGGCAGCTGCCCGCAACTTTCAGCGCTGGCCAGAACTGGGTTATGCAGATTTTGACGGGAACGTGGCCGCCCGCAAGGACTACCTCGCCGCCCGTTTGGCTTGGATGGATGGGCAAATTTCGGGTGGAAGTTGCGACCCAGTTTCTTCTACATCAGCGGTGAAAAGTGGTCAATTCAAGCTTTTTCCCAATCCCGCCAAAGAGCTTGTGCAAGTTGAAATTGCGCAAGATGCAGCGCCGTTTTCCATTAAAATCCATGACTTGAATGGTCGCCTGTTTTATGTGAAGGACAAGGTACAGGAGCAAAGCTTAAGAATAGCAATTGGGGATTGGCCACCCGGCCTTTATTGGGTGGAATTGGTGGATGCAAAGGGCCGCTGGGTGGAGAAGCTGACGATTTTCTGAGGAAAGATTCACCGCAACTCTGTCTGTTCTACCAAAAAAATTGCTGTTGGCAGGTCAAACAATGCCTTCGTTCAGCGCATAGCGCACCAGCTCAGAGACGCTTCCGAGCCTGAGTTTTTTCATGATATTCTTACGGTGGGTATAAACGGTATGTGTGCTAAGATTGAGCTTTCCCGCTATTTCCTTGGCAATGAGGCCATTGGCCACGAGCCGCACAATGTCCACTTCACGGGGCGACAATGGGGTGGGGGAGCAGTCGGCCTCCTTCGGGAACGACTTTTCGAGCAGGTGGTTGAGGACGTTGGTGCAGTAGAATTTCTCATTGCGGGCGGTGGCTTCCACGGCATCCAAGATTTCCTTTTCGCCGCAGTGCTTGGAGAGGAAGCTGTTCACGCCACTTTCGAGCACTTGGTAGATGGTCTTTTTGTCATCGTCTCCGCTGATGATGAGGAGCCGGGCGTTGGGCGAGGCCTGACGCACTTTTTCAACCGTTTCCGTGGAAAACTTTCCGGGCTGGTTGTAGTCCAGTACCACGATGTCGGCCTGTGTGGCCTTGAGCTTGTTGAGCAGTTGTTGCTCGGAGCTTGCTTCGCCCACGAGTTCACAAAATGGAATTTCCGCCAAAATATGACGTAGCCCAACCCTGGTCAGGTAGTGCGCATCGGCGATTATGACGGCTGATTTTTGCATGGAAGCCTTTGAAGAATGGTTTGTGGAGGTTTCAAGTTTAAGGTTTCACGGAGTTGCTGGGTCAATTTCAAACAAATCGCATTTTTGAAACAGTGGATTTGCCAAACAACCGACTACAAAAATGATTGCAGCAGACGCTCCTGTGAAACTTGAAACCAGAAACCTCAAGAACCTTGGTTATTTGACTGCAAAACTAATGTATCTACCTGACTTTGTAAGTTTATTTAGATTTAATTCAAATTGAAGCGCCAATTTTGCCAATTGGCTGAAAAACATGCTGGTTTTACTTGAATTCCAGGATATAACGCAAGGTGGGAAAGAAGCGCAGCAAGGTCACTTCAACGGTTTGCCGTTCCAAAACGCCATTATCATCAACCTTGTCCCGAAGGGTATAATACGCTGGGTTCTTGCGCCCGTAGGCATTGTAAATGCCGAGTTTCAAGGTATGCTTTACGCTTCTGACAAAAAATTGGTGGTTGAACGAGAAGTCCAGCCTGTTATAGAACCTGATTCTTCTATCGTTCAGGTCGGTTATCACGCTGATGGTCTGGACGATTTCGGTTGGAGCGCCGCCATCTGATTGTGTGATTTCGTACAATTGGGATGGAAAGGTATAGGCTGTACCACTTGCGAAAACAAATCCAGCGGAGAAATCCCAACGTTTACCGAGCTTATGAATCAATTGAAGGTTAAAATTGTGGCGCCTGTCGAGGCGTATTGGGAATTTTCTCCCGTTGTTCACGGTCAGGCCTGTTTTTGAGTTGAACAGTCGTTCAGAACGGCCATAGGTATAAGAAATCCAGCCACCTGTTTTGCCCCGTTCCACCTTGAGCAGCAGTTCAGCGCCGTAGGCCCAGCCTTTGCCCAGTGCTATTTCTTCCTGCCAGTTAGTAGCATTGATGCTCTCCAGGGTGTTCCCTTGAAAATAAATCACGTTGTCGAACAACTTATAGTAGGCTTCAATGTCCAATGAAAGCCACGATTTCGGCTTTATATGGGTGCCAGCCGAGAAATGCCAGGCTGTTTGTGGGGGTGCAGCCTTGGTGGCACTCACCCAAAGGTCTTTTGGCAGCCCGATATTGGATGGGCTTAACAAGTGCAGGAACTGCGCATTTCGGGTGGCCGAAAGGCTGTAAGATATCCAATTTCCTTCAAAAAGTTGAAAAAGCACCCTTGGTTGGAGCGCATGAAGCGTATTTTCATTTACCCTAAGGGCGGAGGCACGAAGGCCAATATTTGCTGAAAAGCCGCTGCCAAACTTAATTTCATCCTGAACATAAACGTCAAATTCATTGGAAGTAAGTGGCGTCTTTTGGTAGGCACCTATCGTGTCCCTTGTCTCTTGATTCAAAACTGACAGGCTGTCAAAGGTGATGACCCCTGGCTGGAACTGGTGCCGGACAATGCTGGTGCCGAACCTAAACCGATGCCGCCCGAAGGAAGTGTAATCAAAGTCAGCTTTTAGCCCATATTCGCTGATGCTTGATTGGTATTTTTGGAAAAAGACATTCCGCTCTATGCTGCCGTTGTTGTCCAACAGGTCAAGGTCAACCAAGTCTTCTGCTTTATAATAATAGTTGCTATAAGTGGCGGTGATATTGGCAAATATCTTGTCGTTGAGGAGGTGGTTCCAGCGAAGGGCAGCCAGGTTGTTCCCAAATCTCACCAATTTTTCATTCGCAAGAACGAGTAGCGTACTGTCATCCTGGTACGCAAATTCTTGGCGGGATTTGTCTAAAAAATTGTCGTTGCCCCTATAAACACTGAGAAACAAACGGTCTTTCTGCGATATTTTGAAATTGGCTTTCGCATTGAGGTCTTGAAAAACGTAGTTCAGCCTTCCTGTCAAACCGTTTGAATTCCGGATTTTCTTTGAAATGACATCGCTGTACAAGTCAAAAAGCGACCTTCTTCCAGATAAGAACCAAGAGCCTTTCCCTTTGGTAAAAGGGCCTTCCAGAGTCAGTTGCACTGAACCGGGGCCAAGTTCCATTTCGCCTTGCAGTTGGTTCATGTTGCCCTCTTTGGTTTGTATGTCCCAAATAGAGGAGATTCTGCCACCATATTGGGCCGGAAAACTGCCCTTGAGTATCTTGGCATTGCGCACAGCTGCCGAATTGTATATGGAGTAGATACCCAGCCCGTGGCTGGCATTGTAGATGGGCACCCCATCCAAAAGGAACTGGTTTTGGTCAATATCGCCCCCCCGCACCGAGATGCCACCAAAGCCATCGGCCCCCGTCTGTATGCCAGGCAAAGTATAGCCGACTCGGAGCACATCGGTTTCGCCTCCCAAGGTTGGTAGCTTGTTAGCCTGCTCAAGGTTAAGCTCAAAGCCTCCAAAATTGGATTTCAGCAAGGAAGAATCGTTGAAATAGGCAACCACCACCTCGGCCATAATATGTGGCATAAGCTTGATTTCCAGTTTCTGATTGGCGCTGAGTGTTAAATTGAAGGTGTCGTTTTCATAGCCGAGGCTTGAAACGACTAAGCTGACAGGGCCTTCCTTTAGGGTAAGGCTGTAGTGCCCGTATTCGTTGGTATAGGTTCCTGCCCCTTTTTTTTCATCGAAAATAATGGCGTTCATGATATGCTCGCCCGATTCGGCATCAATCACGAAACCATTGATGGTAAACCTTTGCTTGGGCGCTGGCGCTATCGCCTTGCGCACGATGACGATTTGTGAGCCAACCACCTCAAAACTTAGGTCAGTGCTTTCGAGCAGTATGGGCAGAACCTTGGCCAGTCGTTCCTCAGTGAATTTGGCAGTGACCCTTTTTCCTGCTGGTAAAATATTGTTGTTGAAGGAAAGTCTGGCACCTTGGTCTATCAGGCTGTACAATACCTCAATCAAAGGCTGGTTCTTGGCATCCAGGCTGACACGGTCGTCAAGCGGCGATTGGCCATTGGCAGCAATGGCGATGGACATCAAAAAGCTCAGCAAAAGGTATTTTTTACCCATAAGCCCCTTGGCGATTACTGAATATGAAGCCAATTTCTTGAAAGGATGAAACCGAGATAATGGTAGATTTAGTGGGCTAAATTCACCTCAGATTGTCCTGAAAAAGAAAATAGAAACCAAAATTAACCCATACATTTCAAAAGACGTTGATTCCTGCGTTGTAAGTTGGGAGGTAGAAATAAAAATGGCCCAACGGCATAATTTCCGTTGGGCCATTTTTTGGCGTCAGCTTCTATTTTTCAATCACTCACAGCAAGCGCCGCTCACCGTATAGTCCCCGTTCGATTTTTCCTCAAAACGCAACTTGGGGCAGGAAACTTTCAACGCTGCGATGGCTTCTTCCAGCTTTCCTTCCTGCACGGTAAGGGTCTGAAGGCAATCGGGGTTTTGGCTGGTTATGTTATCAAATTGAACGCCATAAAGCCGCTCCATGCCCTCCAAAACTGAAGGAATGGATTGACCTTTGAAGCTGAGCACACCCGTATGCCAAGCAGCAGGAACTCCTGCAACGTCAACACCAGTGACTGCCTTATTGGTGGATTTGTCAAGCCGAAAGAAGGCTCCTTTTACCAGTTCAATTGGCTGGCTGGTGCCTTCAACCGTTACCCGAACTTTGCCGGAGGCAACATAAACTTCAAAGATGGCTTCCTTGGGATAAGCACGGACGTTGAAGGATGTACCAAGCACCTGTACCTGACCCGCCTCTGTTTCAATGATGAACGGCCTTTTCTCATCCTGTAGCACCTGAAAGAAAGCTTCCCCTTTTAAGCTCACCCGCCTTTCTTTTTCAGCAAATTTGGACTTGAAGCTAAGTTCGCTGGAACGGTTCAGTTCGATGCTGCTGCCATCGGGTAAGTTGCTTTGCAAGGTGGAATCGGTAGGTGTTACAAGGGCTTGTATTTTGTCGCTGGAGCCAAGCTGGCTTTTGAAAACAAGTATGCCGATGGCCAGGATGGCCAAACCTGCGGCAATCCTGAGCAAATAATTAGGGCGGGGCCTCATTTTCACGACATTGCCCGAAGGCGATTCCTGGCCCATGCGCTGCTGAAATGCCGCAAACCCTGCCTCCACATCTGGCTGGTAGCTTGCTTTATAGTTGCTGCTGGCATTCCATAGCTTTCTCAGCAGTCCCTCGGACATTTCACTTTGGTTGCTATTCCACATCTGCCAGTCTTTATTATCCTTCAAGTCCATTTGCGTATTTATATTTTAGCCGCCAGGCTCAAGCTTTTTTCTGGCGACAAGCCTCATTTCATCTGATTCGCTGTTGGAGACACGGTTTAGCTGAAGCACCCCCATTTGCGAAGCCAATTTCCTTATTTTTTTTGAGCCAAAATGCAAGTTAGCCGACGAAGCTGCTCAACCTTCCTTCAAGTATGGTGATATTGCTTCCTTCAAAAGCCGAAGTGCCTTGGTCATCTGGTTTTCCACCGTCTTGATGGAGATTTCAAGCTCATCAGCAATTTGCTGGTTGCTCATTTCCTCAAAACGGCTTAGGGTGAAAACGAGCCTGCATCGGTCAGGGAGCTGGTCAATGGCAGCATGAATGGTCTTTTCCAAGTCCTGCCCTTCCAATTCCCTTGCCACTCCGGTTGCATTGCTGGCCATCATGGTCAGTTTGTCTTCGTCGTCCCATTTGATTTTGCGGTCACGGATATAATTGAGTGTTCTGTTCACGGCGGCCCTGCGCAAATAGGCCCGGAGCGAAGTATTCACGTTGATATTTGCCCGCCTGCGCCAGACTTCCATCAGTACCTCCTGTGCAAGGTCTTCGGAGGTATGCTCATCCTTCAACACCCGTGCGATGGTCAGGCACAAGAAAGCATAATACTTTCGGAACATCAGTTCCATGGCCTCCCCGTCACGGGTAGGAAGCAAACCAAGTATATATTCATCCGGGTGCTCGTTGTTCAAGGTCACGCTAAAAGTTGCTTATTACGTGTGTTGCGGAGCAAACTGTTGGGACTGCCTTTCGCTTACACGCCAAATTTGGTTCAGCAGATATTCACGTACAAGTTAGGGAAGAATTTCAGCTGCCAAAGTATAGGTTTTAGGGAAAAAAACTGCTGCATTCTTAAAATTCTAATAAAGTGGCTTTGAAAGTGAGATTTTGGCTAATTTTGGCGTCTTATTTTCATAGTCCATCAAAAAGGCTATCCAAGCGAAAACGACCAACCACGAGCAAGTTTGAAAATGGCTTAAAAAGCCTTTCGGACAATTCAAGATACATTTTTTTGGTTAGAAACTCGAAGCCTGTCCCAAGTAATTGGGATAGGTCTTCGGGCTTTTTAAAAATCATTTCACCATGCGCAAGTTTTTCATCCCATTGACATTGATGTTTTTTATGCTGACCACAGCCTTGTCGGCACAAGACCAGCTTACCCAAAAAGGCGGCTACGTAGCCAATGCCAACGAAGAGCATAATTACTTTTTCCTACTGGCCAATCGTCCCAACGACTTGCAGGAACTCCGCACCAGCATTACCAAGTACATCTGGAAGTACCATCCAAACGAAAAGCTGAAAATCACCCAGATTCAAGTGGACGGCGACCTGAAGGATGTGCCGCTCATTTACATCACTGGCTTTGCCAACAAGGCGCAGGCCATGGCCTTTCACAACGGGCTAAAAACCAACCGCCCAGATTTCATGCAGATGGGCATGACGAAGGACAATTTCCCTGTCTCAAAATCCAACTACGAAACGGTGGTCAGGACCAAGTCCTTGAACGGCTACAAGGCGTTTTTTCAGCAGAACTATTGAGCATTGTGGCCGCCCAATTTATTGGGCAGGCCGAAAGTAGAATTCGGCCTGCCCAATAAATTGGGCGGCCACAAACACTACGGAGCATTGACCTACCAGCAAATTTTAGGCGACCTAAAAAAGAAGAACTTCCAACCCGTTTACTTTCTGCACGGCAGCGAGCCTTATTTCATTGACGCCATTTCGGACTATATCGAAAAAAACGCCATCTCGGAAAGCGAGCGCTCCTTTAACCAAGTAGTGCTTTATGGCCGTGACGTTGACTACCTCGCCGTCATTGACAACGCCCGCCGCTATCCCATGATGGCGCAGCACTCAGTCGTCATCGTGAAAGAGGCGCAGGAAATGAAGGACTTGAAGGACCTTGAAAAATACGTGGCCAACCCCTTGAATTCGACCATTTTGGTGCTTTGCCACAAGCACAAGACCTTCAACACGACCACCAAATTCGGCAAGCTGCTGCAAGAAAAGGGCATCGTCTTCGATAGCAAAAAGCTATATGACAACCAGGTGCCCGACTGGATTCATGACTACCTCGGCCACCAGCAACTCAAAATCACCCCCGGTGCTGCCGACCTGCTGGCAGAGTACCTTGGCATTGACCTCTCCCTCATCGCCCACGAACTGGACAAACTGGCGCTGCACCTGCAAAAAGGCAGTGAAATCACTGCCGAGCATGTGGAAATGCACGTGGGAATCAGCCGAGAATACAATATCTTTGAATTGCAGAAAGCCTTGAGCAACAAGGACTTAGGAAAGATTTCCCGCATCATCAGCAATTTTCAGACGAACCCCAAAAAGAACCCAACCATCATGGTCATCTCTTCCTTGGCCAGCTTTTTCACGAAAGTGTATATGCTGCATTTCATTAAAAATGCGACCGATGCCGATGCCCAGAAGAAGCTGGGCCTACGCTCACCTTATGCCCTGAAAGAGTACCGTGCTGCGCTGCGCCATTACCCTCAGGCCAAAACGGAGCAAATCATCAACACACTGAAAACCTACGACCTGATGGCCAAAGGTGTTGACTACAATTCTACCGGGAAGGAAGACGGGGAGTTGTTGAAGGAGATGATGTGGAAGGTGCTGAATGGTTAAAAAGGTGGACGGTCAATGGCTAACGGTGGACGGCTTTAAATAACTTTCTACAGTTTACCGTCTATCATAATCCGTCTTCCAATCTTGTGCTCCGCCTGAATCTCACCATTGTTTTTTAGCCGCTCCGCAATCATTTGATAATAATCATCGTGCAGTTCGCAACTGATGAAATTGCGCTGCAATTGCTGGCACAGCACCAACTCTGAGCCACTGCCTCCGAATAGCACCAGCACGTCGTCCTGCTCAAGGGTGCAAGATTTTATCAGCATTTCCACCAGCCCAAGTGGTATTTGGCAAGCATGGAAAGTCTTGTCTTTGCTCACGTTTTTCACCAAATCGAAATAGGCCCAACTGTACGGCATACGCCCCACATGCCCCTCCGCCATGCGCTGCTGTATGCGACGGTCGGTCGGGTTTTGGTAGGGTAGGGCGACTTGGTCTTTGTAAAAATGGTTGTCCTTCGACTTGGTGGCATGCAAGATGGAGCGGTGTGCCGTGGTGAACCGCCGGGGGCTGTGTCCTACGTTGGTATTATAAATCCAGACATAATCCTGTACGTCGTAGGCGGCTTCGTCCAAATATTTCACCCGCAGGTAGGCGTTCTGTTTTGGGTAGTTGAGCATGAAGAGGCTGCC
>JANPLH010000184.1:0-8483 GCA_031426435.1 Saprospiraceae bacterium | reverse complement strand
TCGCAACGGTTGGCTGATTTGAAACCCGGCGAAAGCCGCCGCCTCGCTTGGCGCTTCAAAGTGCCCGATTTGGCAGATGTACCCGTGATTGAGCACACGGTCATTGCGACAGCGGGGAATTTCAGCGATGCAGAAAGGAGTGCTGCGCCCGTTCTTTCCAACCGGATGCTGGTGACGGAGACGCTGCCATTGCCAGTTCGGGGTGGCCAGACGAAGAATTTCGTGCTAAATTCTTTAAAAACGAATAACTCTACCACGCTGAGCCACCAAGGGCTTACGCTGGAGTTCACGCAGAACCCCGCATGGTATGCCGTGCAAGCGCTGCCCTACCTGATGGAGTACCCCTATGATTGCAACGAGCAGGTTTTCAGCCGCTACTACGCCAACAGCTTGGCAACGAGCGTGGCCAATTCGCACCCGAAAATCAAGCAGGTTTTTGACCGCTGGCGCAATTACGAGCCACAAGCTTTGAAGTCAAATTTGAGCAAAAACCAAGAATTGAAAACGGCACTTTTGGAGGAAACGCCGTGGGTTTTGGCTGCGCAAAGCGAGGAACAGCAGAAGCAAAACATCGCTCTACTATTTGACCTGAACCGGATGGCGTATGAGCAGGAGGCCGCCATCAAAAAGCTGCAAGAGCGCCAACTGAGCAACGGCGGCTGGGGCTGGTTCCCCGGCGACCGGGACAATTGGTACATCACGCAGTACATTGTGGGGGGGCTTGGGCATTTGCAACGCCTTGGTGTTCAGGACGTTACGAGCAACCCGACGACTGCCCAGATGGTCGAAAATGCCGTTCGCTACTGCGACGCCCGCATGGTGGAAGAATACCAAGAACTTGAGCGTCAAGTAAAAGCTGGCAAGGCAAAATGGGAGGACGACCACCTTGGATACATGGCCATCCACTACCTGTACGCCCGTTCTTTCTTTTTGGAAAACAATTCGGCGCAGGCAAGTACGAGCGGCAATTTCCAAACGAAAATGCCTTTGACTTTGGATGAAAACGCCGCCAAGGTTCACGCCTACTACATCGGCCAAGCCGAAAAATATTGGCTGAACAAGGGCATGTACTCTGAAGGCATGTTGGCGCTTTCGATGGACAGGAACGGCAAATCGGCCACGGCGCAGAAGATTGTCAAGTCGCTGAAAGAGCGTTCGCTGAACAACGACGAACTCGGCATGTACTGGAAATACCCGACCGGCTGGTGGTGGTACCAAGCGCCGATTGAGACGCAAGCACTGCTCATCGAGGTGTTCAACGACGTGGCGAATGATACCAAGTCTGTGGACGACCTCAAAGTTTGGCTGCTGAAAAACAAGCAGACGACCCACTGGAAAACCACGAAGGCTACTGCGGCTGCCGTTTATGCCCTGCTCACTTCCGGCGACAATTGGCTGCTGGAAGACCAGCCTGTGGTCATCCAATTTGGTGACAAAAACGCACCAAACGCCGCCGCCCGCAGTGCCGCCATTGCACAAGCGCAAAAAGGGGCAGAGGCTGGCACGGGCTATTTCAAGCACCGCTTCGATGGCCGGGACGTGAGCAACGACATGGCCAACGTGACCGTCACAAACCCAAATAAAGTGGTGGCTTGGGGTGCGCTCTACTGGCAGTATTTCGAGCAATTGGACAAAATCAAGACCTTCGAGGAGACGCCGCTGACCATCAAAAAGCAATTGTTCTTGGTGAAAAACAGCGACCGAGGAGAGGTGCTGACACCCATTGGCGATAGCCAAAAACTAAAGGTGGGCGACAAAGTGAAAGTGCGCATCGAGCTGCGGGTGGACCGGGACATAGAGTACGTACACATGAAGGACATGCGGGCCAGCAGTTTCGAGCCGATGAACGTCCTGAGCAGCTACAAATACCAGGGCGGCCTCGGCTACTACGAAAGCACCCGTGACGCTGCCACAAACTTCTTCTTTTCATGGTTGCCGAAAGGCACTTGGGTCTTCGAGTACCCGCTGCGGGTGACGTACAACGGCGATTTCTCGAACGGCATAACGACCGTTCAGAGCATGTATGCGCCGGAGTTCACGAGCCATTCGGCGGGGATACGCCTTCGGGTGGAATGATGAATGATAAATGAATGATGTATGGGGTTGTCTGGGCGAATCAGACAACCCCATTTTTTTTATTGTTTTTTCAAATACAGCTCCTTCAAATGGTCATCGTTGCCATCCCTCAGTTAATGGAGGTTATAAGGCAAAACCAGCCGTTGCTATTACATTTTCCAAGATTATTTACCTTTGGCGCTCGCCAATAGAAACTCGAACTGGTTTAGCGGAAAGAGGTAGCCTTTGCCAACCCGTCAACCGTTAGCCGTCAACCGTCAACCGTAAAATGGATTTCAAAAAACTCGTACCGCATATCATCGCTTTCTTCGTACTGCTCATTGTGGCTTTCGCCCGGTTCTCACCCATCATTTTGGAAGGAAAATCCTTGCAACAGGGTGACAACCTACAAGCAATGGGCATGCAAGGTGAAAACCGCAAGGTGCTCGACCAGACCGGTCAATTGCCACTTTGGACGAACAGTGCCTTTTCGGGTATGCCCTCTTACCTGATCATGTACCCCACCTCCAATCCCATGAAGTTCGTGCAAAAAGCCTTTTTGCTCGGCAACGACATGGCACCTCCGCATACGGGCATCCTGCTGATGATGCTCGGCGTTTATATTTTCCTTGTTGTGATGAAAGTGGATTGGCGGCTATCCATCATCGGGGCTATCGGCTATGCGTTGGCAGCCAACCACATGGACCTTGTGCAGGCGGGGCACTCTACAAAAATCATTGCGGCTGCGTACTGCGCTCCCATCTTGGCGGGCCTGATGCTTTCCATGCGGGGCAAATATTGGCTGGGCGGCGGACTCATGGCCCTGTTCACCGCCCTGCAACTTTACGCCAACCACGTCCAAATCACGTATTACCTCTTCCTATCGCTGCTGATTTTCGGTGTCGCCTATTTGATGGATGCCGTGAAAAATGGCTGGCTGCCCCGATTTGGCACTGCCGTGGCAGTATCGGCAGTGGCAGTCTTATTGGCCTTGGGCACCAATGCCAGCCGCCTGATGACCACCAAGGAATACGCCGATGAGACCATCCGTGGCAAGTCGGAATTATTGAAAAAAGAAGGAAGCAGTGGCGCAAAAGCAGACGAAGGTGATGGCTTGTCGAAAGCCTATGCCTTTGAATACAGCTATGGCGTGATGGAAACCTGGAACCTGCTCATCCCGAACTACCTCGGTGGCAGCAGTTCAGAAGGCTTCACCAGCGACCCGAACAGTGCAACAATCGCTGCATTGCGGAGCATGAAAAACTCTGATGAGGCCATGCAATACGCCCAACAAGCTACCCATTATTGGGGTGGCCAGCCCTTTGTGGGCGGCGGGGTTTACATGGGCATCGTATTCACATTGCTGTTTTTCGTGGGCATGTTTTTGGAGAAAAAACCGCTGCGCTGGTACGTTCTTGGCACCTTGATTTTGGGCATCATGGTGGCTTGGGGAAAAAACTTCCCCGCCTTCAACTATCTGATGTTCGACTATTTCCCGATGTTCAACAAGTTCCGGGACACCAAGATGATGCTCATCCTCTGCAATATGCTCGTTGTCACTTTCGGAATCCTTGGCCTCCAGGCGCTGTTGGATAAAGGCATTGCGCAAGCAGAAAGAAAGCGAGGACTGCTGCTTGGCGGGGCCGTCACAGGTGGTCTGCTGCTCATTGGTGCCTTGTTGAGCTTCACGCTCGACTTCCAAAAACCGGGCGACAACTTACCAGAAGCATTGGCAAGTGCCTTGGCAAATGACCGGGCCGCTTTGCTCCACGCCGACCTTATCCGCTCGTTTCTTTTCGCTGGCTTGGCCTTCGGCCTGCTTTGGTTTTGGGTGAAAAAAAGCTTTGCACCGATGGCTCTGGTGGTGGGTATTGGCCTGTTGGCGATAATAGATATTTGGGGCGTTGGCGCTCGGATGCTCACCTCTGAGGACTATGTTACCCAATCGCAAAAGAACTCCCTGAAAGCGGCAAGCCCCGGCGACGAAGAGATTTTGAAGGACAAAGACCTGCACTATCGGGTGGCCGATTTCCGCCGAGGTTTGCCGTTCAAGAACGCCTTCACAGGCTACCACCACAAGAGCGTCGGAGGCTACCACGCTGCCAAACTGATGCGCTACCAAGAGCTAATCGAGCAGTACCTGAACTTTCCTGATAAATACCAGCAGATTTATGGGATGCTCAACGCCAAGTATTTCATCAACCAGCAGGACAAGGCATTGACCAACCCGAGTGCCTGCGGCAATGCCTGGTTCGTTAAGGAAATCAAGGTCGTTGCCGACGGCGATGCCGAAATTGCTGCCCTCGCCGACCTGCGGCCAAAGGAGCAAGCCGTGGTACAGGAGTCGTTTGCTGCTTCGGTGAAAGGATTCACGCCCAGCTTCGATAGCACCAACACTATCCAACTGACCCGCTATCACCCTGACTCGATGACCTATTCTTACTCGGCGGCCACCGACCAGTTTGCCTTGTTCTCGGAGGTGTATTACCCACCTTCAAAAGGCTGGGAGATGTATTTGGATGGAAAGAAAACGGACGATTTCATCAAAGCGAACTTCCTGCTGCGTGCCGCAAAACTGCCCGCCGGAAAGCACGAGGTGAAGATGGTTTTCTCGCCAAATTCTTACCATACGGGCGAAACCATCACCATGATTGCCGCCTTGTTGGTTATTGGCCTCGCCATTTGGGGCATCGTTTGGTTCTCTAAAAATTACCAACTGCCAAATGCGAATAACCTTCCTGCAACGGAAGTGCGTGAAAAGCCGGTGACGACAAGGGCGCAGAAGACGGAGCCGAGAAAGACAGAGCCTAAAAAGAAGAAGTAAATTCCCTGTCAGTTCGGCATGAAACAAACAACCCTGTAAGCGTTTTGAACAATTACAGGGTTGTTTGTTTCATGCCGAACTGCTTATTCTTTCACTATAACTACAGCCGCCGTTTTGCCTTCCATATTCATTTCGAGCAAATAAGCACCCGCTGGGAATCCAGTCAAATCAACTGTTTGCGCAGCATCGCCTTCGGCAATAAAGGCTTTCCAGCTTCGCAATGGGCTGCCATCCATTTGCCGCAAGGCAAACGTAACCTCGCCAGCTTTGGGTTGTTTCCATTGCAGTTCCGTAAAACTTGCTGCCGGGTTTGGCGAAGCCATCAAATCAAACTTTTGCTGCGCAATGGCCGTTGTCGCCGTGCTGCTGACCATCTCAAAATCCGCCACCTTCGGAAAATGGTCGGAAGCATTGCGGGTATCTGCCTCCCCTAAGCTGTAGGTATCGAGCCGCTGGTTCGACATGATTTCCGTGTTCAGGGTAAACGCTTTTTTTACCTCCAACACGCTGTTGGAAATAAAATGAAAATCCAACCTCGACGGTGGGTATTGGCTTCCGTCTTCTTGCCAGGTATGCGCCATGCGCTGGTCGGCTTGCAGCGCCACCACATCCAGCAGGTCGGTACCGTCCCAATCGAGGGGGCCTCCATTGCCAAAGGCATTGGTGTTCACGACATCGCCTGTGACGAGCGTCTCGTACTGCTGCCGCCAGCCTACAAGGTTCATGTCCCCTGAAAGCACGAAGGGCGTTCTTTCCGGCAGGTCTATTTCGCCACCGATTGTCTTGGCATCGAGGATAAACTCGGCAAAAGCATCGGCCTCCAACTGCCTCTCCGAATTGGCCGAACAGCAGCGCAGGTGTCCGTTTACCACCAAAAAATCCTTGTCATATTGGGCATTTGGCAGGTCTATCAAAGAAGCCATGAGGCGATGGTCAGGATAAATTTCCCAGCTTTGGAGGATGGGCCATCGGCTTACCGTGATGTTCCCGTCCACTAATTTCACCGACTTCCAGCTTTGCAAATTGCCAAGCGGCAGGGCAGCGTTAACGTAGCTGGCAGCTTGTCCGGCGGTCATGTCCCAGCATTCGTTGAAGGTGATGATATCGGGTTGCAGCAGCTTTATTATCTTCGTAAAATACGGCTTTCGAGTGTTGTCGAGCAGGCCGTCGTTGAGCACGTTCCAGGTCAGCAGCCGAACTTGGTCAGCACTAATCTTCTGTAAATCAATGGGTTGAAACGGAGCTACGGCATCCTCATCGAACTGGTAGGGGAAGGTCTGGCCTTGGTTTGGCAGCTTGTCACCGCTTGCACCGTTCCTTAAATAAATGCGGATGGCATTGTTGGTAAAAAGTTGCAAAAGCCCATTCGGTTTGGCGTCACGGCTGATAGCTATCTCAAAAACTTCGTTGCTGAAATTGGGCAGGCTGTGCAAGCCCACATCCTCCAAAGAAATCGTGGTGGAAGAGTTTCCGAAGTAAAACCTGCCCTCCCTGTCGCCAAACCGCAGCTCCAGGTCGGCCCCTATGCCATTGACGGCAAGCCCGGTCAGGCCGTTGTTGTCGCCGTCAATGAAAAGGGTGAGGTCGTTGTTGTCCGTCAGTACCACTTGTTCGTCAATTTCAAGTCGTAGGAAAAGGTATTTTTCGTCATTGGCTACTTTCAAATTGAGCAGATCGAGGCCAGCCACATCACCCACGGCATCCTCTAGTAGCACGGCCTCAGCAGTCCAATCGTCATAGCTGCCATTAATGGCGATGGGCAGGGATTGGGCTTTTAGCTCCATGTTCAAAGGATAGAAAAATAGCCCTAAGACCACGAGGATCAAGGGCTTCTGTCGGTAAATCATCATTTAATTTTTACTTTTTAAAACAGCACGGCTTTTCGAAATCACGCATTCCCTTTGCGGTAATCTGCCAAAAACTGCTCCAATCCAAGGTCGGTCAATGGGTGCTTCAACATACCCAAGATGGCACTCAACGGGCAGGTACAAACGTCGGCACCGTACTTCGCCGCTTTCACGATATGGAGTGAACTGCGAATACTGGCCGCCAAAATCTGGGTGTCATAACCTTGTATGGCATAAATCTTCGCCATTTCCTTTATGAGCAACATGCCGTCCCAGTTGGAGTCGTCAATGCGGCCAACAAATGGCGAGACGTAAGTTGCCCCCGCCTTTGCGGCCAAAATCGCTTGCGCAGCAGAGAAAACCAAGGTGCAGTTTGTGGCAATATCGTTGTCCGTAAAATGGCGAATGGCCTTCACGCCGTCCTTGGTCATCGGCACTTTCACAACGATGTTCGGTGCAAGCCCTGCCAAGTGGGTACCCTCCCGTACCATGCCCGCAAAATCGGTAGCGTTCACCTCGGCGCTCACATCACCCTCTACGATGTCGCAGATTTTCTGGTAGTGCTTTTCAATATTGGCTTGGCCAGTGATGCCCTCTTTTGCCATGAGGCTTGGATTGGTGGTCACGCCATCGAGGATGCCAAGTTCGTTGGCTTCCTTGATATGGTCGAGGTTGGCAGTGTCAATGAAGAATTTCATATCTTGAATTGTTGGATTGTTAGATTGCTGGATTGCTGATGCCGCAATCCATTCAATTTTGAGGGAGCAAAAGTAGGATTAGAAAGTTGAACCAACACCTTCAACAATCAAGCAATTCAACAATCAAGCATCCTTTTCAACTCTTAGTCAGCACTTCGTCCAAATTCAGCACCGCATTGGCCACTACAATCATCGCTGCCATTTCGGGCGAGACCTGCACAGCCTCCTCCCCGCAAATTTTCTCCACTTTGTCTTTCTGCTTCGCAAAATCGGCGAGTGACTGTTGGTACAACCCCTCCAAAACCTTGGTCTTGGCAGGCTCAGGTGCTCGACCTGTGGCCAATTGGTAGGCAAGTGCCACTTGTTGCGGAGCACCTTTTTTCTCCTTTTCAAAAATGCGGTTCGCAAAATACCGAGCCGCCACGATGTACGCCTCGTCGTTGAGGGTAACG
The DNA here is from genome assembly GCA_031426435.1 of Saprospiraceae bacterium. Classification (GTDB taxonomy): domain Bacteria; phylum Bacteroidota; class Bacteroidia; order Chitinophagales; family Saprospiraceae; genus UBA6168. The sequence continues at coordinate 607 of JANPLH010000184.1, read as the reverse complement.
AGGGCTTGCAGCGGTGTGTTGGTGCGCACCCGGCGGGCTGTGCAGACCTCCCTTGCCACCCCATCGAAAGTAATCATGGCGGGGTATGGGCCAGTTCGTTTCAGGAAGGTATAAATGGCTCGGCGGTAACGCTCATCACCTTCAGCGAGCTTCCAATCATCGCCGTTCCATGGGCTTTTCCAGACGCCAGTGGGCTGGTGCGGCATCACGCTGGGGCCATACATTTTTGGGTTCAATAACCCGGCGATGCTAAGGGCCTGGTCACGAATCTGCTCGGCGGTGAGTCGAACACGGGGGCCACGGGCAAAGTAATGATTGAAAGGGTCAGCCTGCAGCACCACTGGATTCACGGTTGAGCTTTGGCGGTAAGTTGTTGACAAGACCATCGTTTTCAACAGCCGTTTCACGCTCCAATCATAATCATGCATAAACGAAAAGGCCAGCCAATCCAACAATTCGGGGTGGGTAGGCGGTATGCCCTGCGAGCCGAGGTCTTCCAGCGTCTCGGCCAGCCCGTAGCCGAAAAGTTGCTCCCAAAGGCGGTTGACCATCGTGCGGGCGGTGAGCGGGTGCTCCGGGGCAGTCATCCATTGGGCGAGGCCGAGGC
>JANPLH010000183.1:0-15641 GCA_031426435.1 Saprospiraceae bacterium | reverse complement strand
GGCTCATCATACAGCATTATTTCTGGTTGTAAAATCAGGGTACGGGCGATGCCGATGCGCTTTTTTTGCCCTCCGGAAAGCTCGGAAGGCATTTGGTGGATCGTCTGTGGCAAGCTAACATCTTCCAGCACTGATTCTATGGCATCGTTTACCTCTTTTGCCGAAAATTCACGCTTGTTCCTGACCAAGGGGAATTCCAGGTTTTCCCTGACCGTCATGCTATCGTACAAGGCGCTGTTTTGAAACGAAAAACCAAGCTTCTGCCGTAGATTTCGCAATTCTTTCACGCCCAGTTTATCCACCTCCTGCCCCAATACTTTTACCATTCCGCTATCGGGACTTAGCAGGCCTGCTATTATTTTGATGAGCACCGACTTGCCAGTTCCCGACTTGCCAAGCACGGCCAGATTTTCGCCTTTGTGTAAGTCAAAGGTAATACCATTCAAGACGACAAGATCGCCGAACGATTTTTTTAAATCCTGAATGGAAATTACAGGAGCTTCTTGGCCGCTATTTCTTTCGTTTTCTATCATTTATTAAATAAGCATTGTTAACAATGGTTCATGAAGTTTTGGGTTTTGGGTTTTAATTATCTTATATTGTTGAAGATTTGCACAATGGTTATTTCTTCGATAAAAATAAGGTACATGGACAATACCACCGCAAGATTCGCCGCCCGACCCACACCTTGTGTGCCTTTTTGAGCATTGTAGCCTTGGTAACATCCAGCCACACCTATCGTGAAACCAAAACAGATGGCTTTGATGACAGAGGCATAAATATCCATGAAAATAATGGAGCCAAATGCACTTTTTATAAATGCCGGAAAGCTGGTTTCTTCATTCTGATGGACGTTCAAGAAAGAACCCATCATGCCTACCAACCCGGTGTACAATACAAGCACCGGTACCATGATGGTAGTAGCGATAATCCTTGTTGTCACCAAAAATTTAAAGGGGTTTGTAGCTGAAACTTCCATGGCATCTATCTGTTCCGTCACCCGCATGGAACCAAGTTCAGCGCCGATGTTCGACCCAACCTTACCCGCTACAATTAGTGCTGTGACCAGTGGTGCCAATGCCCGGATCAAGGCAATAGCCACCAGCGAAGGCAGCCAGGAACTCGCACCAAAAGTCTCCAACGATGGCCGGGATTGATTAGTGAACACGATGCCCGTGACCAAGCCTGTCAACGACACTAAACTCAATGACCTCAAGCCAATATGGTAGCATTGGTTGACAATTTCCCTGAATTCAGAGGGGCCGGAAAATGCTTCCTTGAAGAATCGGAGAATGAACAACCAGACGTCATATAAGTCCGAAAAAAAGCCATCTACCCTTCTGGAAACTACGTACTTGTTTTTGGGTAAAACTTTTTGAACCGTTTCCATTTACTATATTTGAGTTTTTCCTTTATTTCTATATTTCATGTTGCATAAGCACCTTTAGTAAAAACCACGGGCACTGTTTGTAGTAGCAGTAACGGAACAACGTTCTACATGTTCAACCCTTCACAAAAACTACATCGCCACTAATTTTAATTCAAAATGACCACCCATTGAACATCCAACTTTCAATTGTTTTCTAAGAGCAGGGCAACACCATAATTTATCAAACCTCATTTTATTAATTTCAACCTTCTTCAAATTTTATACATCATGGATTGGAATCAGATTCTCTTTGGAAAAGACGATAAAGAATTTGTATTTGAGGTATTACTTCGGTCATCAATGATGTTTTTTATCATCCTGATTGGGCTGAGGATATTGGGAAAAAGAGGCGTAACCCAATTATCGGTTTTTGAATTGATCGTGATTCTATCATTGGGCTCAGCAGCAGGCGATGCCATGTTTTACAAAGATGTAGGCTTGGTGCACGCAACCTTGGTTTTCGTGGTTGTGATATTGCTTTATAAAATCGTGATTTTCGCAATTGCAAAAAGCAAAAAAGTGGAAAAACTGATGGAAGGGAAACCGGTATATCTCATCAAAAACGGAAAATTCAGTTTGGAGGATTTCGATAAAGAGCCATTGGCCTATGATGAGTTTTTTTCCGAGATGCGATTGAAAGGCGTTTCCCATTTGGGACAAGTGGACAAGGCCATCGTTGAAACCAATGGGCAACTGAGCCTTTTTTATTTCAAGCCAGAAGATGTCAAATTTGGATTGCCTATTTTACCAGAAGACATTGAAAAACCGCATAAAGAAATTATAAACCCTGACATATTCGCTTGCTTTCTTTGCGGGCATACCCAAGAACTCAACCTCGGTGTGCATGCCTGTGAAATATGCGACAATAAAACTTGGATTCAGGCGAAGAATGAAAAGCGTATTGTATAAATCCTTGCTACCCTGAAAAAAACTTATTTATTTTGCAGCCTAATTCATCAAAATTATGAGCAAAAAACTCTCGCAGCGAGAATTTGAAAAACATATCGCACAGTTACAGCCGGAAGAATTAGTGGCCGAATTGGGCAAATTGTTCAAGAAATTCAAAGACGTTCAGCACTACTACCAGATGGAATTCGGTGATAAGGACAGCCGTAGCGGGGTATTGGAAGCGTACAAGAAAACCATCATGGCACAGTTCTATTCAACAAACGGCAACCCGAAAAGCCCAAAGGCGTCTCAGCTACGGAAGATACTCTCCGACTTCAAGAACATAGCCGTGTTTCAATCCGATTTGGTGGACCTCATCTTATACCGGGTGGAGTGCGCCGTGGATTTTACCAATGATTTCGGGGATATTGACATGGTATTTTATGAATCCGCCGGGAATGCCTTTGAGCAAGCCACCAAAATCATTGAGGCAGAAAAACTGGAGGAGCAATTCATCGAGCGCTGCCAACAGATTGTATTCAATACCCATGGCATCGGCTGGGGCTTCCATGACGATTTATTGAGCGTATATGTTGAATACTTTGGATCAACCTTGCCCCTCATTGAACACCGGAACCGGGCCAGGCGGTTGGCGGTGAGTTAACGCCATTTTACAGTCGAGTCCAAAACCGGCGAATATTTTACATTTCTTCCAGCATCTCCCCCACCCCCGTCAGCATTTCGCTTACCCATTGTGCATACTGCTTGCCGGATGGGTGCAACCCATCGCTGGCCACCAGCGTCGGGTCGTTAAGGCCCTCCCGTGATATGGGCGTGATGTCGAAATAGCGGACGCCCATTGCCTCCGTGATTTCCCGGTTAGCGGCGTTGTATTCGTCAATGCCCTCGCTGATGTCCGGGCGGCCATTGCCGAAGGGCGTGAACGCATAATCGGGGATGGAGACGACGAAGACCCGATCTTTATTGCCACCGGCAAAGGCGATGGCTTGGTTCAAAAGTGCCGTAAATTCAGGCTTGTATGACGATACCGGACGGGAGCGAAACTGGTTGTTGACGCCGATGAGCAAAGAGACGAGGGAGTACGTGCTGTCGGCGGTGAGGTCCGAGTTGGCAATCCCATCCTGCAGTTCGTCGGTCGTCCAGCCCGTTTTTGCGATGATGCGGACGTGGCCAATATCATGGCCCAATGGCCGGAGCTTTTCAGCCAACTGCAAAGGAAAGCGCTCCGTTTCCGCTACTAACTGACCGATGGTATAGGAGTCGCCAAGGGCAAGGTAACTTAGCTTGGCGGACAGCTGGGGTTCGGGCATCGGCTCTTTTTTGGTGCAGCCAACTGCCAGCAGTGGCAGCAACAGGAAAAGGAATTTATAGGACATGATTTTATTTATTGGATATACGACCATTGGGCGGGGGGTCGGTTTTTTAAACGTGATGGATTACAACTTCACCACCCGCCTGCCCAGCATTTTACCATCCAAGTTTACAACTACGAAATAAACACCTGCTGGCATTTCTGCCATGTTGAGCTGCAAGGATTTCCTCCCAGCCTCCTGTTTGCCGTAAGGCAAAAAGGACTGCAATTGATTACCCAATCCATCGGCGATGCTGATGCCCATTTCACTGGCCTCGCTCAAGTTGAACAAAATGGCAAGTTCGGCGGACGCTGGATTGGGGAACAAATCAAAACTGGCAAGCCCAAGTTCCTCAAGGGAAGCACCTGCCCCCAGAGCCAGTTCTCCAATGGTGGAGCATCCGTTGGCGTCCGTCACCGTCACTTGGTACATGCCGGGAGGAGCCGCATAAATGGTATCGTTGGTGCTGCCCGTGCTCCAAAGGAAAATGAATGGCGGAGTGCCACCCGTCGGACTAGCCCAAACGTTAAAGTTAGCCGGAGCAAATGCAGAGGAGACTGTAACATCGAGCAATTGGGGCTGCGTCACCGTCGCCTGAGCCGTCACGCTGCTGCTCCCATCGCTCACCGTCACCGTGTAATTGCCAGCCGCCAAGCCAGTGATGGTGGCCGTAGTAGCGCCATTGCTCCACGCATAAGTATAGTTCATCGAGCCGCCCGAAGGCACAGCCGTTGCGCTCCCCGTGGCTTCGCCAAAGCATTTGACAGCCTGTACGGTGACGCTTGCGCTCAATGGTGCCGGGGCCGTCACCACCGTCGAATTTGACATGTTCGTGCAGCCGCCAACTGGGTTGGTCACTTGCAGACTGTACGTGCCGGAAGCACTGACGGTCAGCGAGTTGGCGTTTGCTCCCGCAATGGGCTGGCCGTTGAGCAGCCACTGGTAGCTCATGTTGTTGCCATAGGCATTGAGCTGTGCACTGCCACCGAGTGGCAAAGCGATATTTGGCTCCGCAACAAGCCATGCGACCGGGGCGCAGTTCGTGCTTTTTACTTTGTAAATGGTGTTGGAAAAAAAGCCGACGAGGTAGAGTTCGCCATCAGGCCCGGCCTCCAGTGCGGTGAAGTCGTTGTTCGTGAAATCGCCCACTTCGGCCACAGTCGGGATGCCGTCGTTCAGCAACGTCCTTATTTTGCCGGAACAAAAATCGGTGAACAGGTATTTGCCAAAAAGGTCGGCGAACTGCGTGCCCCGATATACCGTGCCGCCCGTCACGCTGCAATCGGCCCCGGCGTTCTCGTATTCATACAGCGGGTCGGTATAGACGCTACCAGCGAAGCACTGGTTCGAGTTGAAGGGCAATGTGCCTTCGTAGCAGCTCCAGCCATAGTTCTCGCCGCCGAGGCTGTTCGAGGGCTGGAAGTTGACCTCCTCACGGGTGTCCTGCCCAACGTCGCCGATCCAGAGGTCGCCCGTGAAGGCATCGAAGTTGAAGCGCCAAGGGTTGCGCAGCCCATACGCCCATATTTCCGGGGCGGTATTGGCTACGCCAATAAAGGGATTGTCGGCGGGCACCGAATAGGCACCGCTGCTTACTGATATGCGCAAGATTTTGCCCATGAACGAGAGCAGGTTTTGGCCGTTGCCGTTGGGGTCGCCTGCGCCGCCGCCGTCGCCCGTACCAATGTAGAGGTAGCCATCCGGGCCAAATTTCATGCAGCCGCCCACGTGGTTGGGGTTGGGGTGGTCGAATGCGAGCAGCACGCCCTCGCTGATGGCATTGGCTTGGTCGGAGTTGGCGAGGCTGCGCAAATACCGGCTGATGATGCACTTGCCCGTACCAACCTCATTGTAAAACACATAAAATAGCCCATTCTGCTGGTAATTGGGATGAAAGGCCAGCCCAAGCAGGCCCTGTTCGTTGTTGGAGGAGTTGTTCACCTTGGCGCTCAGGTCGAGGAAGGGGTTGGGCAGAACGGCGCCGTTCGTATCCACGATGCGCACATAACCGTCTTTTTGCACCGCATAAAGCCGGTTGTCGCCCGGTGCCTTCTCCACGGCAATGAGCCAGTTGAGGGTATTGGCTGCATTGAATGGCGTTATGCTGACGGTTTGGGCAACAGTTTTCAGCAGAAAAAATAGGCAAAACAGGAAGGATAATGTGTTCTTCACGGTGATTATGTTTTGGAAAACGGTAAAAAGAAAATTGCAAGTCGTGGTTCATTTGCGACCAAGCTTAAATTGAAGACCTGTGAATTTTAGTTGGCGGAATCATCAAGTTTTGACCAACTTGATTGGAGAAGATGTCAGTAAGTGGGTCTTTGCAAATATAGTAAACGCCGGGTTGCCAGTTAGTTGTTGAAAGCGCAAACAGACGTTTCCCAAGGTGATTTTGTGCAAAATCACTGGATATGGCTACCCGGCGGCCCAGCACATCCATGACTTCGATGGCTTCGATTTGAAAACCGTAGTTTCGATGAATAGGTAGAATAAGAAAGGTGGAAAAGGCTTCGCTGTTGGAGGTCTTGCACAAGGCTTAGTACTCGGTCATACCAACCTTTTCAGGTCTTTCTCAGTATCCACATCAAATTCCCCTTTTGGGAAATCAACGAGCAGCAACCGCTCCAGATGGCGTTCCATCAGCTTTTTGGCTCCCTGCTGGCCATTGAGTGCTGACAATTTAGCAAAATATTGCGAACCAAAAACGGCGGGTGGGCCAAAGCTGCCCCCGTATGCCGACGCAATGATTTGGCTGGGATTTTCCCGCCATTTTTCCACCAATTTTTCCAATAAATCATGTGCTACAAACGGCTGGTCGCATAGCAGCAGCAGCACGGCATCGGCGTCGGGGGGGAGCTGCGCCATGCCACAGGCGATGGTGCTGCCCATGCCTGCCTGCCAGTTTTCGTTGACTAGGATTTGGACGGGGAGGTGCTCAATGGTTGGCTTTATCACTTCAAAGTGGGCACCCAACACGACTATAACACCTTGATTTTCAATCGTTAAGGCGGTATCGCAAGCTCGCTCCAGCAGCGTTCTGCCGCCCATTTTCACCAACTGCTTGGGTTGGCCGAGGCGGGTGGAGGCACCGGCTGCGAGTAGGAGGATATTGAGTTTCGTCATTTCAACAAATAAGGAAAGATGGTTTGTCAGGTTTTGTTCGGCTTCGCTAATGTAAACCAACCGATTGTTATTTAAACTGACTTGAACCATACAAGTTTGAAAGGTAGCAAATCAGCGATTGTAACCTATGTAATGCTCAAAACGTCATTTCAACAATAGACTCCCTTTTAGAAAAACAAAAAAAACGCAAAAAAATAGTACGGTTTTTGTCCTTTATCTTACCTTTATGTCGTCAATACCGAGAATCAGGTATTTAAAGGTAAGTCACGCAATAATCCCCCCTTCGCAGCTTATCTTTGCAAAGCTTTTACGTCACACTTCGCTTTACACATAACTTCTGGCAACTCGCTGAACAAATTATTTTCCATCTCCTCTGGGGAGGCTATTGAATTTCAGTAATCACATTTTAATTTCAGCTCAATGAAACAAGTCATGAACCCTTGCTTATATGGCAAAAGTTGGTCTAAAGTGCTATGCTTTGCAGTGCTTTTTGCCAGTTTTACCGCGCCCCAATTCCTCCTTTCACAAAACGATGTTTTTGTAACCCGGCCCGCCTACAGCTCGGTTGCCAAATTCGGTTCCAATGGTAGCGGCCTAAACCTATCTCATATCAGTCCAGCCGGTGGTGTGTCAGGTGTGACGGTGGATGCCACCAATGGAAAGATTTATTTCACCTTGTATAGTTCAGGCAAGATTGGCGTTTCCAATCTTGACGGCTCTGGCTTGAATTCAAGCCTTATTTCTGGTCTTCAAAATCCTACGGGTATCACCGTTGACCCAGCCAATGGCAAAATCTATTGGGCCGAAGAAGGCTCCAAGACCATCAAGCGAGCCAATACCGATGGCACGGGAACAACCATCCTGCTCAACGTCGTTTACGGAACACCTTACGACGTAGCCATCAGCCCAGGCACCAACCAATTGTTCTGGTGCGCCAGGTTATACAACTATATTGGCGTGGCCACCCTGAACGGCGGCAGCCCCAATCCAAATTTTATCAATTGCGGTACAACGACCCACGGCATACTTGGCCTCGGCATTGACCGCTCTGACGGGAAACTCTATTGGGCCAACTATTCCGCTGACGCCATTGGAAGGGCCAACCTTGATGGCACTGGCGTAACAAATTCCCATATCCCGGGCTGTATTGGCCCAGTTGACGTGGTGGCTGACCCCGCTGCTGGCAAACTATATTGGACCAATAGCAGAAATTTTGGCGTTGGAACCGGCAATACTGATGGCACGGGCATCAACCAAAACCTGGTCAATGGGATAGAAAGAATCTGGGCCATAGACATGGTGCCGACCCTTTGCCCAGACCCCGATGGGGACGGCCTTTGCAGCAACGTTGACAATTGCCCCAATGTGGCCAACGTCAACCAAGCAAATTTTGACGGAGACGGCCTCGGCGATGCCTGTGACCCTGACGATGACAACGACGGCTCCCTTGACGCCAACGACTCCAATGACAACAACCTCAATATTTGCAGCGACACCGACAATGACGGCTGCGACGACTGCTCTTCTGGAACCTACAACCCCGCCAACGATGGACCCGATGGGGATGGGGATGGCCTTTGCGACAACAATGACACAGACGATGACAACGATGGCGTCAGCGATGCCAACGACCCCGTTGACAACAATAATTTCATCTGTGGCGACTCGGACAATGACGGCTGCGACGATTGCGCCGTTGCCGGAACATTTGCCCCCAATAACGATGGCCCGGACAATGACGGCGATGGTACCTGCAACACCAACGACCCAGACGACGATGGCGACGGCTCACCTGACACCAGCGACTCCAACGACAACAACCCCAATGTTTGCAGCGATACGGACAGTGACGGCTGCGACGACTGCACATTGGGAACCTATAATCCAGCCAACGATGGCCCGGACAACGACAGCGACGGCATCTGCAACACCAACGACCCTGACGACGACAATGACGGCTCGTCCGATGCCAATGACTCTGACGACAACAATCCCAATGTTTGCAGTGATACCGATAACGACGGCTGCGACGATTGCACATCGGGAACCTATGACCCGGCCAACGATGGTTCGGACAACGATGGCGACGGCTTTTGCAATACCAATGACCCCGATGATGACAACGACATGGTCTCGGACCCTAGCGACCCCGATGACAACAACCCTTTTATCTGCGGTGACTCGGACTTGGACGGCTGCGACGACTGCTCCGTCAGTGGGTTCTCAGACCCCAACAACGATGGGCCAGATGACGATGGTGATGGCCTCTGCAACACCAACGACAACGATGACGACAACGACGGCGTAAACGATGCTCCAGACCCGGTGGATGACGACCCATTCATCTGTGGAGACTCGGACATGGACGGCTGCGATGATTGCGAAGTCGCCGGTACTTTCGCCCCCGCCAACGATGGCCCAGACAATGATGGCGATGGCCTCTGCAACACCAACGACCCCGACGACGACAACGATGGCGTGGACGATGCTACCGACCCTGACGACAACAACGAATTCATCTGCGGCGATTCCGACAATGATGGTTGCGATGATTGTTCCGTATCGGGTACTTTTGATATAGCCAACGATGGGCCAGACAATGACGGTGATGGCTTTTGCAACACCAACGATCCCGATGACGACAACGACGGCGTGAGCGATGGAAGCGACCCAGACGACAACAATGAATTCATCTGCGGTGATTCTGACATGGACGGTTGCGACGATTGTTCCGTCACTGGCTATTTCGATACCGCCAACGACGGTGCCGACTTTGATGGCGATGGCCTCTGCGATACCGGCGACCTTGATGATGACAACGACACTGTGAACGACGCCACCGACCCAGACGACAACAACGAATTCATCTGCGGTGACACGGACATGGACGGCTGTGACGACTGTTCCATCAGTGGAATTCCCGACCTATCCAACGACGGCCCAGACAACGACGGCGACGGCATCTGCAACACCAACGATCCGGATGACGATGGCGATACCGTGAACGACCCGGCCGACCCCGACGACAACAATGAATTCATCTGCGGTGATACAGACATGGACGGCTGCGACGACTGCTCCATCAGTGGATATCCAAATTTGTCCAATGACGGCGCAGACTACGACAACGACGGCCTCTGCGATTTGGGCGACCCGGATGACGACAACGATATGGTGCTGGACGGCAACGACCCAGACGACGCCAATTCATTTGTCTGCGGCGACTCGGACAACGATGGCTGCGACGACTGTGCCGTTACTGGAACCATCAACGTTGCCAACGACGGCCCAGACAATGACAGCGATGGCCTTTGCAATACCGGAGACCCCGACGACGACAACGACGGCTCGCTCGACGTGGATGATTGCAACGACTTCAACGCCACCATTTACCCTGGTGCTACTGAGGTTTGCGACGGCATTGACCAAGATTGCGACAACTTGATTGACGATGGCGTATTGCTGACCTACTACCAAGACAGCGATGGCGACATGTTCGGCAACCCGAACAATACCACGCAAGGTTGCACGGCCCCAATGGGCTATGTGGCCAACAATACCGATTGCAACGATGCGAACGCCGCTGTTAATCCCGGTGCAACTGAAGTCTGCAACGGCATTGACGATGACTGCGACGCCACGACAGATGAAGGCTTCCCGAACTTTGACGGTGACAGCATGGCCGACTGCGTTGACCCGGATGACGACAACGACGGCTCGCTCGACCCTGCCGATTGCAACGACTTCAACGCCACCATTTACCCCGGCGCCCCCGAGCTTTGCAACGGCATAGACGACGACTGCGATGGCATAGTGGACGACAATCTTGCAGTGTGCTGCATCAGCGCCTCATTGCCTGCCTGCAAGACAGTTTTTATCAATTTTCCACCTCGTGCGACGGTGACCCTTTCACCTACTGTATCAGGCAATGGTGGGTCACTAACCTATGTTTGGAGCAGCGGACAAACTACTCCAAGTATCACGGTAAGCCCGGTAGTGACCACCATATATACGGTCACCGTCACTGGTACGTTTAATGGAAATACATGTACTGCCACTGCCTCGACGAATGTTCAATCATTTAACGCTCAGCAAAAGTCCGATGGTAGTTTTTGTAATGGAAACAACCAAATTGTCATTTGTAGTAGCAATGGCAATGAGCAATGTGTAGGAATTCCTTCACTTTGTAGCCATATTGGTTCAAGAGTAGGAAATTGCTCAATCGTGGCCTGCGAGCCTTTTGTCATAACAAACTCCAACTGCATCAATGGGAATCATCCTTCAACTTCCAACTTTGAACAGCCGGATGGTGAGACCGAGGCAGCGAAAGCCAGCCTTGACCTCTTCCCGAACCCGGCCAACCAACTGTTGACCATCCAACTGAAACTTGCGCCGAATTCCAAGACGAGGGTCATGATTATCAACTCATTTGGTCAGGCAGTTTGGTCTGCTTCCCCAGCCGATGACGTGGAAATGCTCCAAGTGGATTTGTCCAACGGCAAGTTCCTCACGGGCATCTACAGTGTAGTGGTGATGACCAAAGGGGAGGTGCTTGAAAAACGATTAGTTGTGTCAAAACAATAAATCATAATGGCTGATAAAAAAAGCCCTCCGAGCATATCGAAGGGCTTTTTTATTGCTGCGCAAAATGGCGAGATTCATGTTTCTCTTTATATCACCCATTTGAAACAGACCAATTTGCGCTCATTCACCACCAAAACGCTGCCTTGGCGCCCTCCCGTCAAATGCGCAGTTTGCCCAAAACTTGCTTTCTAAAATCGTAAAATCTAATTTTTTTCTATTAGATTTGTCGCAATCCCTCAACTGCATAAATCCCATCTCATCATGCGTCAAGTTATCTTACTCCTGACACTGCTCTCTATTGCCACCTTAAGTCCTGAAACATTGCTGGCACAATCCCTCAAACAGGCACTGAAGTCAACCGCTGTGCAGTTTTGCGCACAAGAAGCTGCCCTTAAAGGCGCTTTTCTGAAAGACCCCTGGCTCCGCCTGAAACACAACCAAGCAGAGGAAGCGCTTTATCATTACCGCACAAACCCTCAACAACAGGGCAAAAAAATGCCGCCCCTGTACGTTCTACCAGTGGTGGTGCATATCGTCCACAACAACGGCGTAGAGAACATCCCCGACGCCACCGTGCTGCAAGGCATCCAAGACTTGAATGATGCCTTTGCCAATATCGGCTACTACAACCCCGCCTCGGGTGTGGACACCAAGTTGCAATTTTGCCTCGCCAAACGAGACCCCAATGGCAATGCCACCTCGGGTATTACCCGAACCATCTCCACCCTTACGGACATGCAATTGGAAACGCAGGACATCGCTGTCAAAGACCTCAACCGTTGGGACCCCACGCAGTACATCAATATTTGGTTGGTCAAAGAAATATGCAGCAACTCCAGCGGCTGCGGCGTAGCGGGCTATGCCTATTTCCCTTCGTCGCACGGGATGCCAGAGGACGGCATCATGATGGAGGCGGAATATTTTGGCAGTAGCCAAGGCGCTTCCGGCGTTCAAATCCATGAAATGGGCCATTACCTCGGCCTGTACCATACCTTCCAAGGTGGCTGCTCCAACAGCGACTGCCTCGCCAGCGGTGACCGGGTCTGCGATACGTCGCCCGACCAAAGCACCGCCTCCGTGCCTTGTGGGGCTACCGCAAACAGCTGTTCCACCGACTCCAATAGCGGATTTCCCACCGACCAAAACGACCTCATCGAAGACTATATGGACTATGGTGACTTCGACTGCTGGTCAGTCTTCACACAAGGCCAGACGGAGCGGATGCACTGGTTCATTGAAAACCTTAGACCCAGCCTGCCCGAATCACAGGGCTGCGTTGACCCCTGCATCACTGCACTAACGGCCTCATTTTCAGCAAGTTCGTTGAACTTGAATGTGGGCGGTACGGTCAATTTCACAAATACCTCTTCCAATACGAGCAGTGCCGTTTGGAAGCTGAACGGCACCAATTTTTCCACCAGCACCAATGCAAGCTATGTATTCAACACGGTGGGCAGCTTTGAGGTATGCCTCACGGTGGGCAATGCCGACCCGAATTGCAGCGACAAAACCTGTAAAACAATTACCGTGACCTGCCCGGTAAATGCGAGTTTCACGACGAACTTGTTTTACCCGGCACCGGGGCAGTCGGTCAGTTTTGCGAACAGCAGTGCCAATGCCGCTAATTTTACTTGGCGGGTAAATGGTTCGACAGCCGGTACTGCCAGCAGCTTCAATTACGCATTTTCATCCGCAGGGGTGAACACGGTTTGCCTCGAAGCATCCAATGGACTTTGCTCCGCAACGTTTTGCCAGCAACTCTTCGTTTTCACCAACGCTGCGGGCGTTGGTGGCTGCGACACCTCCTTCCTCCGTACCTATGGCACCCCCCTCGGCGATGAACGGGGCCAGGCGCTCGTGGAGATTCCAGCGGCCCTTGGCGGTGGCTTCCTAATCGGTGGCGGCAAATTGGACAGTGCCATGATGACCCGCCTCGACATCAGCGGCAATATCGTCTGGACACGCTCCTTCGATGCAACTTCTGAAGGCCCGGTGGATGTTCCGGATTTTATCACAGACCTCATCTTCGATAGCGACAACAACGTCGTTGGCTGTGGGCATACCCGGGATGAACCGGGAGGCAACGTGGAATGCTTCGTTTTCAAATACAATATCGCTACCAACAACATCCTCTGGGTGAACGAACTGGACCTGATAGACCCTGCCTTGGAGGCTTACACTTCCGTTTCAGAAAAATCGCCCGGCGGCAACTACATCGTGTCCGGGACGATAAACGAGGCGCTTGGCACAAGCATCAATGGTGAAAATGGGAGCATTCTCGAAATCAACCGGAACACGGGCAACAACGTCTGGCAGCACAATTACACCCTTGGCTCTTCGGAGTCTTTTCATAAAACGCTCCTTCACAACGGCGCCATCTACACAACGGGCCGCTACAACTTCGATGGCGGTGGCACGGCCCGTATGCGCCCCGGTATTACGAAGATGGACCTGAATGGCGTTCAGCAATGGTCGAAGCTGTACCTACGGGCCGTCACCAGCACTAGCACCGCCCGGCTTTATTCTACTGATATGGTCGTGGACAACGGCCTGGTCGTGGTAGGCCAAGGCGACAACAATGGCACCAGCACTTCCAACGTCACGCCCTTCCTATTCAAAGTTGACAACGACGGCAACCTGCTCTGGGCCATGAGCTACGACATACCCGGTGCCAATACCGAAGTGAGCACCAAGGTGCTTAGCCTCCCCGACGGCTACCTTTGCCTCGGCTACTACACGGCCAGCAGCCAAGATGTGTTTTTGTTCAAAACAGACAAACAGGGCCAGCTCCAATGGTCGAAATCCTACGGAAATACGGCCACAGAGGACGCTTTCGAAATGGTTTATGCCAATGGTCAAATCTATTTCACGGGAAAAACAAAAGCCGCCAATGCCGGGGCCACCTTTGATTTGTACTTCGCAAATATCGGCGTGGATGGCACGGCCAATGCGCTAGACAGTTGCAACCTGTTCAGCGACCTGAACATGACCGCCACACCTTACATCAACCCATACAATGCCCAGCACAACTTGACCGACCTGAACCAAACCTGGAATAATTTCATAGACGATTATATCGTCACGGAAACCGCCGTGCAGTCCACCACGGTCTGCTTCCAGCCTTGCCTCGACAGCTGTGATGTGGTGCCAGATGCTTTATTCCAAAACGCCTCGGCGACCTGTCTTGGCGACAGCCTTTTGGTCAACCTTAGCCTTTGCAATTTGGGCAGTTTCGACCTACCCGCTGGTACGCCCATCCGTTTTTACGGCAGCAACCCAACGACCACCAACGCAACCTCATTGGGCAGTTTCATGCTGCCGCAAAACTTGGCAAAGGACAGTTGCTGGACTTTCAGTTTCACCATCTTGGCTTCGCCAAATACCACTATTTACGCCATGCTGAACGACGATGGCACCAATCCCACGCCGTTCTCGCTCACCAATTTTGAGGCGGATATTGCAGAATGCAACTACGTGAACAACCTCGGCAGTTTCTTCTTCAACTTCACCGCCCCGATATTGGAGCTTGGCCCCGATATTTCAAGTTGCCAAACGGGCGTGAACGTCCTCGACGCTGGCCCCGGTTTTGCCAGCTACCGTTGGCAGGACGGCAGCTCCGAGCAAACCCTGACAGCCTTTGCCGCAGGCAACTATAGCGTCACCGTTACGGATGATTGCGGAGGCACCCAAAGCGATGTGGTGCACATCGTTGCCGACCCGGCCAGCATCCTCGACCTTGGCCCCGATTTCACAATTTGTGAAGGCAACAGTTATAATTTCATCGTGCCGGGATATGCCACCTACCAGTGGTCGCCCGCCGACTACCTGAGCTGCACGAACTGTCCCAACCCGACCACCACACCGACGGCAGGCATCACCTACACCCTCGTTGCCACCACCGCAGATGGCTGCATTGGCGTGGATTCCGTGCATGTATCAATCGGTACGACCATAGAGTCCATTTCCGATGCCGTGGTTTGCGCTGGCGACACCATCCTCGTTTTCGGGATGCCCGTATTTGCGGCTGGGGAGTTCTCGCAGACCTTTACTTCGCAATCTGGCTGCGACTCCATCGTGACCATCAGCGTGGGCGTGCTGCCCGTGATTGAATCCATTTCCGATGCCTTGGTTTGCGCTGGCGACACCATCCTCGTTTTCGGGATGCCCGTATTTGCGGCTGGGGAGTTCTCGCAGACCTTTACTTCGCAATCTGGCTGCGACTCCATCGTGACCATCAGCGTGGG
>JANPLH010000182.1:0-8550 GCA_031426435.1 Saprospiraceae bacterium | reverse complement strand
CTCTCGGAGTGCGGTTTGTGCTTATCAATGCAATCAATGGTGAGCAGCAGGAACTCCATCACAGGGCCAATCCACTCGCTGTCCCTTCGGGCGAGGTAGTCGTTCACCGTCACCACATGTACGCCCTGGCCGCTGAGGCCGTTGAGGTAGGCGGGCAGCGTGGCAACGAGCGTTTTGCCCTCGCCTGTGGCCATCTCGGCAACCTTGCCTTCGTGCAAAACGGAGCCGCCAATGAGCTGTACGTCGTAATGCACCATGTTCCAGGTGATGTCGCCCCCGGCAGCCTGCCAGGAGTTGCGCCAGATGGCCATTTCGCCCTCGATTTTCACGTAGCCCTTCGTGGGGTGGGCGGCGATATCCCGGTCATGCTGGGTGGCCTGCACTGCTAAAGTTGGGTTTTCCTTGAAACGGCGGCTCGCTTCCTTCACCACGGCAAAGGCTTCGGGCAATAATTCCTTTAGTACGTCTTCAAGGTGCTGGTCACGCTCCTTTTTGAGGCCGTCTATTTCCTTGAAAAGGTCTTCTTTAAGGTGGATGTCCTCGGTTTCCCGTGCCTGCACGAGCAATCCCTCGATGTCTTGGTCAATGCCTGCCAAATGGTCGGCGATGCGCTGGCGGAATTCGAGGGTCTTGTTGCGGAGCTGATCGTTGGATAGGTCGAGGAGTTTCTCCCATTCCTCGTTCACGGTGTCCACGATGGGGGAGTACTTGTCGTAGTCCCGTTCGTGTTTAGACTTGAAAAGCGATTTGAAAAAACCAAGCATGATATTAGTGAGATGGTAGATATTAGACCTTAGATATAAGAAGTGCCAGAAGCATTTGGCAATCTAATGTCTAACGTCTGTATTCTATGGTCTTCAAAAAAGTGTGCAAAGATAAATGAAGCGAGGTAGAGTGGGATGGGAATGTTTAGCACAATTCGTTCCGTAGGGAAATACCTGACGGGGTGTCAGGCGATAGGTGGGCATGTTTCTCAAAAATGACTTGATTTTGAAAAAAAGCTATGGCATAATGGCAGGTCGAAAAGATTGCTTTGCTTGTGGATAGCCTTTCGACATGTGCTAATAAAAAAAGGGCAGTGAGGTTTCCCACTGCCCTTTTTTTATGCTTGTTAGGCTGAAATCACGGCTTCAACTGCCTCCTGTGACGCCGCTTTTCAAATCCGGAAATGAACGGGCCTTGTACTGGGGCTTTGCCAGTGCGACAGTCCCAAGCATCAGGAGCATAGATTTTTGAGAAATAGTACATCGTCTTCTCGTTGCCGGGGTCGAGGATGCTGACATCCTGGCCAGGGTTGGAGTTCATCGAGTTGGGCAATGCATTGAATGGGTCGTCGTTGGGCATCAGGTAGAGTTCATCCGGGCAGTCCCCGGTCTTACTGGCAAAGGTAAATAGCAGCGTCTCCTCTCCAGCCCTGAACGGCATGGGAGGGTCTGCGGTCTCCAACCCGAAGCTGATATAGTCCATGTCAGGATTTTCCTTTGGAGTTGCCACATAGGCGTTTTGCACCCAAGTGCCGCTGAACGACTTCAAACTGTTGAACTGGGTGTTGGGAGGCGCTACCAGCGTTACCTGTCCAGATCCAATGATGAGGTATTCCGAAGGTTCAGTGCCTGCTTCCGGTGTGGCAAATACTCCCCAAGCGAGGCTGTCCTGCAACCATTGGAGCTTGAATTGGATTTGTGAAAAAGCAGGGGTGGCAGCAAAACAGAAAGCCACGAGCGCTGCATTGGCAAGTGATTTAATGGAACCCATGTTGGTACGATTTTGAAAAACTATCAGGGGGGAGGGTGAATAATGGATTTAACCTAAAGGAAATTGCAAGTTTAGTGCCAAGGGGCTGGCCGCTGCTGTTAATACTTCCTAAAGTATTTGAAGGCTACCAACAGTAGGTTGCCTTAGGTAGGAAGCGTATATATTCACCCGCTCCTTCAAAAGAAGATAATGGAGCAATTCTTGAACCCTTTTTTGAAAGCAAAACTTCAGCCCTATCGAACCAAATCCCCCTTCAACCGCAGCACCTCCGTCTCCGCAACCTTCGCATTGTACCTAGCCGCAATCAGCCTATCATAAGCATCTTCAAGGCTTTTTTGTGCCTCCCGCAGTTCGAGGTAGGTGCTCACCCCCTGCTTGAAACGCTCAAGGGCGATGGCCACGTTTTCCTTGGCCAGTTCGATGTTTTCCTCCTCCAATTGAAGCGCCTGCTGCTGATACTCATAGTCCCGAAAGGCATTGCGCAGCCCGGCATTGATGGCCGTTTGCTGGTCGGAAAGGGCTAATCGTAGCCCTTCGATGCCGATTTTTGTCGCTTCGATGTTGCGCTGCTCCATGCGGTTGTTGAGGATGGGCACGTTGGCCGTGAGGCCATAATTGAAGCCCTTGTTGCGGCTGACGAGCGGCTGAAAGGGGTTCACCACCGATTTGTTGTCCAATAGGGAAAGATTGTAGGCCGAATTGAAGCTGATGGTCGGCCAGCGGCTGGCCTCGTGTTCCCGCAGTGTCAGTTGGGCGATGCCGATATTGCGCAGTGCCAGCAAGAGGGAGGGGTTCGTGCTGGCGATGTTCCGCTCGATTTCGGCAAGGTTCAGGTTGTTGTCAAAATTGATGGCGTCCACCACGTCGAAGGCGTCGGGGAGTTGGCCGCCGGCCAATTGGTCGAGCTGTTCTTTTTGCTGCGCAATGGCTGTTTGCTGCTGCAATTGGCGGGCTTTCTGTGCATTCAAGTCCACTTTGGCTTGCAGCAGTTCCGGTTTGCTGCCGAGGCCCGTGGTGAGCTTGCGGTCGGCCACCCTCACCCGCTCCTCGCTGATGGACATCTGCTCCTCAATGGCCTTCAACTGCTGTTTTTGCCGGACGATGCTATAATAAACATTGCGCACCTGCGCCACAGTATTCACCACCTGTGCCTTCACCAACAGCTCACCCGTGCGGGCGATTTCGAGCGTTTTTTCCTTGGTCACGAACATCTTCATGCCATCGAACAGCACCCAGTTCAGCCCCACGGAGGCCGTCAGGTTGGTGGCCTTCACGTTGTCCCGCTCTCTTGTCGTGCCGTCGCTGAACTCCTGCCGCTGGTCGTTGTTGTTTCGGACCGCTCCAAGCGTTGCGTTCACCCGTGGCGCCATTGCCCAGTCCACGTAGTTCACGTCAAGGGCATTGGCGATGGAATCATTTTTGGCCAAACGGATGCCGTAGTTGTGCGCCAATGCAGCACCAACCGCTTCTTCCAGCGTCAAAATCTGTTGGGAAAACATGGGCGAAGCGCCCAAGATTAGGGATGTTAAAATGGTAAGGATTCTTCGCATGACCAGCCAAGCGGGGGATTTGAAATTTGACATTGAGAAATTAGGTGACTACAAAATTCACAATTTCCCAGCCTATCGGCAGACAGGCAATTTGGCCCCAAGCTGCGCCAAAGTTAGCTCATTTCCTTGCATACACCATACCTCATACCTCCATACCTTCATACCTCAAACCCTACTCATCCCCTTCTTTTTTCTTTTTCTTTTTGTGCTTCAATACTTTGGCCTCGAAGTAGAAAATGATTTCCTCTGCGATGTTTTTAGATTGGTCGCCGACCCGCTCCAATTTGCGTATCATGGACATGACCAACAAAGTGTTCTTTACTTGGTCGGGGTAATCACGGATACACTCCATCACGAGGTCGAGGGCAGCTTCATCAATTTTGTCAAGTATTTTGTCCCGCTTGAACATGGTACGGGCCAATCGGGTGTCCTCCTTGTCAAAAGCTTCCAGCGTATCGGCCATCATCTCGTTGGCGATGCTGTACATCTCCAGGATGCGGGTATGCTCCAGAATGGCCTTGTTGAAGTCCTGGTCTGCGTCGAGCACGAAGTCGGCCACGCTGGCGGCGATGTCGCCGATACGCTCTAGGTTGTTGCAAATTTTCAGTGAAGCCAGCACCAAGCGCAGGTCGGTAGCCACGGGCTGGAACAATGCAAAGATGTTCTCACAGTCCCTGTCAATCTTCAGTTCGTAAGAGTTGACCCGTTTTTCGTTTTCCACCACCTCCTCGGCCATGTCCCGGTCGAATTTGGTCAATGCTTCTTTGGCCTTGTCCAATTGGTTGATGACCAAGCGCCACATTTCGATGATGTCGGCCTTTAGTATTTTGAGTTCGGAATCTAAGTGCGTCATGATGATTGCGAGATTCACTTGTTAGTTGATAGGACACAGATTAAACAGGTCAAACAGATTTTCACGGATTCCAATCTGTGTTAATCAGCCAAATCAGTTTAATCTGTGTCCTATCACGCCATACGTGCAAAATTGTTACCCAAACCTTCCCGTGATATAATTCTCGGTTTGCTGTACCGATGGATTCGTAAATATCTTCTTAGTCTTGTCAAATTCTATGAGTTCGCCAAGATAGAAAAAGCCAGTATAATCGCTGACCCGGCCTGCCTGCTGCATATTGTGGGTCACGATGATGATGGTGAACTGGCTTTTCAGCTCAAAAATCAGGTCCTCGATTTTGCTTGTAGAGATAGGGTCGAGTGCAGAGGCAGGTTCGTCCATCAAGATGATAGACGGCTCGATTGCAAGTGCCCTTGCGATGCAAAGTCGCTGCTGCTGACCGCCTGAAAGCTCGAAGGCAGATTTTTTCAGCTTGTCCTTCACTTCGTCCCAAAGTGCCGCTTGGTGCAGCGTCTTTTCCACTTGGTTTTCGATAAAGGCCTTGTCCGAAATGCCGTTCACCCGCAGGCCGTAGGCCACGTTCTCGAAAATGCTTTTTGGGAATGGGTTTGGCTTCTGAAAAACCATGCCCACATTGCGGCGAAGCGCATCGATTTTGGAGGATTTTATATGGTAGATATCCTCCCCATCCAGTAGCACTTGACCCGTGATTTTGGTATTGGGTATCAGGTCGTTCATCCGGTTGAACAGGCGCAAATACGTGGATTTCCCGCAGCCAGAGGGCCCAATCAGCGCCGTCACCGAGTGGTCGGGTATCGCCAACGAAATGTTCTTCAGCGCATGAAAATCGCCGTAGAACAGGTTGACGTCCTTGGTTTCGATTTTGTTTGCCATTTATAATTGTTGGAATTGCTTTATTGTTGAATTTTTGAGGGGTTCGATTGATGCCAGCGAACCAACAACAATCAAACAATTTAACAATTCAGCAATCAATTCATCTTCACTTTGTTTCCAAAATAATTGCGCAACAAGGTAGCCAGTAAGTTGACTATCAATACGATAACAACTAAAACAAAGGCGGTGCCGTAGGCCATTGGCCGACTGGCCTCTATCTGTGTGCCGCTCGTCGAAATCACGTAGAGATGATACGGCAACGCCATACATTGGTCCATGATGCTGTTCGGCAATTTGGGCAAAAAATAGGCCGCCACCGTGAAAAGAATCGGGGCTGTCTCGCCCGATACCCGCCCAACGGAAAGGATAAGGCCCGTCAAGATATTTGGAAGGGCAATGGGCAGTACCACTTTGCGAATCGTGTAAAGCTTCGAGCCGCCGAGGGCGTAGCTGGCCTGTCGGAAGGTGTCGTCCACCGATTTGAGCGCCTCTTCCGTGGTGCGAATGACGATGGGCAATGCCAAAAGTCCCAACGTAAGCGAGCCTGCCAATATGCTCGCCCCGAAGCCCATTTGGTTCACGAACAGCGACATGCCAAATAAGCCAAAGATAATGCTCGGTACGCCTGCGAGGTTGTTCGTCATCATTTTCACGAAGCGCTTCACAGGCCCTGCCACAGCAAATTCATTTACGTAAATGCCTGCCATGACGCCTACCGGGAAAGCAAACAACATGCTGCCCGCCACCAGGTACAGTGTACCCATGATGGCAGGATAGATGCCGCCCTTGGTCATCCCGTCCGTGGGCATGGTGCTAAGGAACTTCCAATTGACGACCTCAATGCCTTGTTTTACAATAAAAAACAAGATGAGGAACAGCAACGCCACGATGCCGTAGCTGATGGTTCTTGACACGCCAAACATGACCAACTGGCCCCATTTTTTATGTCGTTCGTTGCTTTCGGGAAAGGTCATTTTTCCATTTTTACTTTATTAAAAATGGCCTCCTCTGCGTCGCTTTTGTCATTGCCGAAGGAAATTACAAAAGCGATGCAGAGGAAACGTATCAGCTATTCCTTTTAGCGGAAACTCTTTCTACTAAAAAGTTGATGATCAACGTGATGATGAACAAAATGCAACCAAGGGCAAAGAGTGCCTTGAAGTGCAGGCCGCCAAATGGTGCCTCGCCCAATTCCGCTGCAATGGTGGCCGGAATGGTACGCACTGGCTGCAAAAGCGAGTGCGGCATGATGGCCGAGTTGCCCGTGACCATGAGCGCCGCCATCGTCTCTCCTATGGCCCGTCCGATGCCGAGGATAGCCGCTGCCGTGATGCCGGAAGCTGCGTAAGGCACCACCACTTTGCGGATGGTCTGCCATTGCGAAGCGCCCAAAGCCAAACTGGCCTCTTTCATGGCCCTTGGCGTGGTGCGCAATGCATCCTCCGATACGGTGATGATGGTCGGCAAGGCCATGATGGCCAATACGATACTACCCGCCAAGGCCGTTTCGCCCACGGGCAGGTCGAAGGTGCGTTGCACCAACGGCACGATGACCACCAGGCCAAAGAAGCCGTAAACCACAGACGGTATACCTGCCAGCAGTTCGATAACGGGTTTCAGGATGCGGCGTATCCGCTCATCGGCAATTTCGGCCAGGTAGATGGAGGCGGCGAGGCCAAGCGGCAAGGCGAAAATGATGGCAAAAAACGAGACCAGCAAAGTGCCGAGCAGCAATGGTAACACGCCCATGCTGGCTGCCGGGCGGCTGGTCGGGAACCATTCGGTGCCGGAGATGAACTTGGAAAATGAGACCTTGTCCACAGAAACTTTTCGAGCACTTTTCAGGGCTGTACCGGTTTGTTTGTCGGGAAAAAAGCCAATGGTGCCGGGCAAGCTATCAATATAAATGTCAATGTAGGCGGGTAATCTCTCAAAGTTTTTGCCAAGCTGCTCCTCGGTGAAAGCCTCGCCAAGTTCGTCGAGGGTGAATAGGTTAATGGGCTGGTCGTTGCCGCCGAGGGCCTTCCAGTTGGTAATTTTTTGGTCAAAAATATCCTTGATTTGAGAGGAGCTGAGTTTTTGGACTGGGTTGGTAGTGTGCACCCAAAGCGAGGAGCCTTCGTCAATGGGCGAGAGGTTGAAGAAGGAGATGCCCTCTTTGAACAAAAAGATGACGATAAGCAGCACGATAAACCCTGTGGAATACCCACTGATTTTAATCAAGCTTTCAAATACTGGCTCTGTAAATCGTCTTATTCGCATGGATGAGTGGTTCGGGAAGGCTTAGGTAGATAATTGGGTTTGGTAAGGTTAGGAAAATGAGCTACCAATCACTGTTGGCAATTCTAAACCTTATAGACTAAACTAAACTTCCTAAAGCTTCAACCGCAAAAGTCTAAAAAACAACAATAGCCGCAAAGCCTATTATTGAGGCTTTGCGACTATTAACAGAAAGTTCATGCTCAATTTACCGAATAGGGACATATCCCGCATCCGCCACGTTCTTCTGACCTGCGTCAGAAAGCACGTAATCAATGAATGCCTTCACTTTACCTTCATTTTTGGCATCATAGAAATAGAACAACTCACGGGCTACCGGGTAAGTCTTGTCCTTTGCGCCAGCAATGGAGGGTGCAATGAAGTTTTTACCGCTATCATACGAAACAGCAACGGGTTTAACATTCGGGGTCAAATAAGCCAAGCCTACATAGCCTATTGCACCTTTTGTTTGGCTCACTGACTGTACAATGGCACCTGTTGCAGGCATGTTCAGCACAGTAGCGGCATAGTTTTTCTTGTCCATTACATGCTCTTTAAAGAACTCATAAGTACCAGAAGAGCTCTCACGGCTGTACGCTACGATTTGCGCATCGGCACCGCCTACTTCTTTCCAGTTCTTGATTTCACCAGTGAAAATCTTCTCCAATTGCTCACGGGTAAGCTGGCCCACCTTGTTTTCCGGGTGAACGATGACCGAAAGGGCATCGAAACCAACGATAGCCTCTTTTACATCAATGTTTTTCTCGGTAAATTTCAGTTTCTCGTCTGTTTTCAGTTCACGGGAAGACATACAGATGTCCGTTGAATTGTCCAGCAAGGCAGTGATGCCAGTGCCAGACCCCCCGCCCACCACGGTGATGGCAGCGCCAGCGTTGGCTTTCATGAACTCTTCCGCTTCTTTTTGGGTCAAAGGGAGCACCGTGTCGGAGCCTTTGACGGAGATAGTAGTAGTGGCAGCGGTGGCTGCTGTTTCGTTACCTTCCGTGCCGTCCTTTTGCGAAGCATCGCCGCCGCAGGAAGCAAGGAAAAGGGGAATTGCGAGGAAAAGGAATTTCAAATTTTTCATTTTTGAATGATTGTTGAATGCTGGATTTTGGCCGCCCAATATATTGGGCAGGCCGTTAGTATCATCGGTTTGCCCAATAAATTGGGCGACCACAAACCTTTTAACATGGAAAAAACGAAAATTACTATCAACAACAACGGCTCCATCAAAGT
>JANPLH010000181.1:0-23111 GCA_031426435.1 Saprospiraceae bacterium | reverse complement strand
GGAGTTCTGAAAATGCACGTTGTCGTCGCCCGTGCCGTGTATGAGCATAAGGTTGCCCTTTAGGTTTTTGGCGTGGGTAATGGCTGCCCCAGCGGTGAAATCTTCCATGTTCTCCTGCGGCAGGCCCATATAGCGCTCGGTATAGATATTGTCGTAAAACAGCGAGCTTGTAACCGGGGCGATGGAGATGCCTGTTTTATAAATCTCCGGGTATTGGAACATTAAGTTCAAAGTGGAAGAACCGCCGCCGCTCCAGCCCCAAACTGCTACCCGGCTGGTGTCCATGAAGTTCCATTCAAGGATTTTTTTCGCCCCCATCGCCTGGTCACGGATGTTCACCTGCCCGATTTTACGATAGATGGCCTTGCGCCATGCCCGCCCCTTGGGCGCTGGCGTGCCACGGTTGTCAATGCTGACGTGGATGTACCCGTCCTCGCCGAGGTCGCCATTGTAAATGAAGTCGTTGGCAGCGCCATAAGCATCTTCTACGGTGGTGCCAGCTGGCTCACCATAGACGAAGAACACGACCGGGTATTTTTTATTGGGGTCAAAATTGGCGGGCTTTTTCATCCAGCCGTCCATTTCGACGCCATCCTCGGTGGTCACTTTAAAGAACTCGACATTCGAAGAGTCCTTGGCCTTTGAGTCAAAGGTTTTGGCAAGGTCTTTTTGCCCCGAAAATGCCTTGTGCGCAGGGAGTTCCACCCAAGTCGTTTGCAAAGGGGTATAATGGTTGGAAAAACTGTGGCGGGCATATTTCCCGTTCGTCGAGACGGCGTAGGAATGGGTGCCGGGCATGTTCAATGGTGTCACCTGCTCGAACTTGGCTTTTCCATTCGTTGGCACCCGGTACAGGTATTTTTGGGTGGCGTTGTTTGGCGAAGCCGAAAAATATATGACGCCGCCCTTTTCGTCAATCCGGTTTATTTCCATGACATCGTAGCGGCCATCGGTGAGCAGGGTCTCCTTTTTGCCGTCCCTCGAAATCAGGTAGAGGTGCCGCCAGCCGTCCTTTTCGCTCATCCAGATGAACGACTTGCCGCCATCCATCCAGTCCCAGCCAGTGGAACTGTTCGACCACTCATTGATGGTGCTGACCCAAGCCTCGTCGGTTTCCGTGAAAATGGTCTTTGCATCGCCCGATTTCGGGTCGCAGAGCATCAGCTTGCTCTCGTTCTGCTTGCGGTTCAGTTGCTGGAGGATGATTTCCTTGCCGTCCGGTGCCCATTCCATCCGCACGATATAGTGCTGGGCAGGGTCGCCGGGTACGGCCATCCAGGTTGTTTTTGCGCCAGCGATGTCCACCACGCCGATGCGGGCGGGGCTTGGTGGGTCGCCAACTTTGGGGTACTCGACTGGCACGATTTGGCTATAGACCGAGTCCGTGTTGTTTATCATATAAAAGTCCCGAATCTTGTTGGCGTCAATCTGCCAGTAGGCGATGCGCTTGCTGTCTGGTGCCCAGCGGAAGCCGTCCCGGCAGAAAAACTCCTCCTCATAGACCCAGTCGAAAGTACCGTTGATGAGCTTTTTGGTGCCGAGGTCGTCCGTCAGTTTGTTGATGCTACCGCTTGCGAGGTCTTCCACATAGACGTTGCGCTCGCTCACGTAGGCGGCCTTCGTGCCATCGGGGCTTAGCTTCGCAAACATCAGGCTGCTGGCTGGCCTTCCCTTGCCAAGTTGCTTGAGCGACTTGGTGCCGAGGTCGAGCAGCCAGTAGTCGCCACGGGTCTTCATACGCCAAACCCGCTTGCTGTTGGTGTAAATCAGCGCCTTGCTGCCGTCATCGGAGAGGGTGTAGCCCTCCACTTTCAGCGGCGTGTCTGAGCCGATGGGCTTCAGTATGTCCTTGCCGATAAGGGTGCTTTTCTCCAAACTCGGCATCGAGTATTTCAAGACGGTGCCCTCTTCAATGGTCGTGTAGCTATTGCCATCGGCTGACCAAGTGAGCTTTTGGGCGAAGCCCAACATGGCAAACAGCACAAAGGCAACCGTGCAAAATGCCCTAAAAAACATGGGTCGAAGGTTCATGTATTGTTTATTTTGATGAAAAAATCCGGTTTTACGCTCTATTTTGAGAGCTTCGCAAAAGTAATAATGTAAAGCCGATTGTGGCCGCCCAATAAATTGGACGGCCACAAGAAAGTCAGTCTGCGCTTAAAATGGTTGCTTTGCGTTGAAATAACAAACCGTTTATAGATGTACAAAACGCTGGTATTCCACTTTGCCTTTTTGTTTTTCCTGAAAATCGGCTACTCGCAAAACCTCACTGGTGTTTGGAGCGGAACGGTAACCCAAACTGGCAAGTCGGGCAATTTCTTGTACGCCATTGAAATGGTGCTTGATGGGCAAAAGGTCACTGGCACGGCCACTTCCAGCAATGCCGACGGTACTGGTTCCGCCAAGTTCGAGGTAGGTGGCACCTTCTATGGAAAGCTGCTCGTTCTTCAGGAAGTCCTCCAACTCGAACCCGAAAACGCCAAATGGTGCCTCAAGCATGTCCGTTTGCAATACGTTGAAAAACAGGGAATTGCAAGCCTCGAAGGCACTTGGGAGGCCCAAGGCTGCAAGCCTGGGACGATGCAATTGACCAATGGCTCAAAAGGATTAAACAGTGAACTATCAGTGACAAGCGAATCTACGCCCCCCAATTTCCCAATTTCCAATTTCCAATTTCCTGCAAGGTTTTCCGGCAACCTCTCCCAATCCGACCGTGACTATGGTTTTTATTTTGAAATGACATTCAATGAACATGGCACTGGCACGTCCCATATCGTCTCCGACGGCGAGGGCGGCAATGCCACGCACCGCCTCCGTTACACCTTTGATGAAGCTGCGCAACGGTTGGATTTTGAGGAAACCGAGATACTTGAAGAGTCGGTCCCAAGCTGGCGCTGGTGCATGAAATCGGGCAGCCTTTTTTACCGAAAAGAAAAAAACCGCCTATCGCTGGCGGGCAAATGGCATGGCTTTATTGAGGGCACCGACCCCCAAACAGGTGCTTGCGCCCCTGGCAAAATTTACGCAGAACAGCCCATTTTGCACCAAAACGAATCAACGGCGAAGCCCGATGAACCTGCCAAACCCGATCCTGTGGAAATTAAGGCCTATGAAACCAAAACCAAGCGGGAAGTGGACGTGGAGCGGGTGCTCGAAGTGCGCAACAAGACCGTGCGCATACGGGTTTGGGACAATGGCACCGTGGATGGCGACGTGCTGTCCCTCTTCCT
The DNA here is from genome assembly GCA_031426435.1 of Saprospiraceae bacterium. GTDB lineage: Bacteria > Bacteroidota > Bacteroidia > Chitinophagales > Saprospiraceae > UBA6168. The sequence goes on along the minus strand of JANPLH010000181.1, from coordinate 19,881 downwards.
CAACGGCGAACAGATTGTCAAAAACTACCGGGTCACCCGGGAGAAATATGAGACCATCGTTAAGCTCGACAAGCCTACCAATTTCATCATCCTCCATGCCCTCAATGTCGGCAGCATCTCGCCCAATACCGTCGCCGTGTCCGTGGACGATGGGTTCGAGGAGCAGGTGGTCATCATCAGTTCCAACTTGGATAAAAGCGGGGCGATTATGATAAAGGAATTCACGGTTAAATAGAGGGTGAGAGGCGCACGATACGTCTCTCACCCTCTCACCTTCACACTTCTCTCACCCTCTATTGAATTTCCAAGGCTGTCTCAAAATTCCCCATCAAAAGTGCGGAAAGGTCGTCGTTCTCCGGGTTGTAGGTGGAGAGGTTGGCGGGTATGGCGAAGTCAATCACCTGATTGTTGGCGTCTTGCAGCAATTTTAGCAGATCCAAATCGAGGTCGAGGTCGAGTGTTTCACCGCTTTTCAATTCGAAAGACTTGATCAGGGTGATGGTTTTGTAATTGCTATTTTTTGCCGGAAACAGTTCAAACGGGTTGTCATCTGGGGCAAACCCAAAAGCACCGTCGCCATTCAAGTCATAGACGCCCGCCAATTTCATGAAAAAATAGCTGTTGGCGTCGGCATTGAAATGCGAATCAAAAGCCTGTTTCAATGGATGACCTGCACCATAATTGCCAGAAGATGCTTTGTTCTGGCTGGAAGGTACGCCGATGCCAATCTTGATGCCCCGGTACTTTACAGCGGGCACTACTTTGAAAGTGAAGACCTCAGGTTCTGCGGTGCTTGGGCTGAGGTTGTCACTGAAATCGGCGAGGGCTACATCCAGTAGGTCGGTTTCGTCCTCAGTTTCTGCCTCCAATAGCGACACATTGCTGATGAACAGGTTGAACTCATCAAACTTTACTTGATTGGCGCTGCCAAACAAATAGGGTTGGTCCATTACCAATGGGTTGCCGGCAAACTTGGCGTTCAAGTGCAACCGGATGGTGCCGGATGGGCCGAGTGGGCCAGTTTCTTCAACACAGCTGGCCAATGAAACGATTATGACGAGATAGAATAGTTTTTTCATTTTTTTGAAAATTTGAGCTTGTTCCTAAATGGATTGAGTCGTTGCCGAAGGCAACAAAATAAGGTGTTGAGGTTATTTGCTAAGATTCACCCGAACCGATGTTATGAAATTCCTGCCAGCAGCACTGATGCCCGATGCAAACGGCCGGTAGTGCAGGTCGAAGATGTTCTCTACGGCCAAGTGCAGGCTGAACCGCTTCGTCAGGGCGTAGGAAGAGTAGAGGTTGTAGGTCGTCCAGGCTAGCGTTCCGTCATAGACCACCTTCCCATTGTCTGGGTTGATGTGCCAGTAGGAGTATTCCAGGTTGTCTTCTGTGCCGCTCAAGCTGAGGACTGGCTTTCCTTCGCTGTTCAGGCTCACGCTGGAAACGCCATAGCGGTCCAACTTTTTGGCAAATTGGTAACGGGCCACTGCGGCGACCTTGAACTTTTTGTTCTCGTAGGTCAAGCTCGTTTGGCCGTGAACAGGCGGGATATGGTCGAGCGGTGCAAGCGTATCGAAAACCACGGTGCCATCGCTTCCTTTTACCTCAAAAGAGGCGTCGCCCTTGGTATAGCTCAACATAGATTCCAATGCCCAATGCTCGCCGATGCGGGCCTGCAACTCGCCGCTAACGCCCTTTATAATGCCGTAGGTGGCGTTCAACATCGCACGGGTTTCGTAGAAAAACCCATCCACGTTGACCAAATAGGAGCCATCCGGCAAGGGGTAGGAGCGGCGGGTCATCAAGCCCTTCACATAAGTATAATAGCCAGTTAAGCCGATTTTCATGCGCAGTCCTTTTGCATCTTGACCTATTTCTTGTGAAATGGTCAGCTCGCCATTGTAGGAGCGTTCCGGTTTCAGTGCAGGATTCGGGATGGAAATGAAGCCGTTGCGGGGGCGGAACTGCGAGAAGTCGTCAATGTTCGGGGAGCGGAAAGCCTTTGAGCCGAGCAAGCGGATTTCTGTGCCAACGGATGGCCGCCAAGTGCCACCAATGGACCAAGTTAGGTCGCCATTCTTCGCCGAAACGCCGGGGCTGTAATAAAATGCTGGCCAGATAGAAGTGCTGTCATTGGTATAGACGGAGAGCAATTTTACATAGGTATAGCGCAGGCCCGTGCTGAACGAAAACGAGGAGTCGGCGCTGCTCGCTTGGTAATTGGCGTAGCCAGCATAAGTTGTCATGTCGTTGTCGTTGGGGTAGCGGGAGAGGGCATTGCGGGTGATGTTCTCGGTGGTTATTTTCACCCGTCCCGATTCCGATTTCAGGTCGTTGTGGTTGAAGTCAACGCCGTACATCAGCTTGCTGTGCCCACTTTCACTCAGGTTTTTGTCAAAATCGGCGGTGAGCGAATAGCAATAGACGTTTTCCAATTGGAATATGCGCTGGCTTTTTCCATAGTTGCGCTGCAAACGGTTCTCGTGTATCCGTTGGAACGAACCGATGATGATGGCCCGGTCGTACAAGCCGGTAGGTTTGCTGATGCCCGCCTTCAAGGATGCCAATAAGCGGCGCTGCGGTCCATAAAACCACTCCGCATAGCGGAAACTGGTCGGGTCGGCAGCATTGGTCAGCTCCGTTAGATAATCGTAACGTGGTACGTCGGTGCTCGTGGACTGCTGGAAATTGAGAATCGAATAAAAGTGGCGGTTCGGCTGGTATTTGATTTTTTGCATGAAATCAATTTGGCCGTAGGCAGAACCCCGCTGTAGGTTGTAGTTTTCTTTGAAGCTACCGTCGCTGTTTTCAATGATGTTTGGCGCTATGGCGTCGCCGTTGTTTTGCCTCACCACATAAAATTTCCGTTTCCCGAATTCCTCATAGCCTTCCGGACGTTTGCTGCCGCTCATCAAGTCGTTGTAGTCGGTGTAGGTCAAGCTCGTCATGGAAGCCCAGTTCTTGCGGCCATAGTTGACGTCGGCATGAACGGATTTTTCAAGGTTCGCCGATGAAAAACGGGTATAGAAGTTTGACTCAATAACTGAACTGCTGGCGCTGCCGTCAAGACTCAGTTTTGGCTCCTTGGAGCGGAAATGAATCACACCGCCCAAGGCATCGCTGCCATAAAGCAAAGAACCTGGGCCGAAAATGACCTCCGTGCGCTCCAACATGGCGTTGTCTACCGTGATGGAGTTCTGCAAGTGGCCGCTCCTGAAAGCTGCCGTGTTCATGCGCACGCCATCCACCACGAGCAGCACCCGGTTGGCCTCAAAGCCACGCAGCACGGGGCTGCCACCGCCCATTTGGGTTTTCTGGACGAAAACACCCGCCGTGTTCCAAAGCGCATCGGCAGTCGTTTGCGACTCAAAAAAGGCGATGTCCTTTTTGCTGATTTTGGCATAAGTATAGGGCACTTGCGCTGGCAGGTCGTCTCGGCGGCCAATGACCACGACTTCCTTTAACTCCGTTGCGGAGCGAATCATTCGAATGATGCCATTCTTCTTTCTGATTTCGTAAAAAGGCAGCCGGAGTGGGTTGTAGCCAATGAACGTGAAATTGATTTCCTCCTTGTTGTCCACGTCGGTGATTGTGGCCTTGCCATACTCGTCCGTGGTAGTGGCCACTTTCTGTTGGTCGTTGGTAAAGACGTTGACTGCGAACATAGGCTCGCCTTTTTCATCGAGGACAGTCACGACATAATCATAGACATGGGGGGATGCAGCCATTGCGAAGCTGGAAAACCCCAGCAGCATAAGCAGGCAGGAAAGCCGATAGAAGTAGGGAAAAAGGTTCATAATAACATTGGTAGTGGGCCTTCGCCCAATTAACAGGTGAATTTTGTCTTCCAAAGCAAGTGGTTGGTAAATGGCAAACGGAGGGGAACAAACACTGTGACAAACCCTAAATTGGGTTATTAGAAAGTCTTTAGAAAGTACTCGTTAGTTCTACTTAGGTAGCTGGATGGTGAAGGTCGTACCTTCGTTCAGCGTTGATTTTTTTACAAAAATCTTGCCGGAATGGTAATCATCAATAATGCGCTTGGTGAGGGAAAGCCCAAGACCCCAGCCCCGTTTCTTGGTGGTGTAGCCGGGTTGGAAGACGGTCTTGAACTTATTGGCGGGTATGCCCTTGCCAGTATCGGTGATATCAATATAAACTTGTCTGGCATCTTGATAGACGCTGGCGCTGATGCTTCCCGTGCCCTCCATCGAGTCGAGGGCATTGCGGAGCAGGTTTTCAATGACCCATTCAAAGAGGTGAGAGTTGATTTTGACAGTAATCGGTTCGTACAAAGCAGGGTCGGGGAAGTGGAACTCGACCCGGCGGCTGGCCCGCCGCTGCATGTACGCCCTGCATTTTTCGAGTTCCTCGAAGATGTTGACAGGCGTAAGCTCCGGTGCCGAGCCGATTTTGGAGAAGCGGTCTGCGATGAGTTCGAGGCGCACCACGTCGTTGCCAAGTTCGTCAAGGACTTCGTTCACTTCCGGGTCTTCTTCCCGCAACGCCCGCAGGTGTTCTATCCAAGCCACAATACCGCTGATGGGCGTACCGAGCTGGTGCGCCGTTTCCTTGGCCATGCCCGCCCAAACCCGGTTCTGTTCTGCCCTTCGGCTGGTGCTGAATCCCAGGTAGCCAAAGGCGATGAAGGCAGCGATGAGGATGAGTTGGAGGATGGGGTAGAGTTTGAGGAGTTTCAAAATAAAGGAGTGCTCAAAGTATAGGTGCTGCTTGCCGTAAGGCGTTGAAACTGTGATTGGCTCAACATTTTCAGCCCTGAATTCAGTCAGTTTTTGTTTTAAAAATGTTTGGTCATTGTCCTTTTCAAGCCCGAAGTTCGTTCCAAATTGAGGGTTTCCCATTTCATCGGTCAGCAATATTGGGACGGTCGTGTTTTCTTCAAGGAATTTGGTTTGGAAGCTCACGTCGCACTGGAAAGTGTCAACGGTGGAAGTGTCTTGGCTGAGTGTTTCCAGCGCCATCTTTAACTGCTGGACTTTTTTATATTCCTCGATGGAAAGCTTGTCTGTCAGGTACTTCGTATAGAACATGGATATGCCCACGATGACCACCCCTGCTGCTGCGAGGTACAATTTCCAACGTGATTTTCTTTGATAGATATCCATGTTTTTTGAGATTTTAGAGGATAGACATTAGACATTAGATGGTGTGCTGGTAATTTGAGCAGACACCATCCAATGTCTAATGTCTATTGTCTAAAGTCTTATTTGAAAGGTCCACATTAACCAGCACTGCCATACACAAAAAGAAAAACGAGCCGATTTTGTCCGTTTCCACAAGGTCGTTCATCAGCAGCAGGCCGTCAATAACGACAGTGGTCATCAGCATCATCATGACCAAGCGCTTTCTGGCAGGGTCAACGGTTTGGTGGTAAATTACTTCGCCCTTCAAAAGTACGATGAAAACCAATGCCACGAACAACAGCGCACCGATATAGCCCTGCTCCACAGCCACCATCAGGTAGTAGCAGTGGATGCCGGAACCTTCTTCGTTCTCACTGACGTAGGTTCGGAACCCGTGCAGTGTATAGGTTTTGTAAAATGCAGTGAAAGTGCCAGGCCCAAAACCCAGCCAAGGCCGCTCGCCAATCATGTGGCCGCCCGCCACCCAACGATAGACCCGCTCCATAGTGCTCACGTCCTGGCCCTTAGTCGTCGAGTTCAGTAGGTCGCCAAAATCCTCGTGGGTGATGGTTTTTTCGTAAACTGGCTTGTGGTCGAGGTAGTTGTTGTGGCGCACCATGCCCACGATATATAGCACGGCCAGCACCGCCGCCACCGCCAACGTGGGTTTCATCAGCCGCAAGCGTATCACAAAATAAGCTCCAACGCCCATTGCCAGTGTGAGATACGCCGCCCTCGTGAACGAAAACTGGATGCCAACCAGCAGTAGCACCGCTGCGGCAGCCAGTAGCCACCATTGCCATGACCAAGTGCGGTACATCTGTCGGGTGAACCAGACGAAGGGCAGGAAGATGGTCATCATGCAAGCGTAGGCTACTTTGTTTCGGTAAAACGGCTGCACGATGGTGTGTATCTCGGCGAAGCTGAACCCGATGGCGGCATGTTTGCGCAGCACATAAAATATGGTGCCCACGAGCGGAACGAGCACCACCCATGTGAGCGTGCGCAGGTCCTTTTCCTCCTTCATCAAACTGCCCGCCATGAAAAAGAAGGTGGTGACGTACCAGATTTTTGCGAGGGAATATTTGAACGAAATCAGCCAGTCCTGCGAGGTGATGGAGGTGAAAAAGAACCAGCCGAGGTGCAACAGCAATGCCATCGTAATGGGATGGCGCAGGAAATCGGAGCGGAGGTTGCGTCCATTGCGCAGCACATAAAGAAAATAGACGCCCATCATGGTTACCATCATCAGCTCGGTGGGCATATCGGTCACGGTGCCGTTCGGCAACCAGACCTCCACCGTTAGCGGGATGAAAAAGAAGAGCAGGAAAAACAATTTTCGGAAGTCAACGATGGCTAAGTAGCCATAGAGTGCCAGTGCCGGGATGCCCGCCAAAAACCACCAGTTGCCAGCGATGCCAACAAGCAGGCTCGCCACGGTAATGGTAGCGAAACCAATGAGCAGGTTGCGGGTTTGGTAGTCGGCGAGGGTCATGCTTCGGGTTTGGTGCTCATTATTTCCCGCCAGTTCACGTCACGGTAGGTATCAAAAATCAGCACCCCGATGACGCTGAATAGGAACGCAACCGCTGTTGCGGCGATGACCATGAACGCCCGCTTTGGGCGCTCCTTGATGACCGGGGTTTGCCCTTCTTCTAATAGGAAAATTGCAGGGAACTCGGACTTGTAGGCCGCCAGCGACATCTTGTAATGTTCTTTGTCCTCGGCCAATTGTTCGCTTGACTGCAACTGCAATTCCACGAGGTAATCCATCGTGGCCATGCCCTTATTGAAAGTGTCAAGGCGGATATGAAGCTGCTCCAACTGCGCCTCATAGCCCGTTATATTGGCTTGCAGCAGGGTCAAGGAGTCCTTTTTGTTGTAGCCCGCATTGAGCAGCGACGCCAGTTTTGCCCTCGAAAGATTGGCTTTCGCCTCTCCCGTTTCAATCAGTTCAGAGAGGTTTTCCGATTGAGCCTTGGTATTGTAAACCCCGTAGCGGAGGCGGATGCGTTGCATGGAGTCGTTCATCATCTTCATGTCCGCTTCTTTTTGGGCAATGTTCGATTCAAAAGTCTTGACGGTCTTCGCTTGGCTTTCCTTGATGATGCGCTGCGCCAGCGAGTTGATGAAATTGCGGGCGGCATTGGTCATTTTGGCCGCCATCTCCTTGTCCTCGTCCTCGATGCTGAGTTCGATGGCGTCGTATTTGGTTTTCACCACATCGAAATGGCCCTCGAACTCCAGTGCCACATAGTAGGGCCCACGGAGGCTTTTTGGGTCAATATCATAACGTTCGTAAAGGTCGAAACTGTCCACCATGAACGCTACCAGCTGCCCCGAGTTGGCGATGCTCAGGATGCGGTCAATATCGTTTTCCGTTCCGTAATAGTCGGGGGCTTCTGACGACGTACCGAAGATAGCCTCCGGGATGGCGAGGTCTGGGCTGGCGGCATAGAAAATCGTGGTGGATTTGTAATAAACGGGCAATATCAAGGAGATAATGGCCGCACCAATGGCTGTGACTGCACAGGTGGCAATGATGATTTTCTTCCACTTAAACAGGGTGGCAATGACGCCGAGTAGGTTGTCTTTCGTTTCCATGAAAATTGTAGGGGTGATTAGAGATTAGTGATTGGTGATTGGCGATTGGATGTCCCAATCACCAATCACCAATCACTAATCACCAACCACCAGCGAGGCGCAAAAGTAACGAGAAACCCAGTGCTTACACCTTCCATCTATTTTTTCATCATCGCCAGCACCGATTTCAAGTTTATCATGCGGAGCAGAAACGCAAACAACAGCCCAACCGCTATGGCTGCGCAAAACTTTATCAACCAACCGTAGCCGGGCAGGTGGTACAGTGCCCAATTTGCGCAGCAGACCAATAAAACAAAGGTTACTATCTTTAAAAGCTGGCGAGGCTCAAACGGCAATTGCAGCTCCTTTTTTGCCAAAATCATCATGCCCGCCAAGACGAAACTTTGGGTGAAAAACGCCGACATGCCAGCGCCCACGGCCTTTTGCGAGGGAATAAGCAGCAGGTTCAGCGCCAAGTTCACCACGATGCCAACGAGGAAAAGGCGGTTCATTTTCTTCAAGCTGTCGTTGGCGGTGAGCAAGGTGGAATAGACAAAAATGCCGCTGAACGGTACCAGCGTCAAGATAATGAAGGCCAGCACCTCGCCGTAATAGGCTGTGCCGTTTTCAGGGTAAATGAGCAGCATAAGCTCTGTTCGGAAGAAAAAACAGGCTACGGCAAGCGTCACCGTACCCGCCCAAATCAGTTGCAGTGACAGGCGGAGGAGGGATTGGATTTCGAACGACCCACTGCCAACTGCCGACTGCCAACTGTTTACCCCTTTGGGGCCAACTGCCAACTGCCAACTGTTAACTGCCAACTGTTCTTGCTTGCGCAATTGGCTGGAAAACATGGGCAGCAGCAGCCCTGCAAACAGGTAGCCGGCCATATTCAGCGCATCCAAAATCCGGTAGGCTGCAGCATAGACGCCCGCCTCGTGGCGTCCGTCCGGCAGCAGCCATTCGAGGATGACGATGTCGAAACGGGTGTAGGCCGTCATCAAAAAAACAGCGAGGGCGTAGGGGGCCGATTTTTTCAGGATGTGCAGCATCAACGCCCAGTTCGGGCGGAACCGCAGCGGCTGCCGAATGCGGTTTTTCACAATCAAAAAAGCCACAAGCGCCGTGACCGCCCAAGTCAGGTTTTGGGCACGGATGAACCATTCAACCTTAAACTTTTCATCCTGAAATGAACTGCCCCAAAGCAGCACCGCACAGACCCCAATCAGCAGCAGTTTGTCCAAAGTGGACACCATGCTGTCCGTTCGGTACATGCCCAGCCCGCTGATATTGGAGCGAAGGAAGGCGACCAGCGAAATGAAAACATGGTTGAGGGCGACGAAGAAAATCAGGTGCCAGATGCCTATTTCAAAACCCCGCACCCATGCCGCAACGAAGACAAATAGGAAGAACGCCACCGTGAGCAAGCCCTTGAGCATCAGGGTGTTGTAGAACAATTTGCCCGCCAGCTTGGGGTGCCGTGCCACCGTTCGGCTGTTGAAATAATGGATGCCGAAGTCGTTCACCATGAACAACAAAAAGGTAAAACTGAACAGGGTGGCGTAAAGCCCGTATTGCTCCGGCCCGACCCGCTCCTGCACTGTCCGCTCGATGCCGAAGACGTAGAACGGCTTGATGAGCAAGTTCACCAAGACGAGGAAGGCGGCGTTGAGGAGGAATTCACGGTTCATGCGCAAATGTAGTTGCAGCAGTCTAAATTTGGCCCTTAAACTTAGGATTGATGGGACACAGATTTGACAGATGAGACGGATGAGAACTGATTTTTAAATCTGTGAAAATCAGTTTTATCAGTTCAATCTGTGTCCCATCAAGCCGCTAAAGTCATGCAGGAAAAATTAATCAATCTCCAATCCACACTCGACGGCGAACTCCATTTCGACGCACTCATGCGCACGCTCTACGCCACCGATGCTTCTGTTTACAAGGAAATGCCGCTGGCCGTGGCCTATCCCCGCACGGTGGAGGACGTGAAGCGGCTCATTTGCTTCGCAACGGAGCACGGAACGAGCCTCATCCCCCGCACCGCTGGCACCTCGCTCGGTGGGCAATGCGTCGGCACGGGCATCGTGGTAGATGTGTCCAAGCATTGGAACAACATACTGGAAATCAATGAAGTAGAACGCTGGGTGAGGGTGCAGCCGGGCGTCATTCGGGACGAGCTGAATGCTTTTTTGGCAAAACACGGCCTCTTCTTCGGTCCCGTGACCGCCACCGCCAGCCGGGCGATGATTGGCGGCATGGTCGGCAACAATTCTTGCGGAGCAACGAGCATCGTACACGGCACCACCCGTGAGCATGTGCTGGAAATAGAAGCGGTGCTAAGCGATGGGTCGGAGGTGGTGTTCGGAAGTGTTTGCGAAGCGGATTTTTTATCAAAAACAAAAGAAAAAACGTTGGAAGGGGAGGTGTATCGTCAGGTTTACGAAGCCCTTCAAATCCCTGAAAACCAGCAGAATATACGACAAGAGTACCCGAAACCTGACATCCACCGCCGCAACACGGGCTATGCCGTGGACGTGCTGCTCGACCACAATCCTTTCAAAGCTGATGGTGCCGATTTCAATTTTTGCAAACTACTCACAGGCAGCGAGGGCACCCTGGCCTTCACGACAGCGGTGAAATTAAATGTGGTGCCATTGCCGCCGCCCGTACCCGCTGTGCTTTGCGCCCATTTTTCCAGTTTGGACGAAAGCATGGAAGCCACCCTCGTGGCCATGCAGCACCAGCCCGACCAGTGCGAGCTGGTGGACAAAATCACCCTTGACTGCACAAAGGGCAACCTCGAACAAAGCAAAAACCGCTTCTTTGTACAGGGCGACCCAGCAGCCGTGCTGATGATTGAATTTCGCAGAAATACGTTGGAGGAGGCTCTTTTTGCTGCGCAACAACTCATCGAGGATTTGCAAACAGTGGGCATGGGTTATGCATTCCCCATCGTGACCGGCAAGCAGACCCATCAAGTTTGGGCGCTGCGCAATGCGGGGCTTGGGGTCATGTCGAACATCCCTGGCGATGCCAAACCCTATTCTTTCGTGGAGGACACCGCCGTGTCGTTGGCCGACCTGCCCGCCTACATTCGGGAGTTCGAGTCAATGATGGCGGGGTTTGGCCAACAGGCCGTCTATTACGCCCATGCAGGGGCTGGCGAGCTGCACACGAAACCTGTTTTGAACCTGAAAAATGCGGACGATGTGCGGCATTTCCGGGAGATTGCCGAGGCATCAGCCCGGTTGGTGAAAAAGTACAATGGCAGCCTGAGCGGTGAGCACGGCGATGGCCGGGTGCGCGGCGAGTTCATCCCGCTGATGCTCGGCGAGGCCAATTACCAATTGTTGCGGAGCATCAAAAAAACCTGGGACCCGCATGGCATTTTGAACCCCGGCAAAATCACTGACGCCCCGCCGATGGATGACTCACTGCGCTACGAGCTCGGTGCAAAAACTGCTGAAATACAGACAGTTATGGACTTCTCGGATGCGGGTGGCTTCTTGCACATGGCCGAGAAATGCAACGGCTCCGGCGACTGCCGTCGCCTCGATTTAAGTGGCGGAACGATGTGCCCCAGCTACCGGGCAACCCGTGATGAGAAGGACACGACCCGTGCGAGAGCGAATGCGCTGAGGGAGTATCTTTCAGTTGGCAGTTCGACAGTTGGCAGTTGGCAGTCCAGTTCGCAGTCGGAAAGCCAGCAGTCGGCGATAGGGGAAGAGGAGGTGAAACGGGTGCTCGACCTCTGCTTGTCGTGCAAAGGCTGCACCTCCGAATGCCCTTCCAACGTGGACATGACGACCATGAAGGCGGAGTTCATGTACCAATACTACCAGCGGCATGGGGTGCCGTTTCGGGCGAAGTTCTTCGGGCATATTGGGCGCATGAATGCGGTGCTATCGCATTTCCCCAAGCTGACCAATTTTTTCATAAAGAACGCATTTACGGGCAGTTTGGCGAAGCGCATCTTCGGTGTTGCGCAGCAACGAAGCCTACCGCCGCTGGCGAAAACCACCTTGCGAAGCTGGTACAACCAACACCGCAATGAGCTGAAGCCGATTGGCACAGTGAAGGGCAAGGTTTTCTTCTTCTGCGACGAGTTCACCGATTTTTACGATTCGGAAATCGGGGTGAAGGCGCTGAAACTGCTCACAAAGTTGGGCTACGAAGTGGAGATGCCCGTGCATCCGCAAAGCGGTCGGGCGCAGCTCTCGAAGGGCCTTTTGCTGGAGGCGCAAAAGCTGGCGAGGGAGAACGTTCGCCTGTTTGCGAAGCTGGCAAACCGTGAAACACCGCTCGTGGGCATCGAGCCATCGGCCATCCTCAGCTTTCGAGACGAGTACCCACGATTAGTGGCGAAGGTGGACATTGCACAAGCTAAGTCGTTGGGAACCAATGCGTTGCTGATTGATGAATTCTTGGCAAGGGAGATTCAGGCGGGCCGCATCACTGCCGATTTGTTTACCAAAGAACGCCGTAAAGTGCTGCTGCACGGTCATTGCCACCAGAAAGCGCTGGCCAGTGTGGATGCCTCGGCATGGGTCTGCGGCTTGCCAGAAAACTACGAAGTGGAGGTCATCCCGTCGGGCTGCTGCGGCATGGCAGGGTCGTTCGGGTACGAGGCGGAGCATTACGAAGTGAGCATGAAGGTGGGTGAACTGGTTTTGTTCCCAGCAGTGAAAGGGGCTGCTGAACAAGCGATTATCGCTGCACCTGGTACGAGCTGCCGGCACCAGATTTTGGATGGGACGGGGCGGACGGCGTTGCACCCGGTGGAGGTGCTGTGGGAGGCGCTGGCGTGAGTTAGCTTTTGCAACCCACCCAACACACTCCTATTTTCACTACTTTCACCAGCAACAAATGCGGTACATTTGCGCCCATTGAGAACTAACCGCAAATGATATTTTTATGAAAAAAATACCGCTCCTGGCGCTACTTGTTTGCTTCGCAACACTGCTAAATGCCCAAGTCTTTAACCGCTTGTATGCCCCTGTCACAGAAGATGGTGTTCAATTGTCAAATGCCTGGGCGGGTGGCCTGAATGCCCCACAATGGTCGGCAGTGGACCTAAACAACGATGGTAAGCAAGACCTCTATGCCTTCGACCGTAACGGCGACAAGCATATCACTTTTCTGAACGTGGGTGGCCCAAATGAGGCCAAGTATGAGTTTGCGCCGACCTTCGCCGCCAATTTCCCGCCCATCAAATACCATGTGCTGCTGCGGGATTTCAACCACGACGGCGCTATGGACCTGTTCGGCAACTCGCTCGACGAGGGCTTGGCAGGCCTGAAAGTCTATCGAGGCAGTTTCCAGAACAACCAATTGGTCTTCGAGCGCATTGAGTTCCCTTGGTTTTTCGATGTGCTGCTGCTCACGGTGTCTGGCGACTATACCCAACTCCCCGTGAACTCCACCGACTATCCTGCCATTGATGACATTGACGGCGACAACGACCTTGACATCCTCGCCCCGTCCATTTCCGGTTCTACGGCTTATTACTACCAAAACATGGCCGATGAGCTTGGCTACAGCGACGATACGCTGATTTACCAAACGGCCGAAACCTGTTGGGGGCATTACTACGTACCAGCATTTTCCGAGTCTTTTCTCCTAAGCATGGATTCCACATGCTGCGTTTTTCCTCCCTGCTTTCAGCCCGATAACCCGAATGAAACAGAAGACCGGGACGGCTTGCATGGAGGTGCTACGTTCTGTACGGTGGACGAAGACAATGATGGCGACAAGGAGCTTTGGTACGGTGACCTTATTTACGAGCATCTCATTAGGGGCAAGAACTGTGGTTGGTGGGGGAATGCTTGGATTTGTGAGCAAGACACTATGTATCCCAACTATGATTTTTCGGTGGACATTCCCTTTTTTCCTGCCTCTTTCAACCTCGATATTGACAACGATGGCCTAAAAGACATGATTGCTTCGCCGAACGTGGCCACAGGTGGCTTGGACACCAATTCGGTTTGGTTTTACAAAAACGTGCAAAGCAACGAGTTCCCGGTTTATGATTTCAAGACCGATGTGTTGGTGCAAGATGGCATGATTGACATCGGCACGGGCGCCAATCCTGCCTTCGTGGATTACAACGCCGATGGCTTGATGGACTTTGTGACCGGCAACGAATCTGCGTATATTCTTGACAACAACCTGGGCAGGCAATCAAGGTTGTTCTTGTATAAAAATGTCGGAACTGCCTCCGACCCCGCTTTCGAATTGGTGGACAGGAATTGGATGAACTTTGGACAGTTCTTCGACCCCAATTTGCAACCATATTCCTATGCCCCCGCTTTTGGCGACGTGGATGGCGATGGCGATGCCGACCTCGTTGTCGGGGAGCGGCACGGTCGGTTCTTTTATGCAGAAAACCTTGCTGGGCCTGGCAATCCATTGGCCTACGGCCCCATCATTCCTTTCTGGCAAGGCATTTCGGTAGGTCAATATTCCACGCCTTTCATTCATGACATAAACAAGGATGGCCTCGGCGACCTCATTGTAGGCGAGTTCCGTGGCACTGTCAACTACCTGCCCAATATCGGCACAGTTGGCAACCCCGTTTACCACCCTGTGTTGGATGAGTCGCCGAACAACGAGTTTTTTGGCGCCGTCAACACACAGCAGCCGGGCTTTTCTTCTGGGTTCAGTGCTCCAGTGGTCTTAGAGTGCACGGATGGTAGCATGACCCTCGTCACGGGTTCGGAGCTTGGCTACCTTGAATTTTACAGGGTAAATCCTGATAGCATCAACCAATTCGGAGCCCACTTTGAAATCATTGATGAGCAATTGGGGGGGCTTCGTGAGGGCCGAATTACCCGCCCGACTTTCGTTGACCTCAATGGTGACAATTTCCTTGACGCCATTGTAGGCAATCACCGTGGCGGGTTTGGGCTTTTCAGTTCACCAGTGTTAAAAGATTGCACTGTCGCCGTCAATGAACAACAACAAGACTTCGATGTCACGCTTTACCCTAACCCCACCGGCGACGTGCTTTTTGTTGACATTAAAACAAGCGGGAACCTCGCTTATGAGTACCGAATTTTCAATGCGCTCGGCCAGTTCATGTCCAAAGGAAGCTTGCCGCCCGGCGAAAAACAGGTGGATGTTGCCAACCTGAGCCAAGGCTTGTACTTTATGGAATTAATGGTAGGTGAGGATAGGGTGACAAAGCGGTTTTTGAAGCAATAGACTATGGCTTCATTGACTCATTGTTTCATGGTTGTCGCTATTCGGGCAGCAATGAAACAATGAATCAATGAGTCAGTGAAATCAGGAATTTCATCACATCCACCCCATCAGGGTAGTCAGAAAGGCCCGGCTCCTGGGCTTTGGCAAAGGCTACGGTAGGCAAGTTCAGCAAGTTTTGCTTCGCAACGATGCACTGGATTTCCTCACTGTGGCGCTTCAATTCCGCTTCCAGTGCGGTTTTATCTGCGTAAAATTCATAGTTCAAGGTAGCGATTCGGCTTGCGATGGCCTTGTTCTCGGCGAGGATGATGCAGCCATTGTTCGAGTACGGCACTTGGTTCAACATCAATAGGGCGAGGTTGTAATCGAAATTGTTGCGGTACTTGGCGTGGTTGGCGAAGAGGTTGAAATCCTCGAAGCGCTCCATCAACCGCTGGAACTGGTAGCCTTGCGGCAAATACAGTTTGGAAACATTGCGGCAGCCAAGGCCAAAAAACCGAAAGACATCCTTGCCCAACAGGTGCAGGTCGTCGTCGGTTTCGGAGCCGTCGAGTACGGCCACGGCGTTGCGGTTCTTGCGGATGATGTGCGGGTATTTCCCGAAATATGCCTCGAAGTAACGGGCCGAGTTGTTGCTGCCCGTGGCAATGACGGCGTCAATGTCGCTTATTTGCTCCGCAATTTCAAAAAAAGCACCTGCACCGGGCGTATATTTCTCTAACAATTGCAGCAGGTACGGCAGCAGGAAACGGTCCTTGTCTGATAACTTGATTTTGGCCTTGTGGCCAGCCACGAAGGTGCAAACCAAATCGTGGAAGCCTACCAATGGCAGGTTGCCCGCCATCACCATGCCCACGGTTTTCATTGGTGGCTCGTCTGCGATGGGATAGGCCGCCGCCCATTTTTCCAACTTGTTTTTATCCAAAAACTCAGTTGCAATAGCCTGAATGGCCAAGTACTGGTTTTCCTTCGTAAACCAAGCGTTGTTGAATTCCGTGCGATGAATGACCGCATCAAGATAGTCTTCTGGCTGTAGCAGGTGTTCGCCAAGGCGGGAAAGGGCAGCGATGCGTTGAGATAAATTCATTTAAGATTTACGATTTGGAGCAGTGAATAGCAATTTAGCAACAGTCTCCCATACCTCCATACCTCCATACCTCATTCCTGTTCCAGGGTCAGTTTCTGCTTCCGGTCCGTCACGTAAGTGCGCCAGCGTGCGAGGCAATCCACCATCGGCATGGGCAGTTCCGAGTCGAACATCATATGCTTGCCCGTGCGGGGGTGCACGAAGCCGATTTCCTTGGCATGTAGCGCCTGCCGGGGCAGTATCTCGAAACAGTTCTCCACGAACTGCTTGTATTTGCTGAACACGGTGCCCTTCACGATGCGGTTGCCGCCATAGCGTTCATCGTTGAAAAGCGGGTGGCCGAGGTTCGACATGTGCACCCGGATTTGGTGGGTGCGGCCCGTTTCCAACTGAAGCTCCATGTGGCTCACATAGTAGAGGCGTTCCAGCACTTTCCAGTGGGTGATGGCTATTTTGCCCTCGTCGTCTTCCACCACGGTCATTTTCTTGCGGAAGCGGGAATGGCGGCCAAGGTAGTTCTCGATTCTACCCGAATCATCCTCGAACTCGCCCCAGACAATGGCCTGGTAGCGGCGATGGATGGTATGGTCGTGGAACTGTTTGGCGAGGTGCATCATCGCAAAATCGGACTTGGCGACCACCATCAGGCCAGAGGTATCCTTGTCAATTCGGTGAACGAGGCCGGGGCGGTTGTCGGGGTTGCCGTCCATCACTGGCAGGTCTTGGAAGTAGTAAGCAAGAGCGTTCACGAGGGTGCGGCGATAAACGCCAACGCCGGGATGCACGACCATGCCAGCGGGCTTGTTCAGCACCAGTAGGTCGTCGTCTTCGTAGATGATGTTGAGAGGAATCTTGTCGGGCACCACCCGCACCGCCTCGTCCATCGGCTTCGGCATCAGCAATTCAACGAGGTCGTTCGGCCTGATTTTGTAGTTCGACTTCTCTTCTTCGCCGTTCACCTTTACCAGCCCAGCCTTGATGGCCGTCTGCACCCGGCTCCTCGAAATGCTGAAAATCCGGTCGGACAGGAACTTGTCCAACCGCATGATGCCTTGGCCCTTGTCCGCTACGTATTTGTGGGTTTCGTAGAATTCTTCGTTGAATAACAGTCTATCAGGTACTCCTCGCATTGTTGATTTCGGATTTCGGATTTCGGATTTCGGTGGTCCGCACCCGGTATTCACTGGTACTTTTTTTAGCAAAAATGCAAAATAACGCAAGTTTCTGGCAATCAGCGAAGTAGTTTTATATTTCCAAGTTAATATTCGTTTGGTGTTGCAACTTTGCACCTCACCGAAATCCGAAATCACAAATCCGAAATCGAATGTCCCACATCAATTCCCTTTGCGTCAAAGAACCCCACGACCCCCGCACTACCCGGCCGCACGTGTTGCCGATTTACGCCACCTCGTCGTTTGCCTTCGAGAGCATTGACGAAGGCATCGAGATTTTCACCAATCAAAAAGCGGGTCATGTCTATGGCCGCTATGGCAACCCAACCGTGGATGCCGTTGCAGGCAAAGTGGCTGCACTCGAAGCTGCTGGAACAGATGTAGAAGCTGCCGGGCTGCTGTTTTCCAGTGGCCAAGCTGCCGTCAGCACGATGGTGATGGGCCTGCTGAAAGCGGGCGACAAAATATTGACCCAAGGCAACCTCTACGGTGGCACGACGGAGCTTTTTGTCAAAATCTTCCAGCCACTCGGCATCGAGACCATCCTCACCGACCTGCACGACCTTGACCATGTGGACGACCTGCTGAAATCGGACGAGCGCATCAAGCTGCTCTACTTCGAGACGCCCGCCAACCCGACACATGCCTGCGTGGACATGGCTGCTTTGGCCTCCATTGCGAAGCGGCACAACCGACTGAGCGCCGTGGACAATACCTTCGCAACGCCCCTGCTCCAGCAGCCGCTGCGGCATGGCGTTGATTTCATCGTGCACAGTACCACGAAGTACCTAAATGGCCACGGCAACTCCATCGCCGGGGCGCTCATCACCTCGCACACCAATCAGATGAAAATGGGCGGTAGCATCTGGCAAGCGATGAAACTGGCAGGTACGAATTGCAGCCCGTTCGAGGCATGGCTGGTGCACAATGGCCTGAAAACGCTGGCCCTTCGCATGGAGCGGCACAGCGATAACGCTTTGCGCATTGCGCAATATTTGGAACAAAATAGCGCCGTGACCCGTGTCAATTACTGCGGCCTGCCCTCGCACCCCGACCATGCCATTGCGAAGCAACAAATGACTGCCTACGGCGGCATGTTGAGCTTTGAGCTGGCTGGCGGCCTTGAGGCGGGCATCCGTTGCATGAACCGCATCCAGTTTTGCACCTTGGCGCCTACGCTGGGCGATGTGGACACGCTCATCCTGCACCCGGCCAGCATGTCGCATCTAAATATCCCTAAAGAAATCCGCATGGCCAATGGCATCACCGATGGGCTTATCCGCCTCTCGGTGGGCATCGAGCATGTGGAGGATATTATGGGGGATTTGGAGCAAGCTATTGGAAATTAGAAATTAGGAAATTGGGAAATTGGCGAGGGCGAATTAGCTTTGGCGTTTGAAAAAATCAAAAACCAACCGAACTGTCAATTGCCTTTGGCGTAGTGCCTGATTCACCGTTCACAGTTCATCGTTCACAGTTCAAATTTCCATTCAATCATGAAGAACTTCTTTCAAGCTATTTCCGATTTTTTCTCCTCGCTTTTTGGTAAAAAAAAGGCCCCGGCCCCTGTGCCGACTAAAATCCCTAAACCCCCAGTGCCGAATGACCGCTTGCCCGGCGAGGTCGAGGACAGCTCCGACGTGCCAGCGGATACCATCAGGACGGTGCCCGTGATTTCGGTGATACCCGATGCGCCCGGCCCCTTTGCCGATGAGGACAAGGAGGATGCCGTGGATGGCGGAGAACCTGGCCCATCCACACCCACCACACCAACTACGCCTACGACTGGCGGTGGCACCACAACGCCCACCACACCGACCACACCAACTACACCGACCACGCCACCTTCCACTGGCGGTGGAACGACCACGCCCCCTAAGCCCCGCTTCCTTTGGTGCCTCGACAATGGGCATGGGAAGTTGCAGCCCGGTAAGCGCTCGCCGATGTTCGATGACGGCAAGACCCGTTTTTTCGAGTACGAGTTCAACCGGGACGTGGTGGTGAGAATCATGAAGGCCCTCGACAAGCATGGGGTAAAATACTTCGACGTGGTACCGGACTTCAATGACGTGGGCAGCTTCCTGGAGGAGCGTGTGGACCGGGCGAACAAGAAGAGTTCGGACCTGACGAAGATTTATGTCTCCGTGCATTCCAATGCTGGCCCTGCGGCTGAGAACGAGTGGGTAAGTGATTCCATCAAGGGCATTGAGACTTGGTATGCGCAGAACAGCGCCCGTGGGAAGAAACTCGCCGCCGTTTTCCAGAAGCACCTCATCCTGAAAACGGGGATGAAAAACCGCAACCTGAAATCCACCGCCGAGAAGCCGCTCTATGTGCTGGAAAAGACCATCATGCCAGCCATTTTGACCGAAAACGGTTTCTACAACAACAAGCTCGAAGTGAAGGAACTGGTGAAGGACAGCGTTCGCCAGAAAATCGCCGATGCGCACGTGGAGGCGATTTTGGAGATTGAAAAGAACGGGATTGTTTGAGAACGGTTGACGGTTGACGGTGGACGTTGGTCAGAAATTAAAAAAGAGAAGGGGTTGTCGTTTTGAACGGCAACCCCTTTCTTTATTTTAATCAACTGTAAATCATGCGGATTAGGGGTTGAAACAGGTGCAGCGCACTGGAATCTTTGTAGTTATGGCAAAATTCACGGCTTCGAGGTGCAGCGCACCGGAAT
>JANPLH010000180.1:0-1027 GCA_031426435.1 Saprospiraceae bacterium | reverse complement strand
AACCAGCAGTACCAAAGGCTTTCAACCACCATTGACCCAGCTTTACAAACTCGACTGATTGAATTGGCGCTCCGCAAAAGCAATAATTTGAAAGGCAATCAAATCCATAACCTCGCCATACTTGTCTTAGAGGTGGAAACTGGAAATGTAATGGCCTATATCGGCAATGCCCCAGAAACTGGCCCTGAAAACGGGGAAGATGTTGACATCATAAGGGCTGCCCGAAGCACTGGTAGCATCTTGAAGCCACTGCTTTATGCAATGATGTTAAATGAGGGCAAAATTTTACCAAAAAGCCTTGTCACTGATATTCCAACCCAAATCAGCGGTTACAAGCCAGAGAATTACATGGAAACCTATGATGGTGTATTGCCTGCTGACCTTTCACTCTCACGTTCCCTCAATGTGCCGTTCATCCGTATGTTACAGGATTATTCCGTTGAAAAATTTCATTTCAACCTGAAGAAACTGGGCATGACGACGCTCACCCATCCGCCACGGCATTATGGCCTGACATTGGCACTGGGCGGGGCCGAGGGTTCTTTGTGGGATTTGGTGGGCATTTACGGCGGCATGGCCCGAACGCTTGGCAATTTCTACAATAACAATGGGCAATACCGACCCAATGAATTCCGCAAAGCGAACTACTTATTGGCTGCACCAAAAAAAGAAGACAGCAAAATTATGCTGGTTCGGGAAGCTCCAACATTATCAGCCGACGCAATTTGGTACAGCTTCGAAGCAATGGAAGAACTGGAACGCCCTACCAATCAAGGAGATTGGGAGCGGTTTGAATCAAGTCGGCCCATTGCCTGGAAAACTGGAACAAGCTTCGGGTTTCGGGACGCTTGGGCTATCGGCGTCTCGCCAAAGTTCGTTGTAGGCGTGTGGGCGGGCAATGCAGACGGAGAAGGGCGGCCCGGTTTGGTGGGCGTTTATGCCGCCGCCCCAATACTTTTTGATGTGTTCAACATGTTGCCGGCCTCCCGATGGTTCGACCAGCCATTCGATGCGGACCTGTTCTTGA
>JANPLH010000179.1:0-12630 GCA_031426435.1 Saprospiraceae bacterium | reverse complement strand
CCCATCAGCCTATGGGACGTGCTGGATGTGGTCATTGTAGGCTACCTCATCTACCGGGTGTACCTGCTGCTGCGCGGAAGCATCGCTTTCAATATTTTTATCGGCATCGTCATTATCTACTTGCTTTGGTGGCTGGTCGGCTTGTTGAAAATGGACATGCTCTCGATGATTCTCAGCCAGTTCGTCAACGTCGGTTTCATCATCATCATCATCATTTTTCAGCCGGAGGTGCGGCGCTTCCTGCTCATGCTCGGCAACACCACCCTTGGCCGC
Organism: Saprospiraceae bacterium; assembly: GCA_031426435.1. Taxonomy (GTDB): domain Bacteria; phylum Bacteroidota; class Bacteroidia; order Chitinophagales; family Saprospiraceae; genus UBA6168. The sequence goes on along the minus strand of JANPLH010000179.1, from coordinate 12,357 downwards.
CGCACCGATGTGATGCTCCGCTGGTTCACCCGCAACCTCGACAAAAGACCAATCAACGAGGCAGTCAATTTTGAAATAAAACAAGCATTGCTCCGCATGTCAAAAGAAAAAATCGGGGCGCTCATCGTATTCTCGTATAGTTTTGAAATGGAACCCATCCTGCGATCGGGTATTCGGTTGGATGCCAACATAAGCCAGTCCTTATTGGTAAGTATTTTTCAAAAAGAAAGCCCACTGCATGATGGCGCCGTGCTAATTGGTAAGGGGAAAATCCTGGCAGCAAGTTGCATCCTTCCCATTTCCGACAGCTCCCACCTTCCTACAAAAGCAGGCCTTCGCCACCGGGCCGGACTTGGCATCACCGAGCGAAGTGGCTCATCTACCATCATTGTGTCGGAGGAAACAGGGGCAATCAGTTTTGCCGAAGGCGGCAAAATTGAATTTGCCATTACCGAGAGCCGCTTGTCTGAAATACTTATGGCACAGCAAGTGTAGGCATTGTGGCCGACCTCCTGATAGTTGACGGGAGAGCAGTCAAAGTGCTGATTTTTTTCACTTGACAAACAAGCTTCCATCCCTATCTTTGGCCGCTAAACAAGACGATTGTTCAATTGTTACAGTGGCTTGAATGCTACTGGTTGCCGACAATCTCAACAATCACACAATCCAAAATCAAACAATCCTAATCAATGAAATCCACCCAGGAATACATCGCCCAAAACAAGCAGCGGTTCCTCGACGAACTGCTCGAACTGCTGCGCATCCCATCCATCAGCGCCGACCCTGCCTACAAGGCAGACGTATTGCGCACCGCCGATTTTGTTGCCAAAAGCCTGCGTGACGCTGGCTGCGATAATGTTGAAATCTGCCCAACCTCCCACAAAAAAGATGGCAAAGTGAAGGAAGGCTACCCCGTTATTTACGGTGAAAAAATAGTGGACAAAAAGCTGCCCACCGTGCTGGTCTATGGCCACTACGACGTGCAGCCACCCGATCCGCTCGACCTTTGGACTTCGCCGCCATTTGAACCCGTCATCAAGAAGACGAAGGTGCATCCGCAAGGAGCCATCTTCGCCCGTGGCTCCTGCGACGACAAGGGACAGACTTACATGCACGTCAAGGCTTTCGAGGCGATGGTAAAAACGGACAACCTGCCCTGCAACATCAAGTTCTGCGTGGAAGGGGAAGAGGAAGTCGGCTCCCCCAGCTTCCGACCTTTTGTTGAAAAAAACAAGAAAAAGCTGGCCTGCGATGTGGTGCTTTGCTCCGACACCAGCATCATCGCCAACGACGTGCCGAGCATCACCACCGGGGTGCGTGGCCTCGCCTACCTGCAAGTGGAAGTGACTGGGCCAAACCGTGACCTCCACTCTGGCGTCTATGGCGGCGGAGTAGCCAACCCCATCAACGTATTGGCCGGAATGATTGACAAGTTGATTGACAAAAACGGCAAAATAACCATACCCGGTTTCTATGATGATGTTTTGAACGAGAGCAAAAAAGACCGCACAGAAATGGCCAAAGCGCCTTTTGACCTTGAAGATTACATGTCAGACCTCGCCATCGGCGATGTGCAGGGCGAAAAGGGCTATTCTACCTCCGAACGCACCAGCATACGGCCAGCACTTGATTGCAATGGTATTTGGGGCGGCTACACAGGCGAAGGTTCGAAGACCGTTTTGCCCTCAAAGGCATCCGCCAAAATCTCCATGCGCCTCGTGCCACACCAGCGTTGCGAGAAAATTTACGACCTTTTCGAAGCGCATTTCAAGTCATTGGCGCCGCCATCGGTGCAGGTGAAAGTCATTCGGATGCACGGCGGCGAGCCAGGCGTCACGCCCACCAACACACCGGAATACCAAGCGGCACACCAGGCAATGGCCAAAACCTTCGGAAAGGAACCGATACCCAAGCGGGAAGGAGGGTACATCCCCATCGTTTCCCTCTTCAAAGATGTACTGAACGTGGACAGCGTACTAATGGGCTTCGGCCTCAATAGCGACGCCATCCACTCGCCCAATGAACATTACGGCCTGTTCAACTACTATAAGGGCATTGAGACGATACCTTATTATTATGAGTTCTATCGGGCATTGAAAAATGGCTGATGGTGGACGGCTGATGGTGGAAGGCTAACGGTTAACGGCCTACGGTTGACCGTTAACCGTTGATTAACCATTTTCAGGCGGCATTAACAGCAAGCGAAGCAGCTTTTCACTGATTTTTGCAGCGCAATAAAATTAGCTTGTGGAAAAAACCTTGACACAATACGATGCAGTAGTAAAGCGGTGCGAAGACTTGTTTCTCAAAAAGACGCACGACTACGGCACGGCGTGGCGCATCCTGCGCCCATCGTCCCTGACCGACCAGCTTTTTATCAAGGCGAAGCGCATCCGCAGCATTGACGAAAAGGCCAAGCAAATGGTGGAGGATTCCATCGAAGGGGACTTTATCGGCCTTGTCAACTATGCCTATATGGCACTCATCCAATTGGAATTGAAAGACAACGACGAAATGGAACTTGCCCCGGCAACCGTCCGTAAACTGTATGACCATCAGGTGGAAACCGTACGCAACCTTATGATGGCCAAGAACCACGACTATGGAGAGGCGTGGCGTGATATGCGCATCAGTTCCATTACCGATTTGATTTTGATGAAACTGCTGCGCATTCGGCAAATTGAGGAAAACAAGGGCAAGACGCTTGCCTCTGAGGGCCTCGACGCCAATTATGCCGACATTGCCAACTATGCTATTTTTGCGCTGATTTTACTCAGTGAAAATTAGTTGGGAGGCTCACTTCCCAACAAAACCGAATATTGCATTTACACTTATAAATTGTCGGGAAATGAATTTCCCGACTACAATCAACTGGGAAATGAATTTCCCGACTACAATCCAGAAAGACATGACGATTTATACTTTAGTCCTTTACGTGGCCATCGCCGCACTGATTTTGACCCTGATTACAGGCTTTGTCTTCAAGGCCCAAAAAAGCTGGCTAATGACCTATCTCCAGCATTTTTGCGGCTCCCTTTTCATCTTTTCAGGCTTTGTGAAAGCGGTTGACCCGCTTGGTACGGCCTTCAAAATGGAGCAATACTTTGCCGAGTTCTTTTACACCTTTGGCGAGACGGCCTTGAAACCCATTGCACCGATGTTCCCATGGCTTGCAGGGCATTCCATCGTTTTTTCCATCGCCATGATAGTGTTCGAGATAGCCCTTGGCGTCATGTTGATTTTGGCCTATCGGCCAAAATTGACGAGTTGGTTTTTTTTGCTGCTTGTGGTTTTCTTTACAGCACTCACTGGCTTCACTTACCTGACAGGCTATGTTCCATCTGGCGTCAACTTCTTTGAATTTGGCAAATGGGGCGAGTACGTCAAGACCAATATGCGGGTCACTGACTGCGGTTGTTTCGGTGACTTCCTGAAATTGAAACCAAAAGTGAGCTTCTTTAAAGATGTTTTCCTGCTTTTTCCAGCCATTTACTTCGTGTTCCGCCATAAGGACATGCACCAGCATTTCACGGCTAGTGCCCGTGGGTGGATTACCTTCTTGGTCTCTTTGGGCTTTGCAGCATTCTGTTACTACTACACTTATATGAACGAACCCGTGATTGACTTCCGCCCCTTCCGTGCAGGCGTGGACGTGCGGGCGCAGCGTGAAAAAGAAGCTGCCGAAGAAGCCGCAGCCTACAAGGTTTTGGCTTATAAAATGAAAAGCAAGTCGAGCGGTGAGGTCATCACTGTGCCTTATGAGCAATACATGAAGGAGTACGAAAAATACCCAGAGGCCGAGTGGGAAATGGAGCAAATCAAGGCAAACGCCGACTATGAACACTCCAAAATCAGTGAGTTTGAAATCACTTCGCCCGATGGCTCGAACATGACCGATGCCCTTTTGTCAGACTCCGGCTATTTCCTGATGGTGGTGGCCTACAAGCTGAAAGAAGCGGGCAAGGAGGTGAAAACGGTCATGGCCAATGACACCACTTTCGTCATGGACAGCAGCTTGGTTGCAGGGAGAACCGATTCGTTCCTATACACCCAGCGTGTAGCCTCCGTTACACCGAAAGAAGTGAAGGAGGAAATCATCAACTTCGACGAGGAATACATGGACCGCTTCAAAACGGTAATCAACCCGGTAATCATGGCCGCCAAAGGCACGGGTGTGAAGTTCTTTGCTGCCACTGCCCCCAATGACCCAGCGGTCATCCAACGGTTCAAGGACCAGACAAGCAGCGATTACCCGTTCTTCACTGCCGACGACCTGCTCTTGAAGACCATCCAGCGCTCCAACCCAGGCATCGTGCTTTGGAAGGATGGAAAAATATTGGCCAAATGGCATTACAAAGACATGGCGAGCTTCGAGCAAATGAAAGCGCAGTACATCAAGTTGGCGCCGAAACAATAAATGGGTTAATCAGTTTAGAAGGTTTAGTGGGCTTATTTAGGTTTAGATTGTAACAATCAAACCTTTTAAACCCGCTAAACTTTCTAAACCGCCATCAAAAAAAACCGCTTTCTTTGCAGCTGTTAATCGCAAAACCGGAAATTACCTCACTTGCTCAGGTTTGTCTCTTTTGATAGGAATTTAGGGTAAAAACGATGCCCCAAAAGCTGTGGCAAGTGTGGTTTGAAATGAAATTATGCTGAGCAGAAGAAACATCCGCATCAAAGTAATGCAGGTGCTATATGCCATGAGCCGTGACAAGGAGCTTTCGTTCCGCCACGCCATGCTACTCTACCACAACAGTATCCGACAGTCTTTTGAAATGTACCTTTTCAGCGTGCTACAACTCATGCGAGTGGCCGAGTACGCAAAGATTGACTATGATAGCAAACATAGTAAACACCGCCCCACCGACGAGGACAAAAACTTCAAAGCAAAGCTCTGCGAGAACGAAATGATCAAGTCGCTCCAAGACAACCGGGGCTTCAAGACAATGCTTACCACCCATAAAATTCTGGAAAAACTCTCTGAGGACGATACCCGCTACCTGTACAACGAGTACGCCAAGGGAGAAGATTATCCCGAGTTTTTGGCGCAAAAAACAGCCACCCCCGACGATTTTCGCACAGCACTCCTTAACCTCTACAAGCATTTCACAGGAAGCGAGCATTTCAACGAAATGGTAGAAGACCGCTACTTTTCTTGGTACGACGACAAGTCGCTCATCGTTGGGGCCATGAAAAAGACCTTGAAAGCCCTACCGGCAACTGGCGATTTCTACACAGAATTTGAGCCTACGGACGAAACCGTGAAAGAGTTCGGGGAGATTTTGCTGCAAAAAGTCAGTACTGAGGACGAGCAACTGCTCCAAATCATTGAGCCAGCCCTGAAAAACTGGGATGCTGAACGGGTGGCCGTACTGGACATGGTGCTACTGAAAATGGCGCTGAGTGAGTTGATGACTTTTGAGACCATTCCAACAAAAGTTACATTGAACGAGTACGTGGAAATATCCAAACAGTACAGCACCGATAAGAGCAAGGATTTTATCAACGGCATTCTTGACCGTTTGATGAAAAAACTGGAGAAAGAAGGCAAAATAGTGAAAGAAGGCAGGGGCCTGATTGATGAATGAATGTCTTGATGCTTTTCCGCTCCGCCAATTTTTTTGAAACCCATTGACCATCTATCGTTACCAACCCACGAACCTGACGTTCTACACACCAATCCAATCGAACAGACGTCAATAGAACGCTCATACTGAAGGCTATCCTACCTTTTATTTTTAACTATAAACCCTTTGAGATGAAAAAGGCTTTTATCACGACTACACTTTTTATGCTATTGCTGCTGGGGCAAACGTCCGCACAGCACAAAGGCGCTCCAAATGCGCTTGCCTTCCGTTGGACTTGGAATAATTTCCAATTCCCCATTTCGCAGAAATTCGACCGATACGATTACACCACTGGCGTTGAACTCACCTATGTCCGGCACCTCGGCAAGATGCTCAACCTCGCCGTACCGCTAAAGTTTGGCAAGGCTTACCTGCCTTTTGATGCCGATGGCAATGCAGGCAACTCCGACCTCATTGGCAGCCTCGATGCCATTTTGCAACTGAAATTCACTAGACCAGAATCCAAAATTTACCCATACCTCTTCGGCGGTGCGGGCCTCATGTCCGAGACCACCAACGACTGGGAAATGAACCCGGAATTCCCGGTAGGATTGGGCCTGAATGTTTTAGTTTCACCAAACCTATATATCAGCGCCGAGTCGCAATACCGCTTCGACATGAACGACAACCGCAACCAACTCCAACATGCCCTTGGTATTTGGATAACGCTGGGCGGCGGCGAAGTGGAGAAGAAACCGACCGACCGTGATAAGGACGGCATCACCGACAAGGAAGACCAATGCCCCGACGAACCTGGCACCCCAGCAGCATTGGGCTGCCCAGACAGTGACGGCGATGGCGTGGCCAACAAGGTAGATGAGTGCCCAAATGAAGCTGGAAAGCCCCTCTTGGCTGGCTGTCCCGACCGGGATGGCGACAGCGTACCTGACCATAAAGACCGCTGCCCAGATGAAGCTGGCAAGGCGGAGCTCTTGGGCTGCCCGGTTACCGACCGTGACGGCGACGGTGTGGCTGACGCCAATGACGCCTGCCCTGATTCACCTGGTTCCACTAATACCAAAGGTTGCCCGGATGGTGACGGTGACGGCATTTCGGATGCTGACGACAAATGCCCAACCTTTGCTGGCACCCAAGCCGACCGTGGCTGCCCCGACTCGGACGGTGACGGCCTTATTGACCCAGAAGACCGCTGCCCAGAAACGGCTGGCCCGGCTTCCAACAAGGGCTGCCCTGAGCTAAAGCCGGAGGAAAAAGCGGTGCTTCAATTCGCCATGAAGGCCGTTCAGTTTGAAACAGGCAGCGCCAAATTGCTGCAAAGCAGCTACAAAGTGTTGGATGAAATCGCCCAAATCATGCGGGACCACCCGGAACAGAAGCTGCGCATCGGCGGCCATACAGATAGCATTGGCGAAGCAGTAGATAATTTGAAACTCTCAGAGAAAAGGGCGAAAACCTGCTATGACTACCTTGTTTCAAAAGGAGTCGCTACTAATCGCATGAGCCATGCTGGGTTCGGCGAGTCAAAGCCTATTGCTGAAAACTTGTATGCTCCCGGTAGGGAAAAGAACAGGCGGGTGGAGTTTGAGATGTATATAGATTGATGGCTCTTCAGCCAATTGGTTTTAGGTCTAAAAGAAAACCTCGGCAAGCTAACTTGCCGAGGTTTTTGTTTTTGACTAACTTTGTTCAAAACTCCTTTTCATGAAAAATGGCACTGGCACCAAACCCCGCCGAAGAATGAGCGTCGAAGCGTATATCGCCTTTGAAGAGCGAGCTGAGGTTCGTCACGAATACTTGGACGGGCAACTCATACCTATGCCAGGAACTACCGACCTCCACAACTTTATTTGCCAAAATATTCTCATCGCATTGAGGCAAATGCTCAAAAACTCAACTTGCAGCGTTTTCATAGAAAACGTCAAAGTTCAAATCAGCAGTGCCAAGCACTATACCTACCCAGACATTTTTGTGACTTGCGACGAGCGGGACAAAGAAAACCCCTACCTCAAAAAATACCCTTCGGTCATCATTGAGGTAGCTTCCCCTTCCACAAAGGTTTATGATAAAACGGACAAGTTCCTTGATTACCGCAAAATAGCCTCGCTGCGGCACTACCTCATCGTTGACACAGAGAAACCGCAAGTAGAGTGCTTTTCGACAAAAGATGGGAAGGAATGGGAGTCGGAGATTTTTGTTTCAAAAGAGGATACGGTGCCGCTGGAGGCGATTGGCGTAAAGCTATCTCTGATGTCGGTTTATGAATAAGTTTACCTCATTGTTATGGAAGTAGAAAGTATTCAAAAAGCGCTTTGCAATCAATTTGGTGTAGAGCATTTCCCATCTCCAAGTCATCTAAAAATTGGAATAGCCAAAAACGTAAAAGTAAGCCAGAATTTCCCAATCAATGGGTTAAGGCATACTCCAGAAGGTGATACAACTGGATGGTATATTTGGGCTGGCGAAGAATTTTCTGATATAGCAGATTTCTTCAGCCCGCTCTGTGTCGAACACATCCCCGTTTGGTGCCCTGCTATCATAAAATTCCTTGGATTACCGCCGGGGTTCCGGTTCTTAATCGGCGAAGGTGGGTATGAGGATATATGGTTTGACAAGGATTTACTGAAATAACACCTACTTTACAAATTTAGCTTTCAAACAACCCTTCCACCTTCCCTTCCGTCTCCCGCAGTTTTTCACGGCAAAAAACCAGCAACTCCGCCGCTCGGCTGACCTTTTCCGAAAGGTCGTCCATGCTCACGGCTTCTTCCTGCAATTGGTTGACGATGCCCTGCAATTCCTGCAAAGCAGACTCGTAAGTTAATTTCGATTTTTGCTTTGTCATGGTGTCGTTTTTTTGACGGTGGAAAGGAAACTGCCCTTTTTCAGTTGCACCTGAACCTCGTCGCCAGCTTGCAGCATTGCGGCGTCGGTCACCTGCTTTCCCTGCTGAAAAACAAGGGCAAATCCCCGCTGCATGGCGGCCTCCGGGCCGAGCAGTTTGATGATTTTTTCAAGATTTCCCAATTCGTTTTTGGCGATGAGAAGAGTGCGCTTCGTTAGGCTCGGCAATTCCTTTTCGATATAATCCAGCATTTGAGTCTGTCGGCGAAAATTGGTTTTTAATTGAAAATCAATCAGTTGCGCCACTTGTTGCAGCTTTGCCTGCTGCACTTTGGTCAATTGAAGTGTCAGTGTTTTTACAGCCAAACCAAGATTCACCGCCAACGACTCGAAGCTCATGTTGCGGTGCAAAATGAAATCCGCTACGGCGGTAGGCGTTTTAAGGGAGGTGTGCGCCACCAGGTCTAGCACGGTTTCGTCCACGTCGTGGCCGATGCCCGTGAGCACTGGGAGGGGCATATTGGCCACCGCTATTGCCAAAGGCAAACTATCAAAAGCTGCCAAGTCGAGCCTCGCTCCCCCACCCCGGATGATGACCACGGCATCGTAATCCGCTCGTTTTTTGGCGATGGTATCCAATTGTGCAATTACCTCTTTTTCCACCAAAGCGCCTTGCACGGCTACTTGGAAAAAATCAACCTGGAACCGGTAGCCGAAGGAATTGCCGCCAAGGTGCTTTAGAAAATCCTGGAACCCAGCCGCTTTTTCCGAGGACAAAACGGCTATCCTTTGCAGCACAACGGGCAGTGGCAATCGCCCATTTTTTTCCAACAAAGCCAGTTTTTGCAGCTTCGCAATGGTCTCCCGGCGTTGCATTTCAAGCTTGCCGAGGGTATGCGCCGGGTCTATGTCCTCCACCATTAGCTTCATCCCGAATCGCTCATGGAATTCCGGCTTTGCGAGAAGCAGAACCTCCATGCCCGGTTGCAAGAGTGATTCGAGCACAGTCCCGACCTTCTTTTGAAGCGCACGATAGTTTTTGTACCAAATGACTGCTTGGCCTTGGGCAATGATTTCCCCACCACCTTCTGCCTTTTGCACCAAATCGAGGTAATGGTGACCCTTGGACGACTTCACATCGGCCAACTCCGCCCGAATCCATAGCGCCTCCGGCAGGTTCAGTGCGATGACCCGGCGAAGGAACTCGTTGATTTCGAAAAGGGTATGCGACACGGAGGAGATGGAAATTGAGAAATTGGAAATTAGGAAATTGGTTGAAATTATTAGGGTCGGCGAAATTAGAACGGCCTGTTGGTTTTACACCAACAGGCCGTTATTTTTATTTGCAGGAGGATGACTTAACTAAACCTTATAAACCCGCTAAACCTTCTAAACTTCAATTCTTCGGCAGCGGCTTGTAGTTCTTCTCGTAGGTTTCCCAAGGGGTTTTCATGTATTCGTTGCGGCCAAAATAGGTTGCAATCGTTTCGAACTCCTTGGCGTCACGGTAGCCTGGGATGGACTGAATGACCTCGATTTTTTCATCCAAAAACACCACAGTAGGGAAGCTCAACTGGCCACGGGTAATCTCGGCAGCCAGTTCGTGGTAGCCCCGCATTCCGTTTTTCACGAACTTATAGGTCTTTTCCTTAAAAACGATGTCCTGCTTTTGCTCGGCATCAAACTTCACGGCGTAATAGTTTTCGTTGACATATTTGGCAAGACAAGGTTCGCTGAACGTCGTCGCATCCATGCGCTTGCACCAGCCGCACCAGTCTGTATAAACATCAACGACGACCTTGCGCTTTTGCTTTTTCGACTTCTCCACCATTTGCTCCCAAGTCATCCAATTGATGGATTCCTTACGCTCAGCCTTTACGGGAGTATCAGGCTTTCTGAACGCAAATGCCGTTGCCACCAAAACCAAGGCACTTAGCCCGAAAAATAGTTGCTTCATACTTTTAATCTTTTCCGATTGTTAGTGCAAAATTACGTCTGGGAAACATTTTTGTGGGAGAGAATATGGTGTATAAAGCACACTTTAAACAAAGTTTAACGGCCTTGGGTCAGTATTCCTAATAACCGTTAAGAGGTCGGTACCCAAGGAAAAACTTGCCAGTTCCACTCCTGTGGGCGTAGGGGCATGGATGCCTTCGCCGAGGCGAATTTGCGTAGAAAAAATGGCCGCCTCGTCCCAAAGGTTTTTGTCCAAAAAATGCTGAATCGTTTGGGCACCGCCTTCGACGATAAGGGAGGTGATACGATGACGAAATAGCTGTGACAACAGGTTTTCCAGCAAATTTTCACCGAAAGGCAATTCCAAAAAACGGAGTGAGTCGCTTGGTTCGTCCATTTGAAATCGTTTCTCACAAACCACCCAAGTCGCTCCTTGGTCGCTTCGCAATAGATTGAAATCGCTCGGCAGCCTCCGGTTTTTATCCAAAACAATGCGCAGCGGCGACCTACCGTACCAATGGCGGTTCGTGAGGGATGGATTGTCGGTCAAAGCCGTGTTTGTGCCCACCAGTATGGCATCGAACTCCCCCCTACCCTTGTGCGCCAACACCTGCGAAAAATGGTTGCTGAACCAAACCTGCTCGCCCGGCACGCCCATGTATCCATCAGCAGATTGGGCAAATTTGAGTTGGATGAATGGCCGCTGTTTTGAAACATAAGTGTTTCGGAAATCACTTGGCTTGAATGGGGCATCCGCCAAAATACCTTCCACCACCTCCACACCTGCACTCCGCAAAATTTTGACGCCCTCGCCCCGCACCTCCGGCGTTTCGTCCAAGCAAGCGATGACCACTTTTCGGATATTGCTCTGCAAAATCAAATCTGTGCAGGCAGGTGTTTTTCCATGAAAACAACAGGGTTCGAGGGAGACGTAAAGCGTTGATTTTTCAATCAAATGGCGGTCTTCCTCCCTTACCGAGGCCAAACAATTGACCTCGGCATGAGCCTTGCCGTATGCCCGGTGCCAACCTTCGCCAATGATTCGGTCCTCATGCAGCAGCACGGCCCCAACCATCGGGTTCGGGCTGACACTGCCAGCGCCGAGGCGGGCAAGGTCAAAGCAGCGCTGGATGATAATTTCGTGGGTCATTTTGCGTTGTTTTGCAGGTTGCAAAGGTAGCACGGGATGGCAGACCATTTCACGGCCAAACAACCTTTCACAGTTTACGTTTGTCTATGTGGCTGCGAGGTTAATCCAAGCAGTTCAGGGTTTAGGGGTTGCCCTTGGCAATTTCGCCCGACCAAAATTCAGCTTTTCATGAAATTACTTCACAACGCATCAACAATGATTAAAAAAAGTATTGCCCTTGCCTGGCTTTGCATGGGAGTTTTCAGCCTTTTTGCGCAAGCCAATAAAATCAATTTCACGGAATATGACCTGCCGAACGGCCTTCACGTCATCCTGCACGAAGACCACTCGACGCCCATCGTGGCGGTGTCGGTGCTGTACCATGTAGGTTCCAAAAACGAAAAACCAGACCGCACGGGGTTTGCCCACTTCTTCGAGCACCTGCTCTTTGAAGGCTCCGAGAACATCGCCCGTGGCGAGTTCGACGCCAACATCCAGAAGGCAGGCGGCACAAACAACGCAAACACAACCCAAGATCGCACCTTTTATTTTGATGTGCTGCCCTCCAATCAATTGGCCCTCGGCCTATGGCTCGAATCGGAGCGGATGCTGCACGCAAAAGTGGAGCAGGTGGGCATCGAGACGCAGCGCCAAGTGGTGAAGGAGGAGCGCCGCATGAAGGTGGACAACCAACCTTACGGGACGGTGCTGCAAGAATCATTTAAACGTGCCTACCGCAACCACCCCTACAAGTGGCAGCCAATAGGGTACATGGAGCACCTTGATGCGGCACAGGAGGCTGACTACAAACAGTTCTATGCCGATTTTTATGTTCCGAAC
>JANPLH010000178.1:0-24998 GCA_031426435.1 Saprospiraceae bacterium | reverse complement strand
AGCTTAAAAAAACAAAAGAAAGCCCTGTGCAGTCGGCCTGCGTCATCGCCATTTGTATGCAGCGGGATGCGACGGGCAGCGTGCCAGAGTGGGAGGAGTTAGCCGCCGTGGCCTGTGCCGTGCAAAACATGTGGCTCACCTGCACCGCCTATGGCATTGGCAGCTACTGGAGTACCCCGAAGGCCGCCCTGCACGGTGACGATTTCCTTGGGCTGGGCGAGGGGGAGCGCTGCCTCGGTCTCTTTTACATGGGCTACCATGACCTGCCGGATTTGCCCGGCAGACGCTCACCTATTTCGGAAAAAACAACATGGATTTTTGAGTAAAAACGCAGCATTGACAAGGCTTTCAGCAATTTATCCACTGCCATTGGGCCATGATTTCAAGCGGCAAGCACTTGACTGGGTGGCCCGCCATGATGTGGCCTGCTGCTTGGACAGCAACGGCTACCAAGGCGTCATGGGCAGTGAATATGATTGCTTGTTGGCTGTTGGCGCTGCTTCGCAATTGCTGCAAAAGGGCGAAAGGGGTGCTTTCGACGCCTTGAAAAAAATGGTAGACGAAAAGCAGGATTGGCTCTTCGGCTATCTGACCTACGACTTGAAAAACGATGTGGAGCCCCGACTAACTTCCAATAATTTTGATGGAATCGGCTTCCCTGCCCTGCATTTTTTCCAACCGGAGGTGGTCATTGAAATTGCATCGCAACAGGCTACCATTCACTGCCTGAATGAGCCGCCTCAAAACATTTTTTACCAAATTACCACCGAACCACATCATCCCTCATCCCTCATCCCTCATCCCTCAGTTGCCCCTCGCATTCCCCGCTCCACCTATCTTGACACCGTGCAAGCCATCCGCCAGCACATCCTTCGGGGCGATATTTACGAGATGAATTTTTGCCAAGAATTCTTCGCCGAGGGCTATTTGCTTGATGTGCCAACTGCCTTTCACAAACTGAATGACCTTGGGAAAGCGCCATTTTCCACCTATTACCGACTTGCTGACCACCACTTGCTTTGCGCAAGCCCAGAGCGGTTTTTGAAAAAAACGGGCAACAAGCTTATCTCACAGCCCATCAAAGGCACCATGCGCAGGGGCCGAACTGCCCAGGAAGATGCCGCCATGCGCAAGCAACTCTACCATAGCCCAAAAGACCGCTCCGAAAACGTGATGATTGTGGACCTCGTGCGCAACGACCTTGCCCGCTCCTGCCGAGCTGGTTCCGTGCGGGTGGATGAGCTTTTTGGGATTTACCAGTTCGAGCAGGTTTTCCAGATGATTTCGACGGTAATAGGCGAGTTGCTACCAGAAGTGCATCCTGTGGACGCCATCCACCGGGCCTTCCCGATGGGTTCGATGACCGGGGCACCCAAATTGCGCAGCATGGAACTCATCGAACAGTATGAGCAAACTAAAAGGGGACTGTATTCCGGGGCGGTGGGCTACTTCACCCCGCATGGCGATTTTGACTTCAACGTGGTCATCCGCAGCATACTTTACCATGCTGCCGAGCGGTACCTGAGCTTCCAGGCAGGCGGTGCCATCGTCTTCGATTCGGTGCCGGAAGCCGAGTACGAAGAGAGCCTGCTCAAGGCACAGGGCATGTTCAAAGTGCTTTCCTGATATTTTTATTTCTTTATATTAGTGTTTTGGCAAGATAATTGCCTTATTAGGAATTGTAGTTATTTGGCGCAATTGCAGCGTTTTACGAAAGTAGATTTTTGAACATTTGAAAATTGCGCCAGTCCAAATTCGAAATTTACTGATACTCAAATTTTCCCATGCAACATTTGTACACTAAATGTCAGAATCCGCTGGTGCAGTATATCTGTACCGGGAGGGTTGCATGGGGTTGTCCTTTCCTTTCATAAGTCCTTCCCTTATCGGCCTTCCCAGCTTTTAGATACTATTTCTCATCTCAAAAACGGTTTTAGGCTATGATTATCTTTCAATTTGCACTCGGAGCATTCCTACTTGGTGGAGGTGTCATCACATTGACCAACTGGTTGGCCGAAAGGCTGGATAAGAAAGGACTTGAGAATTTGAGGGCTTAACTGTTTGGGTTGGCGAGCCAGCCTCAAACCTCAAAACCCTGTAAATCTCAACCTACCACCTACCGCTACCTGACCTTACTACCGCCATTTTCAAGTCTGTTGATAGCCTTGAAAATGGCGCAGGCTTCCCACTGTACCTTCTTCTTGGGCTTTCATCGTCATTGGTCAACCCCTTTCTTGGGGTCATTCGCCATGCTGTCGAGCATGGTGGAGTCTCGTCTCGGAAAAACAGTTTGTCAGGCTCAAAAGCTTGGCAGGTTTTCCACTTTCAAATCTATCTACGAATGTGAAAGCACGTCCTTGTCGCCAGTAGGATTACTGGCGGCAAGGACCGTGCTTTTTTATCGGCTTACTGCGAGTTAATCCTCCAATTCCTTCACTGCCAACCAACTCATCAGCCCCATGCCCACCAGAAGGCTGTCCTCTTCCACGTCGAAAGTGTCGGTATGGATGGGCGAGGTGATGCCACGGGCGGCGTTGCCAGTACCCAATCGGTAGAAGCAGGCAGGTATCACTTGCGAATAATAGGCAAAATCCTCTGCCGTCATGCGCATGGGCAGGTCTATTACATTTTCTTCCCCTAAATATTCCACGGCAAATTGGCGGCTGCGCAAGGTCAATGCTTCATCGTTTTTGAGAAAAGGGTAGCCTTTCATAATATGAAAATCGCAACTACCACCCATGCTTTCGGCCAGTGTTTCGGCCATTTTTTTCATTAAAACATGCGCCTTGACCCGCCAGTCCTCGTCCATCGTGCGGAAAGTGCCCTCCATTTTCACTTCGTTGGGAATCACATTCGTGGAGCCGCCCGTCGAGTTGATTTTACCAAAAGTGACAACCGACGGAACGATGGGGTTGGCGTTTCGGCTGACGATTTGTTGCAGCGCAACAACAATATGGGAAGTGATGAGCACAGGGTCAATGGCGTCGTGTGGCACGGCACCGTGGCCGCCCTTGCCCCGCACGGTCACATAAAGCTCGTCGGCGCTGGCCATGAACATGCCGGGCCGGAAGCCCACTTTGCCCGTTTGGAGGGCAGGCAGCACGTGCTGTCCGAGGATGTTGGCAGGGACAGGGTTTTCAAGTACGCCTTCGGCAATGAGGATGGAAGCGCCTCCCGGCAGCCGCTCCTCCGCTGGCTGAAAAATCAGCTTGACGGTGCCTTCTATTTCGCTCCGCAATTCATGGAGGATGCGGGCCACTCCCAGCAGCGAGGCCGAATGCACATCGTGCCCACAGGCGTGCATAACGCCTTGATTTTGAGACTTGTACGGCACGTCGTTGACCTCAGTAATCGGCAATGCATCAATATCGGCCCGCAGGACGATGGTCTTTTTCGTTGGGTTTTTGCCTTCGATATAGGCCACCACGCCGTTCACGCCCCAGCCATGTTCATGCCGTATGCCGTGGTTCGTCAGTTGCTGCGCAATGAATTTTCCAGTCTCCACTTCCTGGAACGAAAGCTCCGGGTGGCTGTGCAGGTGCCGCCTTATGGCGACGATTTCAGGGTGGAACTGTGCGGCTAATTGTTTGATTTTTTCTTTCAAGCTATGGTGTATTTTGCTACAAAATACGTTGAAGTCAAGCAGTTTGATTGGGTTTTCCTAAAAAAAATGCGCGCGGAGGCTTCCAGAGCCACTCGTGCGCATTTTTAGAGCTTTATAGTATCGTGTTTAGTTAGTCAAGAACGTGAGTAGCAGACATTGACTGCCGACTGACTAAATGCAAACTGCTTAATCCACCCGTAAGTCTTCAAACTTGCAATCAGCGCACTCGCTTTTTGCGAAGTTGAAGGTGCTGGCGGCCACGGTCTTGTTCGGCGTAAGCTTGTTCACTGTCAATGTGTAACGGGAACCATCCTTTCCAAAAGACTTGATGCTGATGATTTCCAGCGTCTTTTTGTCGAGGGTTAGTCGCACCTTGGAATAATCGTTGGCCTTGTTGGTCGGCTTGAACTCGATTTGTTGCAGCAGTTTGCCGCCTTCACTGAATTCATTGGTGATGGCATACACGTAATCCTTCCAGGCATAAGCTTTCAACAGGTCTTGTGGGGAGGAGATGCCTCCTTCGCCCTCGTCTTCTTCCACATCGTTGATTTGCACCTCTTTGTTCTTTGGAATGTGCAGCCAAACCGCTTTGCCATCGGATACCATCGTACGGTCGTTGAACTTCAGGCGGTATTTTTCAGCTTGCTGTATCAAAACGCCTTTCTGCGTCTGCTTGGGCTGTTGTGGCATTTCGATTTCTAAGGAAAATTCAGCCTCTATCGTGCTGTAAGCCTCGTATTTCTTGCGCATTTTCTCCAAAACGGCCTTGGCGGCGGGGTCGGAAACTTCGGGCTTTACAGCAGCCGGTTTTGATTTTTGGGCAAAAACTGCGGTCGAAAAAACGGCCAGCAGTATCAGCAACTTGAATTTATGCATGGATAATCTAATTTTTTTGATTCAGTTCTTTAAACGTCTAAGACGATGGATTATTCATTTTGCAACATGGTTTGGGGGTTAAAGTTTGTTTAAAACGGTTTTGGGCAAGTCTTCAGAAATGGTCAGCAGGGTTCCAAAAATGTTTTTCAAAGTCCACCACCTGGTCGTTTTCCACTTTGATGCCCTCCTTTTCCAACAACTCCTGCATCCGGCTCGGCGGCTTGAAATGTGCCCGGCCAGAGAGTTCCCCTTTCCGGTTGATGACCCGATGCGCTGGCACGTCGCCCAGCCCGAAGCAGTTGTTGAGCGCCCAGCCGACCATCCTTGCAGAGCCGAGAGAAAGGAAGCTGGCGATGGTGCCGTAGGTGGTCACACGCCCTTCGGGAATGCAGCGCACCACGTCATATACCATCTCGAAATAGGATTCCTTTGCCATGAGCTAGTGTAAAAAATAGCGTAGTAGCTTTGCCCAAAATTAACTGAGAGCAAGATGCAAAAGACAAAGATAAAAGCAAGTGCCGTCAACAACCTGACTGATGCCCGTTATTTTGCCGCAAGAGAGGTCGAATGGCTGGGCTTCCGGCTCAGTGGCGACCCGGCTACGACCATTTCACGCTTGGCGACAAAAGCTATCATGGAGTGGGTGGATGGGGTGAAAATCGTCGGTGAGTTCGATTTTACGACGGCCTCTGAAATCGAAGAGACAAATAACCTGTTGCATTTGGATGCTGTGCAGGTAGGCATGTTCACGCCAATTGAGGAGTTGGAGGGATTGCAAAACTTGACCGTCATCAAGGAAGTGGTCGTTCAGATGGGCACGACCCAAGCGGAGTTATTGGCGCATTTTCAGCAGTATGCCCATTGCTGCACCTATTTTTTGCTTGATTTTACAAAGGCGGGCATCAATTGGGCCATGCTTCAGGCAGGAACACCTGTCTCGACCGATTATTTGCAGCGCCTTTTTGCGGAGCACAAAACCATTTTGTCACTTGATTTTCCGGCCCACGAGGTTCAAACTGTGTTGGAAACATTGCGACCGGAAGGTTTGAGCCTTACAGGAGGCGTGGAAGAGAAGGTCGGGTTAAAATCTTATGAGGAATTGGATGAAATCCTTGACAACTTGGAGGTGGTCGGCTGAACGCTGTACTACAATACTTTTTTCCTTGAATTAAAATTTATTCAACATGACCATTGCCGAAGCACAAAAAACGGTGGACGAGTGGATAATGACCATTGGCGTCCGCTATTTCAATGAATTGACGAACACGGCCCTGCTGATGGAGGAAGTTGGTGAGGTGGCCCGACTAATGGCCCGGCTTTATGGGGAGCAATCGTTCAAGTCAAGCGAGCTATCGGCAACTGCCAATTTAGATACCCATCGGGAGAACCTTTCGGACGAAATGGCAGATGTGCTTTTTGTGCTGATTTGCCTCGCCAATCAGACCGGTGTGAACCTCACGGAGGCCATGCAAAAGAATTTGGAGAAGAAAACAAGGCGGGATATTAATCGGCATTCCAACAACGAAAAGCTGCGATGACTAAATAAAAAGGCATGAGAGAGAAAGGGGAATTGATTTTTTTAAATTATACAACCCATTTTAAATAGTTGTGAACAGTAATAATATAAAAGGAAAAGGGCATCGGCGTTGCAACGCCGATGCCCTTTAAAAAAGAAAAAAAAGTGAGTTTAAGACCAGCTCTACCCCCCAAACGAACTGGTCTCACTCACTGTCCCGAGGCACTTCTGCCCCGAAGACATCTTTGGACTCAAATGCCGAGTTAATCGCACATTTGCAAGGAAGCCGGGGTTGACTTCATCCGTTTATTATTGCCATTGCTGGCTTTGGGTAAATAGTTATGAATTCAATTTGAGTGGTTTAAGGGAAGCGGGGTACATTCGGAAATAAAACTCAGTGTGGGAGGGTGGCAAGCTGTATCCGAATTTAATTTTGAAATCGTCTTTGCTATTCCGAAAATCATGCCAAATTTTCCAGCAGATTGGCTGAAACCATATTTTTTTTCGGAATATTGATAATCATATTATTGAGCCTTGCCTGTTGCAAATCACTGAAAGCCTTCTTGTACTCCGCATAATCCGTAAACTCCCGGAAGAAAACTGTTTCTCCTCCATCCACATGCAATAGAATGTGAAAACACAAATGACTGTTTCGATAAAAGAACTTTGTAATTAAGTCCCTAACCTTATGACCATGAATATCATCGCCCAAATTCATTCCGAATTCGGTGTCATTTAATCCATTTATATGTCTTGCAGCATTTACCATAATTTGATTCATTTTATCAAAACAACGGCACAAAACTATAGGCAAAACCAGTGCCTATTCTCTTCACTTAAGCTAAAAATGTGACATTGTAAACATGGGTTGTATTTAATTCAATAACCATATATTAAGTTTTGCATCCGTAGAAATGTCAATAAAAGCAGTCATTTTGGCAGTTAAAATCCCGTGGCATGTACTTTGAAAGCCTTGCCTTTGCCTACAAATACTTTGCAGAAAAATTTTTTGTGGCAGGTTATTCAAAATTTTTGAAAATCTAAACATAAAATCATCATTAACAACAACTAACAGACATGCAAAAAGGCAATATATCTGTACAGTCCGAAAATATTTTTCCCATCATCAAAAAGTTCCTGTACTCCGATCACGAGATTTTTTTGCGGGAACTGGTGGCAAATGCCATTGATGCCACTACCAAACTTAAATCCGTCGCTTCTCGTGGCGAGCTACAAGGCGAAGTGGGCGACCTCACTGTAGAGGTAATTATCGTCAAAGAGGCCGGTACACTCACCATCCGTGACAAGGGCATTGGCATGAGCGAGGAAGAGGTGAAGAAGTACTTGAACCAAATCGCTATTTCTAGTGCGCAGGAGTTCGTGGAAAAATACCAGGGCGAGCACAACATCATTGGAAAGTTCGGACTTGGTTTCTACTCTGCCTTCATGGTGGCCGACCGGGTAGAGGTCAATACAAAATCGTGGCGGGCTGATGAAGCTGCCGTGAACTGGATTTGCGATGGCAACCCGGAGTTCAGCATTGCGCCGAGCGAAAAAACCGCCCGTGGCACTGACATCATCTTGCATATTAACGAAGATAACAAGGAGTTCTTAGAAGACAACCGTATCGAGGAGCTTTTGAAGAAATACTGCAAGTTTTTGCCCGTGGCCATCAAGTTCGGTACCAATAAGGAAACCATTGATGAGGGCGAAGGCGATGAGAAGACCTCTAAGGAAATCGAGGTGGACAATATCATCAACAACCCCGCACCGGCTTGGAAGAAGCAGCCGAATGAACTGACCGACGAGGACTACCGCAAATTTTACGAAGAATTATACCCGTTCAGCTACCAGACGCCGATGTTCTGGATTCACCTGAACATTGACTATCCCTTCAACCTGACAGGTATCCTCTATTTCCCGAAGCTGAACAATTCGATGGAAGTGCAGAAGAATAAAATCCAGCTCTACAGCAACCAAGTATATGTCACTGATGAGGTGAAAGAAATCGTGCCGGACTTCCTCACGCTGTTGCATGGCGTTATTGACTCGCCGGACATCCCGCTCAACGTGAGCCGAAGCTACCTCCAGAGCGACAGCAACGTGCGCAAAATTACAGGCTACATCACCAAAAAAGTGGCCGACAAGCTCCACGAACTTTTCAAGAGTGACCGGAAGGCGTTTGAGGATAAATGGAAAGACCTCGGCGTTTTTGTGAAGTACGGCATGTTGTCAGATGAAAAATTCCATGAAAAAGCTGTAGACTTTGCCTTACTGAAAAACGTGGGCAACGAATTTTTCACCGCAGAAGAATACCAAAAGAAGGTAGCCGAAGCGCAAACCGATAAGCACAAGCGCACCGTGATGCTCTACACCCACAACGCTGAGGAGCACCACAGCCTCATAGAATCAGCCAAGGAGCGTGGCTACGATGTGCTGGAATTCGACAACGTGATTGACGCCCACTTCATGCAGCACCTGGAGCACAAACTAAAGGACGTGACCTTCGTGCGGGTGGACTCCGATACCATTGACAACCTCGTTCAGAAAGATGAGAAGCAGGAAAGCGTACTCAACGATAAGGAGCAAGAGGCGGTGAAATCCGTTTTCGAAGAACTGGTCAAGGACAAAAAAGGGCCATCTGTCACCCTGAAGCCCCTTTCGCCCAACGACCAGCCCGTACAGATCACCCGGCCAGAGTTCATGCGCCGAATGAAGGACATGCAGGCGCTCGGCGGTGGCGGCATGATGGGCATGGGCGATTTTGGCGACATGTACAATGTGGTGGTGAACACCAACCACCCCTTCGTGGCGGACAAGCTGCTCAAGCTGGCGGAAGGCAATGATCGCAATGCCCTTGGCAAGCACCTGCTTGACCTCGCCTTGCTCAACCAAGGCATGTTGAAGGGTGCAGAACTGAGCGCTTTTGTGAAAAAGAGCTTGGAGTTTTTGAAATAACAAAGGTGGAAAAATGAAAAGGGCTATCAGCTTTACCAGCCGATAGCCCTTTTTTATTTATCTCCAATAGCGGAGCTTGCCATTTACTTTATCATCAGCAGGTCGTGCATGATGTTCAGCGTTTCAAGCAGATAGACATCTTTTTTCACGCCCTTGAGCCACTCATCGTTGCGGGCTTTTTTACTTTCATCGGCATTGATGCTCGACATATCAACGGGCAGGTTTTGGATGCTGGTCAAAACTTCTTTGTCAAAAAGCTTGTCGTAGGTGCTGTCTTCCTCGTCCAGCTTTTTGTTCTCGTCCAAGTAAGCGTCGAGGTTCAGGGTATGCTCGGTGTCGTCACGCAGTTCCTTGACCCGCTTTGCCCGCTGGTCTATCTTCTGGAAAACTTCGTTGGATTTGATGCGGGCATTGGCCAATTCCTTGATTTGCGGAAGGGTAGCCAATGAATAAACCTTTTGGTCAAAAGGCACTGGGTCAATCTGCGTCCATTCCATCGGGAAGTCCTCTTCTTTTTCGCCCGTCTCCACATAGAGCCAGTTGTCGGGAAGCACGATATCTGGCACTACGCCTTTCAGCTGCGTAGAGCCACCGTTTACCCTAAAGAACTTCTGTACGGTAAGTTTCACCTCGCCCAATGGCTTCACTTCGGGGTTGCCCCGCACCACGGCATCGAGGTCGAAAAAGCGCTGTACCGTGCCTTTTCCAAAAGTTGAATTGCTGGTGCCAACGATGACCGCCCGGCCATAGTCTTGCAGTGCTGCCGCAAGGATTTCGGAGGCGGAGGCGCTGAACTGGTCAACCATCACAATGAGCGCACCGCTGTACTGTACGGCGGGGTCGTCGTCGGTAAGTACCTCTGGGGTGCGGGAACGGGACTTCACCTGTACGATGGGACCTTCCTCTACGAAGAAGCCGCCCATTTTCACCACATCACGCAGCGAACCGCCACCGTTGCCACGCAGGTCGAGGATGATGCCCTGTACCTTGGCTTGTTGCAGTTTATCCAGTTCAACGGCGATGTCGTCGGCACAGCGGCGACCGTCCTTGTTGTTAAAATCGGCGTAGAACTTGGGAAGGCGTATATAGCCAATGCGCTCGCCCTGTGGGGCGTCAATCAGCAGCGATTTTGCGAAGCCTTCTTCCAAAATCACCACGTCACGCTCGATGGTAAGCTCCTCTGAGCCACCGCCCTCGGCTTTTTTGATATAAAGCGTCACTTTTGAACCCGGCTTGCCCCTGATGAGCTGTACCACGTCGTTGATGACCATTCCGGTGAGGTCGGTCCATTCGGGTTGGCCTTCTTGTTTTACCTTTAAAATCTTGTCGTTTTCCTTCAAAATGCCCTGCTTCCAAACGGGGCCACCGACGATGATTTCGCTGACTTTGGTGAACTCACCATCGGTCTGCAAGCGGGCACCGATGCCCTCCAAGCGGCCTGACATTCCAATGTCGAAGTTCTGCTTATCAACTGGCTCGTAGTACTCGGTGTGCGGGTCGAAAATATTGGTGAAGGCATTGAGGTACATGCTCAGGAAGTCGGTGCGCTTGCGCTTTTCGAGGCGGCCATACCAATCATCATAGACCTTGAGGGCGTCTTTGCGGGTCTCAGCTTCGAGTTCTTCGTAGGTTTTGTCCTTGAAATCGGCCTCTCCTTTTTCCTTTTTTTCCAGCTTTTCGGTGAGGCGGCTAAGGGTTTCCCACTTCATCTGTTTGCGCCAATATTCCTTTAGTTCTTGGTCGTTCTTGGCAAATGGCTTCTTCTCGCCATCGAACTCCATTGTCTCGTTTTGCTTGAAATCGAAAGGCTGCGCCAATAGCTCACGGTACCAGCCCCGTGTCTTTTGGATGCCAGCCTCCTGCAACTTGGTGGCGAGGTCCAGGAAGGCAAAAGTGCCCTCATTGGCCTCGTTGTCGAGCTTGAGCTTCCATGCTTCCAACTGCTTCACATCAGCCTGCGTGAGCCAGCGGCGGCTACCATCGAGGCGTTCCAAGAACAGTCCATAGATCTTCTCCGAGAGGGCATCGTTTACCTCCAGCGGCTCGTAATGGTAGTAGTTCAGGTCGGTGAGGATGGACTGCATGAGCGTTGCCTCCTTTTGGGCGGTGTTCATTGGAAAGTAGAAAGCCAAGAACAAGCCAGCAGCGGCCACAAGGGCGAGCAAGAGACCTTTGTTTTTCATAATCGCTTCTTTTATGCGGTTAAAAAATGATGTAGGTTGAGGATGGTCATTCATCTTCGTAAGGTTGTTGAACAAAATTGGGCTTCAAAGTTACGGGTCTAAGCCCAGAATCCCAATTTGGCCAACAAGTTTACAATCGTAATGATGAAATGTTTGTGCCCAAACCGGGCGGGGGGCTACTTTAACGGTGATTTAACCACCGAAGCATAGAGACGCTTTTTTTGGGAAATGATTGCACCGAGGAAAAAAATTCTGGAGCATACTGTATTTTTGGCCAAATAGCTTGCCAAAGGCATAACTTGGCACCCGACAACAACATTGCATAATAGGTTTCATAAAACGAGGCCTTATCCGAATTAAAAGATGTCACGGTTTCTGTCCTTCATTTTACTATTTTGGTTGTCTGCGCCCTCTCATGCATTAGCGCAGGATGCCGAGCCATTGCCCCTGCCCTCACCGAGCGAAACCTACACCGAGGAAAGCATCGAGCGCCACGATTTTGACGCCAAAAAATGGGAAGCGTTAAAAGAAGGCATTGACTATTCTGGCCCCAAAAACAAAAAAAAGCAGTCTGAAAAAGATAAGAAACAAAAAAAAATGTCTGAAAAGGATGCCTTTACCGGCTTCGGGCCAATGTTCAAATGGCTGGCCATTATCGTGGGCATCGGCCTACTGGTTTTATTGATTGTGAAATTAGCGGGCGGGGAGAACCTCTTTGGCCCCAAGAACAGCAAGCTGAAAACTGCCGTCAGTGCTGCCGAACTGGAAAAAATCGAGGAAAACCTGCACGAGGCCAAACTCGAAGACCCCATTCGCCGGGCCATCGCAGCGGGCGACTACCCGCTGGCCGTGCGGCTCTATTATTTGGCCATGCTAAAAGAACTCTCCGTGCGAAACCATATTCGCTGGAAACGGGACAAGACCAATGGCGCTTACCTTCGGGAGCTTGCTGGCTCGCCGTTGTTCGGCACAGTGCAGGAGGTGACGCTCATCTTCGAGCGGGTCTGGTACGGCAGGGTGGAACTGGCGAAGGCCGATTTTGACCAATTGGAAACCAAACTGAAACGGGCGGTGGCGACGGCGAGCACCTGACCCCTTCAACCCTTCAATCCTTCAATCCTTCAATCCTTCAATCCTTCACCCGTGTCCAGCAAGCAAACTCCTTTCATCATTGGCGCAGCCGTTCTGCTGTTGTTGCTGTTGTTGTACTATTTCGGAGGCAATGGCAGGGCCAATTATAGCTGGATTGAACACTACAAACCCGGCAGTAAAGACCCTTACGGCACCTACCTCGTGCGCAATTTGCTCGAAGATTATTACCCCAACGACAGCTTCCAAGTGGTGAAGGACAGCCCCGGCACACGGCTCGATTCCGGCAACTTCGTCTATATCGGCAACGATTTTTGGCTCGACTCCGCCTCCATCAACGAACTGCTCGACTTCGTGGCCGCTGGCAATCGTGCCTTCATCGCCAGCCCATATTTGCCCCATGGCCTGCTCGATTCTATTGCCGGCTTTGAATGCGTTTATGAATACAACGAGCACCTCAATTCCACCCTCTCGGATACGATGGTGAGCCTCAACTTCCAGCACCCCAGCCTTTTTGACACGGCTGGCTATGCACTAAAGTTCCTTTTCCTGCGGCAGCCCAAGCAGCATACCTGGAACTACCTGCCAAACGAATACCTCTGCGATTCGCAGACCGTCTTTGCCAAGCTCGGCCTCCTCAATGAGGAACAGGTGAACTTTGTCCGGGCCAGCTACGGCGATGGCGAGTTTTACCTGCACACCACGCCGCTTGCCTTTACCAATTTGTATTTGGTGGAAAAACGGGGGTTCGAGTACGCCTCCAAAGCCTTTTCACACCTCAAACCCGGCCCTATTTACTGGGACGAGCGAACCTTCGACCCTTTTAAAGACATGGCCGGCGGCGGGTCGGGCCCTCAAAAAAGCCCTTTGAAGTACATCCTCTCACAGCCGCCTTTGGCATGGGCATGGTACGTGATGCTGGGAATGGCCTTACTTTATCTCATCTTCCGGGCAAAGCGGCGGCAACGGGTCATACCTATTTTAGAGAAAAACACGAACACCTCGCTGGAATTCATTGGCACGATAGGGCGGCTGTTTTTTACCCAAAACAACCACCGCCAGTTGGCTGCACAAAAGATGCGCCTGTTCCTCATCTTTGTGCGGGAGCGCTACCACCTGCCCACCAAGGAACTGAACGAACAGTTTGCCAAGGGTCTCGCCATCCGCTCCAACCTGTCAGAGGAGCATATCAACAAAATCCTCAACCTCAACCGCAACATCAGCAATTCGGGCTTCCTGTCCGAGGACACGTTGGTTGATTTTCACCGTTTGATGGAAAAATTCTATCGGGAGTGCAAGTAGAAATTGGAAATTGGAAATTGTCGGTCGGCAATTTCTCAATTTCCAATTTCTACCAAGTGCTTATTTCTTTCCAATATGGTTCACCACCCTGCGCACGGTCTTGCGCCGGATTTCCCGCTCCAGTTCCCGGTTGATGCTCTTGAGGGTGTACTGGAACTTGAGCTTTAGGCTGTCTTTTAGTATGTCCACGATTTTCAGCTTGTAAGTATTAGGCTCGATGCTGTCGGAGTAGTCTTTCAGGCAATCAATCAGGTCGGCTTCTAGTACATCTATGGTATCGGAAAGCGAGGCAAGCGTCAGTTCGAACTCAATGCTCACCCGACGGATGCCCTTCTTCGTGAAATTGATGATTTCGCTGATGAAGACTGTGTTGTTTGGGATAAATATGATTTCGTCATCCTCGGTGAGCAGAGAGATTCGGGAGATGGATATGTCGGTGACCTTGCCTTTATGTACCCCAATTTTCACATAATCGTCAATGGAAACCTCGTCGGAGAAACTGATGGCAATGCCGCTGATGATATTGGCGATATAGTCCTTGGTGATGATGGCGAGCGCTGCCGCAACGATGGTCAGGCCCGTGAAAAGACTTTTAACGTCAATGCCAAAAAAGCTGAGAATGGTGATGATGAAAATGGTTGTCGAGAGCAGGATATACAGGTTTTGTATGCCGAGTATAACGTTGTTTGGCTTGTCTTTGGGGATACGGTGGCGCCTGCGGTAAAGCGAGCTTCCAACAACCGCCAATAGGTGCAGCCCTAAAATGAGGATGCAGAAGCTGAAAATGATGTTGAGGAAACTTAGAAATTTTTGTGCTGGTTCAGTTTCATTCGGGAGAGAGAAGAGCCTTTTTGTGAACATCCAAAAATTATGTTCCCATAAATCAGACCTCACTTTGGCATACACCAAACCTATCAAAAGCAGCAGCTTTAGCAGAAAAAGCAGGTATTTGATAGCCTTGGTTTGATTATCGGTCATAAATAGTAGCTTTTAGCTTTTGATTTCCTACAACCATTTCTTCCTTCTAAAATAGAAAATAAGCGCAATGCTGATGGCTAGCATGAACCCCCACAGGTAAAAATAGCCATGTTTCCAATGCAATTCCGGCATGTTGTCGAAGTTCATGCCGTACACGCCCACGAGGAAGGTCAGCGGCACGAAGATGGTAGTGATGATGGTCAAAACCTGCATCACGTTGTTGGTGCGCAGGCTGAGTTCGCTGTGATAAAGCTCTTGGATGCCGTTGAGCATGTCCCGGTAGGTTTCCACCAGATCGGCGATGCGAAGCACATGGTCGTAGAGGTCACGCACGAAGAGGCCAGTACTTTCTTCCACCGACGGGCATTCGCTGCGTGAAAACTTGCCAATGGCCTCCCGAAGCGGCATCACTGATTTGCGGAGCGCCAACATTTGGAACTTCAACTGCAGTATATTCTCCTTGGCCTCCCTGGTAGGTTTGGCTGCTATTTCGGCTTCCAGCCCCTCCATTCTTGCCTCAAAATGGTCGAGTACCTCAAAATAGCGGTCCACAACGTTGTCAATCAAGGCATAGGCCAAGTAGTCGGGCTTGCGGGTTCTGATGCGACCGCTGCCCGTTTTGAGGCGTTCCCGCACTGCTTGGAAAGTATCGTCCTCCTTTTCCTGAAAGGTGATGAGAAAATTTTCTCCAAAGTAAATACCGATCTGCTCGGCGTTCAGCTCATGGTTGATATTGTCGTAAGAAAGTGATTGCAGCACGATGAACACCTCGCTGCCATATTCCTCGAACTTGGGCCGCTGCTGGGTGTGCAATACGTCTTCCAGCACCAGTGGGTGTATTTTGAACTGCCCTCCAATACGCTCGATGAGGGGCACATCATGAAGCCCCATGAGGTCGAACCAGTTAACGGCATCGGGCGTAACGGCCATTGCATCGCCAGCCGGGAATTTTTTGGCCTCAAACGACTGCTGGTTGAACCGGATGCGCATCAGCACGGGGTTTTCCATGCGACGCTCCCCCGTAAACTCCAGGGTGCCGGGTGGTGTGCCGGGACGCTTGAGCCTTCTATGGTATGGCTTTTTTGATTTCATAAAGCGGCGAACTTTCAATGGGTAAAGTCGGATGGCTGTAAAAAACAGCGCCGCCAAGTTACAATCTTGGCGGCGCTGTTTTAATGAAAAACTTGTTCATCCCGAATTGTTCAAATGAACAATAACAATCCATCAATCCAGCAATTCAACAATTTCTTCCCCTCATTTCTCCTTCCCCGTCACCCGTTTGTGGTTCTCAATGATTTCCGGCAATTGCTTCACACCCACCCGATTTGCAATGATTTTTTTGTCCTTGTCCAAGATAAAAAGCTTGGGCAAAGAAGTTCCATAGAACAGTTGCAGCGCCCTCGCACGGGAGTATGGGTCGGCGGTGATGATCCACGGCATCTTCTTTTCTTGGATATTCTTAACGGCGTCTTCCAGTTCCGTATGGGTGGCCGAAGAGATGGAGAAGACCTCCACGCCCTTGTTTTTCCATTCTTCGTAAAATTGGATCAGCTCTTCCGTCATGTGCTTGCAATGGCCGCAGTTAGGCTTCCAAAGGAAGATGATGGTGTATTCGGCCTTTACGTCATAAGGGCTAATGAGTTCGGTGGTGAACTTGCCTTCCACAGGGTCATAGCGTTGCACCTTCACGTTGGGTGCCTTATTGCCGACGAGCACGCCACTGTTCATGTATGCATCGTCGGTGATTTTTTTGAGGTTCTCCGGCGTCACCCAATCGGCTATCCTCGTCTTATAGTATTTATCGGAAAGGTGCACGAACACAGCATCGAGGCCCATGATATCTGGGGTGTAATACTTATTGAGCAGGTAGGGTAGCAGGTACTTGAACACCTCCATGTTGGCCCTCGATTTTTCCACCAACCACTCGGCGGCCACTTTCACGCTGTCTGGGGCTTGGAGGGTCATTTTGTCGAGGTATCGGTCAGCCTTTTCCTTCAGGTAGGGCGTGTTCACCCAGACCTCATCGGAAAAATCGAAGCCGTCCCAGAAGTGCGAACGGTAGTAACGGAACTGGAAACTGCTGTCAATGCTGCCATCTGCATTTTTCGGCGGCTCCGGTATTTCTGGTTCCTGAAATGCGGCAATCAACTTGGCGGTATAGGTGCCGGGGTTGTCCTTGATGAACTTGTTCTGGCGCTCCCGCACGGCCTTGCCAAGGTCTTCTACCTGTTTCCTGAGCTTTGCTTTCTTCTTTTCGTCCTGCTCGGCGGCGATTTCCTCCTGCAGTTTTTTTGACTCCTCCACTTTGCTCGACATGTATTGCTGGTACTCTAGCAGCAGGTTGTTGTCCTTCGAGCCTTTGATTTTTAGGTTTGTGCCAAACTCTGGCGACTTGGTCGTTACCGAAAAATGCTGCTCGGACTTCGTCACCACGAACTCGAAGAACTTGTTGTCGGGTGGCATCAGCACGAGGTAAATACCGGGCGGCAGGGCCTCCTGCCCCTCGAACACGAACTTGCCGTTGGCAACCACCGTGGAGTCCTTTTTGAACACCTTGTCGGCACGGCGAAAACCGAGGAAGGTCTTTTCGCCCGTGTAGCCTTCAATGGTAACGTCAATCTTGTAGCCAGCTTGTCCCATTGGGGCGGTTTGCGCCAGTGCGTGGAAGTTGAAGCACAAGAGTTGGAACAGCGAAAAAAAGAAAACGGAAAGCTTCATATTTTGGGAAAGTTTTTGAATTAGCCTGCAAATTTAAGGGGTTTGTACGTGCAAGGCGAGGGCAGGAGCGTGGATTAAGATTTTGTTTGGAAAAATGGTGTCCGGCCTAACCTAAAACCATCTCCGAACCCTTTTCATGTAAGCCATATAAGCCTCGCCTTGTGCATTCAGCAAATACGCCTCCTCCATCCGCACCTGTATTTGCAACACTGTCCAAGTCAGGGCAGCCGCCAGCAGTGTGAGGGCATTGGGTAGCACCAAAAAAAGGCCGAACATGGTGAGCAGCATTCCCACGAAAACGGGGTTGCGGGAGTAGCGGAACAGGCCGCTCGTCACCAGTTCTGTCTTGGCTTTTTCATCGAAACCAACCCGCCACGAGCGGGCCATTTGCGCTTGCGCAACGAGCACCAGCACCAGCGAGGCGTGCAGCAGTACCAGCCCAATCCAAAGCGTCGTTTTAGTCATCAAAAAATCGGCGGGTAGCAGGTATAGCTCCCATTGCGGAGCAAAAGCATGGACGACCAGCGCCACAAATGCCAGCCCGAACAGCAGCTTGAACATGCGACCGATGAAACCCTGCGCCGAGTCGTCACTTGGTACCACGAAAACCTCTTGCCCGGTGGCCCGCTTCATGCGCCAACGGGGCAGCAGCATGGTGAGCATGACGTAAGCGAAGAAGAAAACAAGTAGGTAGTATTTCATTTGCTACGCAATTGATTGTCAGTCTTTTATTGCTTTCGCAAAAAATGCCGCCACCTCTTCCACCGTCATCGGCTTCAGGGGCCGCACGAGCCGGAACCCCACGAAAGGCGAGTCGGGGTTCCACCATTTGCTCTTGGGTATTTGCGGGTCACGGGCCTGCCATTTCGGCTCCGATTTTTTCCGATAGGCGCAAGTACATTCCTCGGCGTTGCTGTCGTACGAGCCGCCTTTCACGGTGCGGGAATGGCGCTTGGTGGGTTCCACCCAAGGGTTCATGGCGGGGTCGCCTTGGATGTTTTTCAGGTATTCCTCATCGTAAAAATCGAGCGTCCACTCGGCCACGTTGCCCAACATGTCGTACATGCCGAGGCTGTTGGGCTTTTTCTGCGCCAATTCATGGTATTTCTCAAAGCTGTTGTCGAAGAACCATGCAGCCTCTTTTAATTCTTCTGGGTTCAATTGCCCGGTGCGGCAAGCAAACTCCCATTCAGCTTCCGTTGGCAGCCGATAGAAAACTCCCGTTTTCGTATAAAGCCAAAGGCAGTAGCGCAGGGCCGCTTGTTGGGTCATGCTCACAACTGGGAAACCCGATTTGCCCATGCCGTAGGTGTAGTCAATATACTGTGGCGTCGGGCGACTGATGGCATCGGTGGTATAGGGTCGGTTTGGGTGCGCAGTAGCGTCCGAGTCAAGTTGTTTTTGTTGAAAAACAATGAACTGGTCGTAGCCGACCTCCGTGGTGCCCATCCAAAAGCTGTCCAATTGTATGGTGCGCTGCTGCCCTTCGCTGCCCATCTGAAAGCTGCCGCCGGGCACGAGTGCCAGTTGGAAACTGACCTTGGTGCCGGGTATTTCTTGCGTGAGCAAGTTGGGGTTCTGCGCCTCATTTTTATGGATTAATAAAAACGTGAAAGCGCATATAGCCGATATTTTTAAACGCAACAATTTATTCATTTTTATGTCGCTTTTTATTTTGAAAAGTATTGTAAAATAAGGCGTTTGCGATATTTTTTTTAAAAATTTACCTGATTTAATTAATAAACCTATGGCGATTAATATTTAATAAAAATAAACGCAACGACATTTTGCTAAAACAAATCTTCACTTCATACAGCCCCAAAGTTACCAATCAAAACCGAACACAAGCCATGACTTTAAGCAGTCGCCGACTTCGGGTAGCAGAGGTAGTATTTCCTCGTCACATTCGTCTGCAAACCAAAGTCCGTCACCTGCGAGATGGGCAGCACCGAGCCATCCTTGTACAGGATTTTGATTTCGTCCTTGGCGGTGTTGTAGGCATGGTTCGTCTGGTCGCCTGACATGATGAGGTAGTCGAGGCTCCCTTCTGGGAAATGGCTGAGCTTGGCCTCCACCCGTTTTTTTACCTCCTCCATATACCCCGGCTCGAAGGGCAGGTTTTTCAGTTCAATCCTGAAAATGCGGCGGTCAACGATGCTGCTGGCGAGATAGGCCAACAACGGGTCTTGGTGGTCGGTGAAGCTTTTCAGGGCCGAGGCAATGTCGTAATCATCCAAGCGGGCGAAGTGGCCCAGCATCTCCTCCAAATTGGCGTCAAAATCATCAAGCGAAATATTTCGGTAAAGGAAAAAAGCAAGGCTTTTCGGCACGTCCAATTGTTCGCCGAGCATGGCCAATTCCTTCGCCCGTTGGAGCGTTTTTATCAGCATTTGCTCGGCTGCCAGCACAGTCTTGTGCAAGTAAACCTGCCAGTACATGAGCCGCCTTGCGATGAGGAATTTTTCGATGGAATAAACGCCTTTCTCTTCCACGGCTAATTCGCCATCGTGCACTGCCAGCATCTTGATGATGCGGTCAAAACCGATGACACCCTCCGACACGCCCGTGAAATAGCTGTCCCGGTTGAGGTAGTCCATGCGGTCCATGTCGAGCTGGCCAGAGACGAGTTGGTGCAGGAATTTCTTTGGGTATTCGTCCTTGAAAATGCGGATGGCGAGCGCCAGTTTTCCCCCATAGATTTCGTTCAGCCGCTCCATGAAGCGCAGCGAAACCTCCTCGTGATGGACGTTGATGAGCGTATGCTCCAGCGTGTGCGAGAACGGCCCATGCCCGATGTCGTGCAGCAGGATGGCAATGCTCACGGCCTCTGCTTCCTCGTCGGTGATGTCCACGTCCTTGCTCCGCAACACCTCAATCGCTTGCCCCATCAGGTGCAGTGCCCCCAGCGCATGGTGGAAGCGGGTGTGCAGCGCCCCAGGATACACGTAGTGCGTGAGGCTCACCTGCTTGATGCGCCGCAACCGCTGGAAATAGGGATGGTCCACCAAGTCCATTAGGATGCCGTGCGGCAGGCTCGTGAAGCCATAGACGGGGTCGTTGAAGATTTTTCTTTTGCTCATTTTTAAACGGTGGACGGATAACGGTGGACGGCTGACGGGGTCACCCCCTAACCGCCTCTTGCTCAAACACCTCCATCAGTCCGTTGGCATTTATGGCATTGAGCTGCACAGGCTGTATAGTATTGATGGCCTCCTCATCCAGTGGCAAATCCACCCTGATGTAATTGTCCGTGAAGCCCGACATGCGACCCGGTACCGAGCTTTTTTCGAACAGCACGAGCCTCGTTTTACCCAAAAACTGTTGGTAAAAATGGCGGCGTTTTTTCTCCGAAAGGATCGTCAGCATCTCGTTCCGCTTGCGGCGCTCTTGCATCGACACGGGGTCGAGCATCTCGGCAGCGGGCGTGTTCGGGCGCTCGGAGTAGGTGAACACGTGCAGGTATGACACGTCCAATTCGTTGAGGTAAAGGTAGGTTTCCAGAAAATCCTCCTCCGTCTCGCCGGGGAAGCCCACTATCACGTCCACACCGATGCAGCAATGGGGCATGTGCTGCTTGATGAGCGCTACCCGCTCGGCGTAAAGTTCTCGGCGGTAGCGGCGGCGCATGGCGGCCAATTGCTTATTGTTGCCGCTTTGCAATGGGATGTGAAAATGCGGCATGAACCGTTCGCTCTGCGCCACAAACTCAATCACTTCTTCATTGCAGAGGTTCGGCTCGATGCTCGAAATGCGAAAGCGCTCGATTTCCTCAACTTTGTCCAGTTCCTTTATCAGGTCTATAAAAAGCGCCTCTTTTTTAGGCTTCATGCCTTCAATGACCTCCGTCCCATTGCCGAAGTCGCCGATGTTTACGCCCGTCAGCACGACTTCTTTCACACCCATTTCCGCAATTTTTTGGGCATTGGCCACCACGCTCTCCACGGTGTCGCTGCGGCTGGCGCCACGGGCGAGGGGGATGGTGCAGAATGTGCATTTGTAGTCGCAGCCGTCCTGCACCTTGAGGAACGAGCGGGTGCGGTCGCCGAAGCTAAAGGCATGGGTGAAGGTGTTTGCCTCCTTTACTTCACCCGCTTGCACCATGCCTTTGCCGGGGGCCTTGCTCAGGTTGTCCACAAAGTCGAGGATGCGGAACTTCTCCGAAGCGCCCAGTACGAGGTCAACGCCGGGTATCTCGGCAATCTCCTGCGGCTTGAGTTGGGCGTAGCAGCCGACGACGACAACGCTGGCATTCGGCGATTTGCGCAGCGCCCGCCGCACGATTTGGCGGCACTTGCGGTCGGCAAAGTCCGTTACGGAACAGGTGTTGATGACATAAATATCGGCCCCGGCCTCGAAGTCCACCTCCGAATAGCCAGCATCCTCGAACAGCCTGCCGATGCTGGAGGTCTCCGAGTAGTTCAGCTTGCAGCCGAGGGTATGGAATGCGACAGATTTTGGCGTAGCCATTAGTAAGGATTGAAGCATTGAAGGGACGAAGGATTGAATCAGCATGTACATTCAATTGCAAAGATAGGATAGCATATAGGGCTTTTGAACAAAAAAAGCGAAGCAAGCCCGTAGGCCGCTCCGCTTCTCGTATTTTTCTATTTGCCTTGAGCAGTCTCCAACTCGAAACTCAACACTCGTAGCTTTTATTGCATTCCTAGCTTTGCCTTCACCAGCTTCGTCACGTCGCTGGCTTCGTCGGCATAGAGAAGCACGCCCGACTGGGCATCGAAGATGTACTGGTAGCCACCTTCCTTGGCCACATCTTTGATGGCGGTGTTCACTTTGTTGAGGATGGGTTCCATGTCCTTTTCTTGCTTGAAGGCAAGGTCGGACTCCATTTTTTGGCCGTAGGCGTAGAGTTCTTCCTGCATTTTCTGCAGCTCTGCCGTCACGGTTTCCTCTTCCTTGGGCGTCATCTCGCCACGTTGTTTTTTCTGTGCAGCGGCCTCTTGTTTTGCTTGAAAAGCCGAAACCTTGGCTTCACCATCCTTTTTGAGAATAGTTTGGTATGCTTCCAAAGAGGACTGCAATTGCTTCATCTCTGGCAGTTCACTAAGAACAGCGGCAGAGTTGACGTATCCAAATTTCTGGGCTTGTGCCGTGCTAATTGATAAAAGCATGGCGATGAACAAACCTGCTTTAACGAAAGTCTTAATCATTGTCTGAGAAAAGTTTTTCATGGTATGCCTCGCCTCCGGCGCTTTCGCCGTTTCAGCGGGTTTTCCGATTTTAATAGTGCGCAAAATTAGTAAAAAGGTTGTACACGGTTGCATGGCTTCATTGTTTCATGGCTTCATTGCCGATGGTAGCGTACTTCCTACAAGGAAACCATGAAACAATGGAGCCATGAAACCGTGAATTACTTCCGCTTCAGCCGCTCCAGCACCTCGCCCGTTTTGTCGTAGCTGGGGCTGGCGAAGAGCATCCCGGCGGAGGAGCTTTTGTCGAAGATGAAGTCGTAGCCCTTGTCGCTGGCGTAGTCCTCAATGGCTGCATAGACACGGTCTTGGATGGGCTGTACGAGTTCTTTCCTGCGCTGGAAAAGGGCGCCTTCTGGGCCGAACTTTTCCTTTTGCAGTTCACGAACTTTTTTCTCCATTTCCATGATTTCGTCCTCTTTTTTCTTGCGGGCATCGTCGCTCATCAACACCTGTTCGGCCTGGTAGCGGTTGTACTGGCCTTTGATATTGTCATACTCTTGGGCGATTTCCTGGCGCCAGGTAGCAGCTACTTTATCCAGTTCGGCCTGAGCCTTTTGGTATTCGTCAATGCTTTCGAGGATGGTTTTCACGTCCACGTAGGCGATGCGCTGGGCGTCGGCCTGGAAGGCAAAAGTGAGCGTGAGCAACAGTGCAAAGATTGTGTTCTTAAACATGATTGATTTTTTTTGATTTTGTGAATTCGGTGAATATTCAGAACGCCGTCAAAATTACGTCTTTCATTTCGCCAATCGAAAGTAAAGACGCTGGATTTGTGGCGATGTAACAACGGCTTCGTTCCGGCTTCACGGCCATTGCCGCTGCAACTTGCAGTCAATGAACGGTTTATAGAGTCTTCGGTTGGTCTGATGCGGCAGACTTTAACGCAGGTTTAACCATTAAATAGGGATGAGGGATGAGGAATCAGGGATGAAATTCACAAGCGTTCATCCCTCATCCCTGATTCCTCATCCCTAAAATCCCACTTCCGCCTCGAGTTCCCAATTGGCCCGCAGTTCTTCCAGCTTCTTGCGCACGAAGCGCTCCGGTTGGCGGTGCAAGTCATAGCTGCCTGTTGTCCAGCGGCCATTTCTATCAGTGTCCTCAATGAGTTCGACAGTATAGGTGCCCGGTGGAAGAAGGGGCAGCTTTACCTCAAAACTGGGCGCATTGGCTACGGTCCAGACTCGCATTGGCTGGGCATCGGGCTTTTCCAAGAGCTGCACCACGTAAGCCTTGGCGGAGTCGAGACCGACGGCCTTGAGGGTCATGGAGCCGAAGTCTTTGCGCAGCATAGCATTGGCTTTTTGTGAAATACTGTCCGCATTGCTTCCGCCAAAAATATCCATCAAAGCGCCGGGCAATAGTTGCAGTTCGTAGCCAATGCCTTCTTTCCAGGGATAATGCACGAGCAGGTTGCGCCTCGCCGTTGAGTCAATGCTCAAGCGGGGCTGCAAGGCAATTTTGGAAGTGTCTTCCAGTAGCAGCAGGTTGGCGGTGTTGATGCTGGCCAAGGGGTTGTTGAATGGAATGGTGAGCGGCTGCTCCGGTGCCAGTTTTACGGGCTGCCCGGTCAGTTTGGTGGCAGTCGTGAGTTTGGCCGTGGCCAAAAAATTTGCACGGAGGCCGCTTTTTACCAATACCGTGTCCACGCTCGTGTCACGCTGCACGAAGACCCGCCAAGCGGTGTCCTGCACGGGATGGTGGTACCAAAGCCGCATAGAGTCCCTTTCATTTTCAAAAAATACGACTTGCCCGACACTGTCGAAACTGACCTTGGCTTGAGTAGGCAATTGGTTGAAGCCGAGCGTCACCCGCCCGTATTTCGTGGCATCTTTGCTTCGCAAAAACAGGGATTTTTCTTCGGTGAAAAGGCGCAGGTTGACCACCGGGATTGGGGGGGCTGTTGGTTGAAAGACAGGCGGTTTCAGGCTGTCCACGGCCATCGAATCGGCGGTCAGGCCCCCAAGGGATAAACTGTCCTGATTCAGCGAATCCAATTGCGGAGCAACCACCACCTCGCCGCTCAGCGCCAGTAAGCTGTCCAAAAAGCCAATCTGCTCCGACTCGCTGTCGAAGCGGTAGTTGAGGTTGAGGTCGTTGAGCGCCACGGCCTTGAACCTGCCGGATTTCATGTTGCTCACCTTGAACTTGCCCTCCTTGTCCGTTAGCCCAAAATAAAAGGGCCGCTCTGTGCGCACCACTGAGTCGGCGGTGTTTTCGTAGAGCATGAACAGGGTTTTGTCCATCGGTTTTTCCGTCCAGGCATCTACGATGGTACCCTCCACCGAAAGCGAGTCAATATAGTCGCCCGTGGAGAAGACGAAGGTGACGGGGGCGACGTTGCCCTCCGTGATGTCCCGGATGGCTTGCCCGAAGTTGATGACGTAGGTTGCACTGTCCCGAAACACCTCTTCCTCGGCGAAGATGACTTGGATGGTCTTTTTGCGACGCACGATTTCAGGTCTTTTGGCGAGGGGCGGCGAGATGACGACCTGTGTGAACACATCTTTCAGTTCCACCCATTCATCAAAGGCCAGCACGATGTCCTGTTTCTTGAAGCGGGT
>JANPLH010000177.1:0-10004 GCA_031426435.1 Saprospiraceae bacterium | reverse complement strand
CTCAACAACTCAATATACAACCAAACCAGCGTGATGAGCAGTCCCATTGCCGAGAACCACTCCATATAGCTCGGTGCGCCAAGTTTTTCGCCTTTATCGAAATTGTCGAAATCAAGCAATAGGTTGAACGCTGCCACGCCAATGATGACGACGCTGATGCCGATGCCAAGTGCGCCGCCTTGGTGCAGGTAAGGCAGGTTGACGCCGAAGAAACTGAGTATCCAGTTTAGCATATAAACAAGGAAAATGCCCATTGTCGCCATCATCACGCCCATACGCAGTTTGTCCGTCACCTTGATGATGCCCGTTTTATAGATGAACAGCATGGCGAACAGGATACCCAGCGTCAACGAGATGGCATTGAAAATAATGGCACCACCCAATGCCGCTCCATAAACTGCCGTGACCGAGCCGACGAACAAGCCTTCCAACAGGGCATAAATCGGGGCAACCGTGGCCGAAAGGTGTGGTTTGAAGCTGGCCACCAATGCCGCTATCAGGCCGCCGATGGCACCTACCCATAGGAAAATTGGATTGGCGTAAGCAAAACTGACTACCGCCGTGAGCAGCATCAAGCCAAAAAGGATAAACGATTTGTTCACCGCACCTCGCACCGTCATGCGCTCGGTGGCGTCAATGAAACTGCCGTCCAATGGTGTGTTGGAACTGTTGCGGAAAGCCTCCTCCTTCATAAAAGGATTTCCAGATGACGAAAACATGCTTCTTCTTGCCATGTGAGTATGAATTTTTGGTTTAGAAATTTCGTGTAAAGTAACAGGGTTTTTATCAAATATCAAACCCTCTCAATCACCACCGCATAACCCTGCCCCACGCCGATGCACATGGTGGCCAATCCAAAACGCTTTTCTTGGCGGTGTAGTTCTATCGCCGCAGTTTGCAACAAACGGGTACC
Source organism: Saprospiraceae bacterium (assembly GCA_031426435.1). Lineage (GTDB taxonomy): Bacteria > Bacteroidota > Bacteroidia > Chitinophagales > Saprospiraceae > UBA6168. Next base: position 9,091 of record JANPLH010000177.1, on the reverse strand, counting down.
CGACATGCCCAGCGGATGCCCGATGGCGATGGCGCCGCCGTTGGGGTTCAGCCGGGGGTCGTCGTCTGGGATGCCCCAGGTGCGGGTGCAGGCGAGGGCTTGCGCAGCAAACGCCTCATTCAGTTCAATGATGTCCATGTCGGCGAGGGTGAGACCAGCCCTATCCAGCGCCAGTCGGCTGGCTGGCACGGGGCCTATGCCCATGATGCGAGGCTCCACGCCTGCTACGCCCATGCTCACAATGCGGGCGAGGGGCTTTAGGTCAAATTTTTTCAAGGCTGCCTCCGATGCAACGAGCATTGCTGCAGCACCATCATTCAATCCAGAAGCGTTTCCGGCAGTCACAGTGCCGCCGTCTTCTAATTTTTTGAAAGCGGGTCGTAGCTTCGCCAATACGTCCAAGGTCGTGCTTGGCTTAATGAATTCATCCTCGTTGAAAAGCACAGGGTCGCCCTTGCGCTGTGGCACTGGCACCGGGCTTATTTCTTCGGCCAGCCTGCCGGAAACCTGCGCCGCTGTTGCTTTTTGCTGCGACCAAAGGGCGAACTTGTCTTGGTCTTCCCGGTTGATTTTGTGCATTTCAGCAAGGTTTTCGGCGGTGTTGCCCATGTCGTCCACGCCATAGAGCGCTTTCATGCGGGGATTGATGAAGCGCCAGCCGAAGCTGCTGTCGTGCATCTCGGCGTCCCGCCCGAAGGCTTGGGAGGTCTTGGAAATGACCCACGGCCCACGGGTCATCTGCTCCACGCCTCCGGCGATGAAGAGGTCGCCCTCGCCGCAGCGGATGGCTCGGCTGGCCTGCACCACGGCGGCCATGCCGCTGGCGCAAAGCCGATTCACCGTCTCGCCCGGTATGCTCACGGGCAGCCCGGCAAGCAGCAATGCCATGCGGGCCACGTTGCGGTTGTCTTCGCCAGCTTGGTTGGCGCAGCCGACTATTACATCTGAATAAGCATCGAGTGGGATGGCTGGGTGGCGAGCCACGAGGGCAGCGATGACATGTGCCGCCAAGTCGTCGGCCCGGACGGTGGAGAGGCTTCCCTGAAAATTGGCAACGGGGGTTCGGATGGCGTCTATGATGAAGGCGTTTTGCATGAGGATTTGAAGATGCAAGGATTTGAGGAAGCGAAGATGCGAGAATTTGGACAGTGTACAATCAAATCCTCGAATCCTCAAATTTTCACCTTCATCCCCATCCTGATTTCCACATCTTGGTGGGAAAATGCTTTTACGTTCACCTGGCCATTGTCAGTGGTGGAGAAAAATGCATGGATTTTCAGCTTTTTTGCCTTCCGGATGCCGTCGAAGCGCACTGCGTCAAAATTGACAAAGGTCGTGGTGGTCTGCTTTCCCGTGACGATGCCCTCGGCGTCCACGGGAGCAGCTTCTATTGGGTGGCCAATTGTATCAAAAAGTGAATCAAGCACCACACCAGTTGAGTCCAAAAAATAGGCTTGTGTGCCAATGGCGAGGGGCATGTTGTTGTCGGCAACCAGCTTGAATTCCACTTCTTTCAGGTCGTTGTAATCAGTGAAATCCAAGTCGAATTCGTCCACAGCCCCGAAGCCGCTGGCCCGCCCATGCAGGGGAAGGTCAACTTCTACTTGTATTTTGTAAAAACTGGAATCGGTAAGAAAGCCCCGGATGCCCACGATGCTGTCAGGGTTGGAGATGGCGTCCACTTTGTAATCGAGTCCTATTGGGCGTGAGCCAAGCACGTCTTCTATATTGGAATTATTGGCGTCGAAGGTAAAAGTCATCTTTTTGGACTGCCCAACCTCCGCTAAACTGGGATAGACGAAATCAATTCCAGTGCTGTCAATAAAGTCACTTTCCAACGGAATTCGCTGGTAGTCGGCAGTGAAAATATCAAAGGTGTCAATCTTGGAGCGGGTTGGCAGGCCGAACGAGTTTTCGATATGGATTTTGATAACGGGGTCTTCAAAATAAACATCGCCCTGAATCCAGTTTTCAAAAAACTCGATACTGACGCTGTCCCGCTTGCCCTTGTTTTTGAAGTTGCCGAGATAGCCTTCGATATAGGAAAAGTTGATGTTGGAGTTGTTTAGCCAAACATCTTCGGGGCCAAGGTCAAGGGTATCGCCCGATTCCGTCAAAGCGGCGTATTCAATATGCACTTTGCCATTTACGGGTCGCAGTTCATAACCTGAAACTGGCAACTCTGAAGCAGGATTTGAGGAAGGAACATGAAAACCACTGATATCAAATCCAACAGGAGACATAAACTGGGAATGCACAGTCAGTGGTTGGCCATTCTTTGTGGCTTCGTGGATGGTCAAGGAAAAATTTATAATGCCTTGGTAAGTTGAATAGATACCTGCGTTCACAGAACCCCTACCATATCGGGCAAAGTCCACCTTCAATTGGTCGCCTATGGAATCAAAATTCAAGGTAAAATAAGGGGTAGTAATCGGGATGATGAACGGAAGCGCCGTGTCAATGACGCTGAAAAACTCATCGGCGGTTTGCGAAAGCACATCCCCTTCATAGCGCAAGTGAATGACGCCCGCCGAGTCTATTTGGATATAGGTGTAATCGTCGAAGTTCTCCAACAAATCCTGGATGGATGTGCGGGCCTTGAGCAGCGGGATAGCAAATTCGGCATCACCTGATTCGATGTCCGCACCTTCCAACTCGTCAAATTTTTGACACCCAAACACGCCAGCCAGCAAAACGGCCAGCAAAACAAAACGGAAAAATTTCATGCAAAGGATTTTTTAGTCATCAATTGGCTTTGGGGCAGTTAGCTACAAAACTACACTGTGGCGCTCCATGTTCACACCCTTTTTTTAAATACGGCAACCAGCTTGCAAAGGTTGGGTGCATCTAACGGGCAGGTAGAAGGAGGTCATCCAGCAATTTTTTTCATAAAACCGAAACTACCATTGGCCCTAACAACAGGCAACATCAAATGACCTTGCACTCCACCCTTCGGTTCTGCAAGCGTCCCGCCGCTGAGGTGTTTGGGGCAATGGGCTGGCTTTCTCCGTAACCCTTGAATGCGATGCGCTCGGTAACTATTCCTTTGGAAATCAAATAGTTGGCCACTGCTTCGGCCCGGTTTTGCGAAAGCAATTGGTTGTCGGCATCGTTGCCCACATCGTCGGTGTGGCCGCCGATTTCCACTTTCACTTTGGGGTTTTCTTTTAAAAAAGTGGCGAGGCCGTCCAATTCGGGCAGGGCGGGCGGCAGCAGGTCCCATTTGGCAGTCTCGAAATTCACGTTTCGGAAGATGTAGGTCTTTTTGGTTTTCAGCGCCGTTGAAATGTCCGGGGTGGGTGGTGGTGCATCTGCCAACACGATGCGGATATCGTCAATGCAGTAATAGGCAACTGGCCTGATTTGCTTCGTAAAATCGGATTCTTGCGAGTTGAATTTTTCAATGGCGGCGGGGTCTTTGAGTGTGGTCGGCGTGTCTCCATCCTTTTCAAAATTGCCGATGGTGAAGTACATGTATGCCTTATCGACAATGAAAGTGCCGCTCACCAGTTTCCATTCGTTCTTGCCCGTGACGATGGGTTCCGCCCAAACGACCTGCGGTTTTTGTTCCCAATCATAAGCTTGATCATAAGAGAAATAGCAACCAAGATTGCCAGCGGCAGTAGGGCGGATGTCCCTTTTTTCACCATAAACACTTTGGTAATGGTGTAGCGCCGTTGCTTCGGAGAGGTTGACGTATAGCTCGATACGGTATTTTTTGCCCACGGTAAGTGGTGCCCGTAGTTGGCCCTGCACCATTTCCCGAAAGCCATACGTGATGATGCCTACCGCATTTTCTCCGCTGTGTGGTTTAGGGAAAAAGCAGTCGCCATAAGCATCTGGCTTCCAGATGATAAGGTCGGGTGTCATGCCGCCGAAGCTCGTCCAGTTCTGCAAGGTGCTTTCAAAATGGTCGGCATTTTTGCCATAGGCACAAATAGGAGGGGCAGCATTGGGCTTCAGCTTTTCAAAGCTTGGATTGAAGACAAGATTGCCGTCCTGCGCAATGCCTAAAATTGGTAGGAGCAACACAATGAGGCTTAGGCTATTTTTCATGGAGTTTTTGAGCAATAACTTGGTTTCGGGTAAAAGTTACATGGCTTCAATTCCTATCTTCACGCCTCATCCAATCATTTGAAGTATGCGGTTCAAACTGTTACCATTTTTCGCCTTTTTGCTTTTTATAAAAATACAGGCCCAGGCTCCTGTTCAAATACCCACCAATCCCACAGGGAAAAAGCAACTTGAACCTGCCGACCTCGTGCAGTGGAACCAGATGCTTTCGCCCAAAATATCCAACGATGGCAGTTGGGTAGCCTACAGCCTGAAGGCCGAGGAAGGCGACGGAAAACTCCTCGTCTGGGATGCTGTCAAGGGCAGCACCCGCAGCTTTGCACGGGGCGAAAGCCCTTCCTTTTCGGCTGATAATCAATTCCTTGCGTTCAAAATCAGGCCGCATGAAGACTCGCTAAAGGCACAACGGCGCCGCAAAATGAAGAAGGAGGAACTTACAAAAGACTCGCTCGGTATTCTGCACCTCGGCTCTGGGGTGCTGAAAAAAGTGGCCGATGTAAAGTCCTTCACCATGCCCGAAGAATGGGACGGCTGGCTTGCCTACCAATTGGAGCCGTTCAAGCCGAAGGAGGAGGAAAAAGCTGATTCTACGGTTGTAAAACCTGATTCGTTGGCCGAGGCCAATACGCCCATTTTACCGCCAGCCCCTGTGGGGAAGGAAAAAAAAGAGAAGAAGAAAAAGGAGAAAAAAGAGGGTAAAGACACCGGCTCGAAGCTCGTGCTGCTCCAGCTTGCTTCGCAAAAGGCAGATACCATCCACTTCGTGCGGGACTACAAATTGGCCAAAGCTGGAGGCCGCATACTCATCAACACAAGCGGCACGCCCGACTCATCACTGCTCGAAGGCATTTATGTTTTCAACTGTGCCTTGCGGCAACTGCGGCCATTGATGCAACAAAAAGGCGATTATAAACAATTGACTTTCAATGAAAAAGGAACACAATTAGCCTTCTTCGCTAATCTTGATACTGCCAAAGCCCAGGTGCCGCCATTTGGTCTTTGCTACTGGGAAGAAGGGATGGAGCGGTCCAAAATTATCGCCGATTCTGCTGCGCAATTCCTGCCCAAAACATGGCGGGTGAGCGAAAACGGCACACCGACTTTCAGCAAGGACGGCTCGAAGCTGTATTTCGGCATCGCCCCACCGCCCATTTTACAAGACACAAATTTGCTTGAAGATGAAATCGTGAACGTGGAGGTTTGGGCAAGCACCGACCAGCGGCTGCACACCAACCAAAAGACCCTCGTGGAACAGGAGCGCAAGCGCTCGTATGACGTGGTTTGGTTTGCTGCGCAAAACAAGTTCGTGCCGCTGTCCTATACCGATATGCCCGACATGAGCTATGCCCCCGACCGTTTGGCCAGCGTGGCGCTCGGACTGAACGAGCAGCCTTATTTGAAGCAAATATCGTGGGAAGGGGAGGGCAGACGGGATGTTTGGTTGGTGGACGAAGCAACGGGCAGCCGCAAACTCGTCACGAAAGGGCTGCGGGGCAACCCTCGGCTTTCACCAGATGGCAGTTTTGTTTTTTGGTTCAATGAAATAGATACAGCCTGGTATGCCTATTCGGTGAAACCCCCAATAGGGGCAAACAGCGAACTCCGCCGCCTCACGTACAACAACGCGGTGCCATTTTATGATGAACTAAACGATGTGCCGGATTACCCCTCCAGCTACGGCTTTGCAACTTGGGTTGGTGATTCAACAGGGACAAGCACAAGCCTGCTCGTTTATGACCGCTATGACATTTGGCAGCTTGACCCACTTGGGCAAAACCCACCCACCAACTTGACCAACGGCCGTGCCAATCGCACTCGTTACCGCTTCATCCGCCTCGACCCAGAGGAGCGGTTCGTGACGCCGGGGCAACGTCTGTTCCTGCATATTTTCGATGAAAAAACCAAGGCAGAGGGCTACGGCCTACTCTTGCTGGGTGCTGGCCAGCCAATACAATTGGTGAAGGAGGGTTTTTCCTATACGGCTTCGCCACAGAAAGCTAAAGATGCCGAGCGGCTGCTATTCACGAAGGAGAATTTCCAAACCTTTCCAGATTTGCTGTACTCCGATTTTACCCTTCAAAAACCCAAGAAAGTGAGCAACGCCAACCCGCAGCAGGCTGATTACCAATGGGGTAGCATCGAATTGTATGAATGGACTGCATTGGATGGCCAGCACTTACAGGGGCTTTTGGTAAAACCTCCCAACTTCGACCCGAAGAAGCAATATCCGAAGATTGTTAATTTCTATGAACGCAGCAGCGATGAACTGCACCAGCACAGGGCACCTTACCCGCACCGCAGCACTATAAACTATTCGTACTACGCCAGCCGAGGCTACCTCATCTTCAACCCCGACATCCCGTACCGCACAGGGTATCCAGGCGAGAGCTGTTACAACTCTGTGGTGTCCGGCGTCACTTCCTTGATTGACAAAGGCTTTGTGGACAAGGCTCGCATCGGGGTACAGGGACACAGCTGGGGTGGCTACCAGATCGCACATCTGCTTACGAAGACCGATATTTTCAAATGCGCTGAGAGCGGCGCGCCCGTGGTAAACATGTTTTCGGCTTATGGCGGCATTCGTTGGCAAACGGGCCTGAGCCGGATGTTCCAGTACGAACACCAGCAAAGCCGCATTGGTGGCTCGATTTGGGAATATCCGCTACGCTATATTGAGAACTCGCCGCTTTTTTCGATGGATAAAGTGAATACGCCCGTGCTCATCATGGCCAATGATGCTGATGGACACGTGCCCTGGTACCAAGGCATTGAATACTTCACGGCGCTTCGCCGCCTCAATAAGCCCGCTTGGATGCTGAACTACAACGATGAGCCTCACTGGCCTTTGAAGCTGCAAAACCGCAAGGATTTCCAGTTGCGCATGAGCCAGTTCTTCGACCATTATTTGATGGACAAACCGATGCCGCAATGGATGATGAGAGGGGTCCCGGCGGTGGAGAAGGGGATACGGTTGGGAGTGGATTGAGGGACAGTTCGACAGTTGGCAGTCGTGGGTGATGGACAACAGAAAATGCTCTCATTGAAAACCAGAATTTGCGAACTTTGTCCAATAAAATTGAGAATTATGCAAAAACTCATCGTCAGGAATTTCGGGCCAATACGGGAACTTGATTTGGACATCAAGGACTTGTCACTGTTCATTGGGGAGCAGGCGACAGGGAAGAGCACGGTGGCGAAATTGGTTTATTTTTTTAAAAAGGTGGTGAAGGATGAGTTGATAGGGTATTTGTATTCGATTAAAGAAAAGGAGGTGGATTTGGATAAGCATGGAGATAGCAGGCAAGTAATAATTAGGCTAGCTTATCAAAGCGATATTGCCCATAATTTTTTTAACCTTTTTGATGGAATCAACCCATACTTCCAATTAGACTACAACTACAAAGAAGATACTTGGCTCCATTTAGATAAGTCTAGAAGAGAGGTAGGCTATCTTAAAATAAGATTTTCTCAAGTTAAACATAAGGAAGGTGAGAAAGACGAGGGACATTTAAACGTGGAGGATGAATTGTATAATATATGCAATGCATTGATCGAATTTAGAAAAAAATACTTAGGCGATTCAGGCAAGTTTAGAGAGTATGAGCGGGATGAAAAACGGTTTAAAATCATCATAAAAATAAACGATTTTTTTGGAGAAGATGCCGACACAGAGACCATATTTATTCCTGCAGGTAGAAATATGTTAACAGCCCTTTCTGAACGCTTGCCTAATAAAGGGTGGGACATGCTGATGGAAAGGTTTAGAGATAAAATCGCTGATTTGAAACCAATATTTAGCCAATCTTTAGAAGAAATAGTTGAGCAAAAAAAACTTCGAGGTAATGGTATTCCGAAAAAAGAAGCTTTAGAATTAGCATTTGATAAAATAAGGGAAATATTGAAGGGAGAATACAGGGTGGACAAAGATGGAGAGAAACTTTATTTCGATGAAAAACGCTTTGTCAAAATCTCACTTGCATCTTCTGGTCAACAAGAAGTTGTTTGGATATTACTCCAATTATTTATCCTGATACTTAATCATGAAAAAGTCTTCCTAATCATCGAAGAACCCGAAGCACACCTATTCCCAAAGGCCCAAAAATCATTGGTAGAACTAATTTCCCTATTGTTCAATGAAAATAAAAGCCAAGTTATAATCACAACCCATAGCCCTTATATCTTAACTTCTTTCAACAACTTAATCTATGCTGAAAATGTGGGAATTCAGCACGAAGAAGTAAGCAAAATAATCCCAAAACCACTTTGGTTGGATGTTGAAAAGGTCGGAGCATACAGGTTAGCTAACGGCATTGCTGAGGATTTAATGGACGAAGAATCCAAAATGATAAGAGCCGAAGAAATAGACACCGTCTCTCAAAGCATCAACCAAGATTTTGACGCCTTGCTTAACCTCGAACTGCAATGAGCTGCCAACATTTTAAGGAAACCCATCCTAATTGTACGGAGTGCAACCAAAATGCAATCATCAATGCGGCGGAGAACAAAAGCAAGTATTCACTGGTGAACCCACAGCGAAGGGAGGTTTGCAAAATCCGTGTGGACGGATGTGTTTTCTTGCAGGTTGAAGGAATAAAATGCGATTATTTGTTCCTCTCCTGCGATACTTCCACCGTATTTTTCATAGAATTGAAGGGCAGCGACCTTTCTCATGCCATTGACTAAATCAACCAAAGCATTGACCAAATCGCTGTGAATCTTGGTGATGATACAGTCATCAATGCAAGGGTTGTTTTATCGAAAACCCAAACGCCCGACTTGCGTACGCCGAAGTACAAGAAATTCAAGCAGAAAATTCATGGGCTGGGCGGAACATTCATTCACAAGAATGTATTATTGGAGGAAACTTTGGGGTGATTTGCCATTGTCTTTTCTTGAATAAAAAAAGGCCCTGTGAACTCAATCACAAGGCCTTTTGAAAAATAAAAAAGAAAAAAGATTGGCGGCGACCTACTCTCCCAGCCTTTAGGGCCAGTACCATCGGCGCAGAGGGGCTTAA
>JANPLH010000176.1:0-51520 GCA_031426435.1 Saprospiraceae bacterium | reverse complement strand
ACCAAGAAGCCCTGTTGCCCGCACTCCTCGACGATAGGCTCGACATCATCGCCACCGACCATGCGCCGCACACCTGGCAGGAGAAGCAGGGCACCTATTTCAATGCTCCGTCCGGTCTGCCGCTCGTGCAGCACCCGCTGAACGTCATGCTCGAATTTTACCACCAAGGAAAAATTACGCTGGAGCGAATCGTAGATAAGATGTGCCATGCCCCCGCTACCTGTTTTAACATCGAAGACCGGGGCTTTTTGGACGAAGGAGCTTGGGCCGACCTCTTACTCGTTGACCTTGACCGGAAATGGACAGTGGCCAAGGACAACCTATATTATAAATGTGGTTGGTCGCCCTTTGAGGGGCATACTTTCCGTGGAAGTGTGGAAAGCACCATTGTCAGTGGCCATTTGGCCTGGCACGGTGGGCAGTTTTTTGAGGAGAAAAAAGGGGTAAGAGTGGCTTTCAAGGGTAATTGGTGAATGGTGATTGGTGATTGGGCTGCCCAATCACCAATCACCATTCACCAATCACCATTCACTTAAAGTCAACAAAATCCGTCGGGTTTACTGGCTTCCCTTGATGCCATAGTTCGAAGTGCAGGTGCGGCCCGTCGGTCAGCTCGCCCGTATTGCCGATGATGGCAATGGCCTCACCGCCCCGCACGTAGTTGCCTGTTTTTTTCAACAACACAGAATTATGCTTGTAAAAGGTCACGATGTTGTTCGTGTGCTGAATGGCGATCGTGTTGCCGGTTTCGAGCGTCCAATCGGATGAGATGACCCAGCCGTCCATAGCTGCCTTGATGGGGGTGTTCTTAGGTGCGATTACGTCCACGCCAAGGTGTTTTTTCTCTGGGTCGAAGTTCGAGGTGATGGTGCCTCCAATAGGGGTTGAAAAGTGCATCTGTTCCAGCGGTACATCCCGTGGCGAGATGTTCACGGGGCTTACGGCAGGAGTGCCCGTTGCGGTCCGAATATCGGTCATTTCAACTTCGTTGCGCAGCTTGGCGTCTTCCTCTGAGCGGGCCACTGGCTCATGGCTGTTCCCTTCGACTGGTTTTTTGGAGGGCGGGGCATCGGGGGCGTACTCCACGTCAGCGGTAAGCAGCTTCTTCATGCCTTCATTATAGCGTTCTTGCGCCTGTACGAGCTGTTCGAGGGAGTCAATGTCCCGGTAAATCCGTACCATTTCGGGATGCGCATTGGCGGTGCCATAGCCAGGTATCAGCCTTTTGATGGGGGTGAAAACGATGGCAGCAATGGCCAGTGCCGATACCAGCACCACCATTGTGCTGAGCATCACATAGACGTTTAGGGGCGAAAGGTTGAATGACCGCACCTCCTCAAAGGTCTCGTTGTTGAAGATGACCAGCCGGTAGGTGTCCTTCATCCGCTCCCACCTGCGGCGTTCCTTCTTGTTTTCTTCTGCCATGTCGTTAACCGTTGTTTGGAATGAAATAAATTTGCCCTTTCTTTAGTTTGGTGTCCTGCATATGGGCCATGAAACTGGTCAGAAAATCGTAACCAGTTCCGAAAAGACCCGTAAAAATCGCAAATTTGGCCAATAACTAAAATAGAACAATGCAATAAGGAGAAAGAACCTAATAAGATGCCCTCATCTGGGTTCAATGGGTTTGGTAGTTTCAACTGGAGGAAAGTCTCAATAGCTTCATTGAAAAAAGGACTTCAATGGCTTATGGCATGAAAATCATAAACTTACCCGACCTTTTGAACAGGTTCAAACCCTGTAACTTTGCTCCTTCTGCTTGTTTCACAAAAAATTTCGTTTTGAAAAAGTTTACTACTTCACTGCTGCTTTTAGCCGCCTTTTTGGTCATCTCTGGTTGTGTGACTCAGAAAAAAAAGGGCGATGTAGGGCCCATCAAGAAAGGCTACCACAACATGACGGCCCATTACAACGGCTATTATAACGCTACAGTATTGCTCGCTGAGGCAAAGACTGACCTGGAGGGACAGGTAAGGGACAATTACCGCAAAATACTGCCGGTGTACAAATATGTGGCCGCCGAGAACCCCAAGGCGGTCGCTGATAAAATGGACAAGGCCGCAGCAAAGGTCTCCGTAGTGGTGAACATGCACCGGGTAAGCCACTGGACGGACGACTGCTATCTTGTCCTTGGCCAGTCGCAGTACCTGAAGCAAGACTACGAGTCGGCGGAGGAATCGCTGGAATTTATGGCGTCTGAGTTCAACCCGAAGGAAGTTGCCAAACGGGAATCCAAATCAGGTGCAAACAAGAAGCGGAAGAAGGAGGTAATGAAGGGCAAGGTGAAAAACGATGGCTCGGACGGTGAGGAAAAAGTGGAGCTTTCCTCAAAAGAAAAAAAGAAGTTGGCCGACAACAAGCGTAAGGAGCGGGAAAAGGAGCGCAAGCGCAAAATGAAAGAAACCAAAAAGAACAAGAAAAAAGGCAAGAAGCCTACCCCTAAGAAGCCGGGCGAAAAAAAGGAAACTTCCAAAAAAGAAGACCTGAAGGAAGAAGAAGTAGTGGAAGCGCCTGGATTGCCAGTCCCCGGCTCCATCACCCTTGGCAACCTCGAACCGGAAGTGGTGCAGACAAACCCCGAAAGCTATTTCATGAAGCACCGCCCGGCCTATCAAGAAGGTGTGCTGTGGCTGGCCCGCACTTATATCGAGCGGCAGAACTACACCAATGCCGAGCGCTTGCTGAACGACCTGGAACGCAGCCCTGGCACTTTCGAAGACGTGCGCAGGGAAGCTGCCATTGCAAAGGCGCATTTTTTCCTAAAACAAAAAAAGTATGACCAGGCGGTGGAGCCGCTCAAAGCCGCCATCGCTCTCTTAGAGGACAATGAAATGAAGGCCCGCCTTGCCTTTATTCTTGGCCAGATACACCAGCAGGCAAAGCGAAGCGAGGAAGCTTATGCGGCTTATGCAATGGTGCTGAAAACCAAGCCATCCTATGAAATGGACTTTGCAGCAAGGCTCAACTCATCACTGTCCAACCCATCGAAGCAGGAGGCCGTGGGCCAATTGGAGCGGATGCTGAAGGACGAAAAGAACAGGGAGTTCCAAGACCAGATTTACTTCGCTTTGGCCAATATCGCCCTTGAAAATGGCGACAAAAAAGAAGGTATCAAGAACTTGGAACTTTCATTGGCGAAAAGTTCGGCCAATATTTCACAAAAAGCAGAGTCTTACCTCTTGTTGGCTGACCTTTATTTTGAAGAAGAAAGCTATGTGAAGGCAAAGGTTTATTTCGACAGCACGCTCATGGTAATGACCAACGCCGACGAGCGCCACCGCCGGGTGAGCAGCCTTTGGACAAACTTGCAAGAAATTGTGGGAAACATCGTGACCATTCAAATGCAGGATAGCCTTATTGCCGTCGGCAACATGACGGAGGAAGAAAAAATGGCATTGGCAGCCTCCATGAAAAAGAAAAAGGACGAGGACCGCATCAATGCTGCAAAGCAAAAGGCCGCAGCACAGCAGGGCAATGCCCAATCGCCAAACCTGCCAAAAGGTGCGCCTGCACCAGTTGGGTCAGCGAACACCTCCAAATTTTGGGCCTACAACGACAAAGACAAAAAAGATGGCAAACGGGATTTCGAGCGGAAATGGGGCAGCCGCACCCTCCAGGACAACTGGCGGCGCTCCGACCAAACAAGCGTAGCGGATGCTGGCACCGAAATACAGTCGGCAGCCGAAACGACCCAGCTAACCCCCGAAGAAGTAAAGGAACTGCTAAAGGACGTGCCCGATACCCCTGAAAAAATGGGGGCTGCCAATCGCCAGATAGAATCGGCCATGTTCAACCTTGGCGTACTATACCGTGACCGATTGGAGAACTATAAGAAATCCGTGGAGTCGCTCGAAAAGCTGCTCACCCGCTACCCTGAGACGCAATACAAACTCGATGCGCTCTATTATCTCTACCTTTCCTACAAGGACATGGGCGATGCATCAAATGCCCAGCGCTATTTCGACATGATCGTGAACGGGTATCCCACGTCCAATTACGCCCGGATGCTGAAAGACCCAAGCTTTGCTGCCAGCATAAAGGCCAAGGAAGACAAGATTACCCTCTATTACGATGAAACGCTCCAACATTTTGAACAGCGCAAGTTTCAGGAGGCGTATGACAGAATTGGCAAAGTAGGCGAGATGTTCGGTGGGCAAAACAACCTAATGCCCCGTTTCGCATTGCTCGGAGCCATGTGCATTGGCAATTTGCAGGGCAAGGAAGCCTATGTTCAAGCACTAAAAGAGGTGGTGGCCAAATATCCTGAAGACCCAGAAAGCACCCGTGCCAAGGAAATACTGCGTCTTTTGGGCGAAAACCTCGGCACTGGCCCCGGCCAACAGCGTGACCTGCCGCCGGGCGAGGGCCAAGTAGGGGAGTACAAGGTTACCGACGACCAGTTGCATTATGTCATCGTCGTTTTTAAAGGTGAAGTTGTGATGAACGATGCCAAAATCCTCATTTCCGACTACAACGAAAAATACCACAAGACGCAGAAGCTGCGCATGAACAATATCTACATCGGGGAAGGTGAAAGCAAGATGCCGGTCATTGCCATCCGCCGTTACAATGACAAAAAAGAGGCAATGGAGTACCTCGACGTTGTGAGCAAGAACAGCAAGGACTACCTCGACCCGGCCAAGTACAAGTTCGAGCTGCTGCCCATCTCTCAGGACAACTACAAGGAACTGCTCAAGTCCAAGAATATGGATGATTATCGGGCATTTTTTGAAAAAAATTACCGGAAATAGGGAACAGCAAAACAAGTTCGAGCAATAAAAAGAAACGGCTGCCTCCATCAATGGGGGCAGCCGTTTCTCGTTCCACCAACTGCTTTCCTACAATTCATGCCATAAAAGCAACAACTCATCTAATAAGCTGCCGCTTCGTTCACTCCACGCTAATCTCCAGTAGTCATTACGGGTAATTTTGCTCCGCAAAAAAAACCAAGACCTCCACGCAGCGTTGCAGCGCAAAAATTGGTTAGGTGGGTGGTCTAAATCCCGTGCTACTTCGTAAGTCACAGAAAAAAGGAAAAAACCTGTCGTGCTCCGTGAACTATTTTTCATCTCATGAACTTTTAGGAGATTGCCTTTTCAGAATAAAAATCAAGTAGCACCGAAAAATCACTGCATTATAAAAAATAATAATTACGGACTTTGGGTCGTTGATTCCTTTTCGTTTTGTTAGCGTAACCACACACTTTACAGCAACATTGGAACAAAAACAATCACACCTGACACCGACCAAGCGACATTTAATGAATTCAGTCCTCCATCCTGACACCTTTTTCCCAGAGAAAAACTTGGCCACTAACCAGAATCCGGTAAAAAATGCCGTCATTCTGGCAGCTGGCAAAAGCTCCCGCTTCCGGGAGCATGGCGTGCTAAAGCCCAAGGTACTGATGAACCTCGGCGGCCTTCGCCTGTTGGAGCGTGCCATTTTAACCCTCCATGAAACGGGTGTGCGGCATTTTCGCATCGTCGTGGGTGCCTACAAAGACCAAGTGGTGCCCGAAATGAAGGCCATCAAGCGTTTGCAAAGCATTGATATCGAATACGTTGAGTGCGAAAACTACGAACTTGGCAACGGCGTCACCTTCGCCGCCGGTGCAGCTGGGTTCAGCGAGGCCTTCCTGCTAACCATGTCCGACCATATCTTCTCGCCGGACACCGTGCGGGATTTTATCCAAAAAACTAAAGAAGCCCCCGAGCTGCCCGCCCTTGCCTGCGACGCTGATTTGGAGAATGTCTTCGACATGGACGACGCCACCAAAGTGGCCAGCCGCAATGGATTCATCCATAACATTGGCAAGGAAATCAAAGAGTACGACCTGGTGGACACCGGGCTTTTCTATTTTCCAAAAGGCTACGGCAGCACCATCGCTGAGAAGGCCGAGCAGGGCGCATATTCCGTCAGCGGAATCATTCAGCACTTCATTGATGGCGATGGCGTCCGGGCCGTGGTACTCGACAACGCCCAGTGGCAGGACGTGGACGACCCCAACATGCGTGATGAGGCCGAGCGCCGCCTAAAGCTGATGTTCCCTACGCCAGCGGCAGCTGCGCTATTGCCAGTAGCCAAGCTCGAGACTGTAAAGTTGCTCAGCAATTTTTCAAAAAAAGCCAAAAAATCGTTGCCTTACGCCTTGGGCCTTGCCATCATCACAGCATTGCTTTTTTATGTGCCAATTGACCTCGTGGGCAAGTCGTTGGCAATGATTGGTGGCAAAGTATTCCTCGTTTTCTCAGTGGCCCTCCTCTGGATTGTGACCAATACCTTAGCCACAAGTACCCTTGTGAGGGGCAAAGTGCCGTTCCTCGACTTGCTCTACAACAACATCACGGGCGAGGCTTATAATACCATTTTGCCCTTGGCATCGGTGGGTGGCGAGCCATACCGCATACAGCACATGACCAACTGGCTCGACCTGCACACGGCAAGCCGGGCGGTGGTGGTCGAGCGACTTATAAGGGCTATCACGGGGATGCTGTTTGCTGCGGTTTGCCTTACGTTCACGCTTGTATTTGTGGACATGAGCAGCGCTGTCTTCACGACGGTGGCCATTTTGGCAGCAGCGCATTATGCCGCCAGTTTAGGCATCATGTGGCTGTCGCTTTCTCATGCACCTTCCAAATTGGTCGGGTTTGTGCTGAAAAAATTCAAGATGCTGGAGGAATACCGCAGTGAACCCATCCCAACTGGCCGCTTCTTCGCTGCCACAGGTTGGAAGTTCGTCAGCCGTGTTTTCAGCCTCGTGGAGATGTATGCCATTTTTGCCATCCTTGGCTACGACCCTTCCATGGCTGACATCATTACCATCGCTGGCGCAATAGCCGTCAGTGCTTCCGTCTTCTTCATGCCAGCGGGCCTCGGCGTCAACGAACTGGGCATCGCTTCCGCACTGACCATCCTCGGCTATCCAGCTGCACTCATTATTTCGTTTAGCATTGTTCGCCGTGCCAGCGTCATCTTCTGGGCGCTGCTGGGCGTGGCACTGCACGCTACCGTGATGGTAGCGAAAAGGATGGGATTGGAATTTGGAAATTGAGAAATTAAAGAATTTGGAAATTGTGAGGCGTCGCTCACAATTTCCAAATTCTTTAATTTCTCAATTTCTAAGCACTTGTGCCCGCATTCCATTAAACTCTTCTTCGGTTAAAATCCCCTGCTCCCTCAGTTCGCTCAACCGCTTGATTTGGTCGAGCAGGGAAGACTCATGGCCGTTGTTAGACGTGGCGGTATGTTTTTGCGCAAGCAAATCAGGTGCTTTTGCTTGCTCGGCAGCTGGGGTGCTGTGCAATTGGTAGCCTTTTTTCACAAACTCCGTGAACTCCGGCAAGGTGCGTAGGAAGGCCAGCCCCTCGTGCTTTTCTATTTTGTCAAAATCTACAAAACCGAAATGAACGGCCTTGGTCAAGTGAAAAAATGCAGGGTCGGGGCGCTCGTTCAGCGAGTAGCAACAGGCAAGGTTGAAGTGTATGGCGGGGTCATTGTACTTAATGGTGAGCGATTTTTTGAAATCCTCCATAGCACCATCGTAGTCATAATCCTTGAATTTTTCGATGCCAGCGGTCTTGTAGGGGTTGGTGGCTTCGGCAACAGGGGCAGCGATCCTTGATGCTTGGCGAGGAGCCGCCTGTGCTGCTACCTGTGGTCGGTTCAGGAAGCGCTGGTTGTATTTTTCGTTGAACTCCTCATGGTCCATCGAAAAGAGCAGCATGGCGTCAATGAACGAAACAATGCCCATGATGAACACGATTGGGCCGTTCATTTTAATAGAAGCAACGAACAATAATGCCGTGGCGATGGCATACAGCTTGCCCATTTTTCGGTCGCCTAAATAAAATCGGTGAAGTCCAAATGGCCCAAAAAGCAGTGCAAAGATTCCGGCAGTGGTTTTGTTTTTCATTTTATATCGTAGATTATGTACGAAGATAGAAATTGCCAGCGTCTTGGCAAACAGGAAACTAGCACAGGTAATCAATTTCCTTATTACTCTTTTTCCAATTTCCATTCCCTCGCCCAAGTTAGTGTTTTCGGCGTTTATCAGCCAGTTCTCCAACTTATTATTCTACAAGGCGTTCATTTTCGTGGACAACCGTGCAAGGCATTGGTTTTACCCTTATTTTTGCAGTGCTTTTGAAAAACAGTGAAACAGTTAATCCGACATATCACGGTTTACCTACTGGCCGCCACCGTCTTAGTGGCTACCACGGGGCTTAGCGTACACCATTTGTACTGCTACTGCAAGGGCGAGATGGTCACCTCCATCTTCCGTCCAGATGAGCCATGCGAACTGGCGGAAAAAACCTCCCCGACCAAAAGATGCTGCAAGGGCAGCACCTGTTCGCCGATTGGCGAGCAGGAAGGGCACAATTGCGCCGACTGTACCTCCCAGTTCGTCAAGCTTGACGTGAAGTACCTACTGCCCACGTTTTTTGACCTAAAGCCTTTTGATTTTGTTGCTCCGCAACACCTGCATTTTGCCGCTCCGCAAATAATTTTTTCGCAAAAAAGCCTGCTGCGCTGGCAACACGACCTTCCCCCGCCTCCCGCTGGCAAGGCACTTTTGCCTTGGATTCAATCCTACCTTTGTTAGTACTCGCTGATTAAATCTGTATTCATCCCTGCCTGTCGGCAGACAGGAGTTTAATCAGTTAAATCTGCGTCCTATCATATAATGTACGACGCCAAAAAATTCTAAAATGAGAGCGCTAACGATTTTCATCTGTTTGATTTTCAGTGTCATATCCCAAGCCCAAAACGCCAAGCAGCTTTTTGGCAACGTCTTCAACGAGAACGGTGAAACCCTCATCGGGGCCACTGTGATATGGGAAGGTACCGAGATTGGCACCGTTACCGATGCCAACGGCGATTTTTGGATTGAAAAACAACGGGACACCGCCAACCTTCTTATACAATACGTCGGCTACAACCCTGTACTTGTACAGATGTTCCCGCACGAAGACACAGCCTTGATTAAAATAGAGGGCATCACCGAACTTGAAACGGTCGTCGTCTCCGAGCACCGTGGCGACGTGTTCACCTCCACCCTCGATACCCGCAACATGGAGCAAATCACCTCCTGCGAGCTGAAAAAAGCCGCCTGTTGCAACCTCAGCGAGAGCTTTGAAACCAGCGGCAGCGTGGATGTGATGCGGCAGGACGCCGTGACCTCGGCCTCCGAAATCCAGATGCTCGGCCTGCGGGGCATTTATTCGCAATTGCTGATGGAAAAAAGGCCTGCCTATACGGGCCTCGGCAGCCCATTGGCGCTGGAGTACATCCCCGGTACCTGGGTCAGCGGTATACAAGTTTCCAAGGGGGCAAGCACTGTACAGAATGGCCCACAGAGCATCACCGGGCAAATCAATACCGAATTGGTGAAGCCTTGGAACGACAAAAAGCTGTTCGTGAACCTCTTCGGCTCCACGATTGGCAGGGGCGAAATCAACATACACGCCAATCAAAAATTCGGCGAGCATTTCAGCAGTGGCCTATTGTTGCATGGCAGCAGTACGCAAGGTGAATTCGACCGCAACAAAGACGGCTTCATTGACCAGCCAAAGAAAACCAGTCTGATTGCGCTGTGGCGCAATTACTGGGTGGACGATAATTTCAGCACCCAGTTCAATGTGCAGGTACTGGACGACCAACGGCAGAGCGGCCAATCCGCTGCCTTTGACGATGTGTCCGACCAGCCCGGCAACGTTTATCAAATTGACCAAAGCAACCGCCGGGTGGACGTGTTCGGCAAGTTCGGTTATGTCGGTTTTGTGAAACCCGAGACCTCTGTCGGCTTTATTTATGGTGGCTCACTGCACGACATGAAGAACAGTTTCGGCAGCACCCGCTACAACGGCCAACAGAAGAACTTCTACGCCAATTTGATGTACGCCAGCTTCATCAGCACCACCGACCATAAGGTGACCGTTGGGGCCAGCTTCCAGCACGACGACTATGAGGAGTTCCTCAATGATACTGACTTTAGCCGGGTGGAAACCATGCCGGGCTTGTTTGGGGAATACACCTATTCGGTGGGCAAATTTGGCCTCATCGGCGGACTGCGCTTCGACCACCACAACCGTTATGGCCTGTTCGCCACGCCAAGGCTGAACCTAAAGTACAATTTCAACGACAACACCATCCTGCGCATGAGCGGCGGCAGGGGTGTTCGCACGGCGCAAATCCTCTCGGAAAACATGGCCGTGATGGCCAGCAACCGCCAGTTCGTGGTGGACCAAAGCCAGCTCGACATCGAGGACGCCTGGAACATGGGGCTGAACTTCACCAAGAGCATGAAATTAGCGGGCAAGAGCGCCAGCCTCCTCGTTGACCTGTACCGCACCGACTTCGTGAATCAAGTGGTGATGGACATGGAGAGCCAACATGGCAAGGTGCTTTTCTACAATTTGGATGGGAAAAGTTACTCCAACTCGCTGCTCGTGCTCGGCACTTGGGCACCCCTCAAGGGCTTCGACATGAAGCTGGCCTATAAACTGAACGACGTAAAAGTGACCTACAACCCACCTTCGGGCGGTGGCAACAGCGACCCCGTCCAGCGCCCGATGCTGGCCCGCCACCGGGGCCTGCTTACGCTGAACTACAAGACGCCAAATGCTAAATGGATGTTCAATTCCAATACGCAACTTGTTGGAAAACAACGTTTTGCGCAGAGCCACGGCGTCCCTTCGGGGCTAATCAAGGACTTCACTGGCGAGGCACCTGCCTATGTGACGGTGAACGCCCAAGTGTCTCGCAATTTCAAAAACCTTGAATTCTATCTGGGTGGCGAAAACCTCACGGACTATCGCCAAGAATCCGCTATCGTTGACTGGCAGAACCCTTTTGGGCAGTACTTCGATGCCATGCAGGTATGGGGGCCGCTGGTAGGAGCGAGGGCGTATGCGGGGGTGCGGTGGTGGATTGATTAGGATTTTTTTGATTTAAGATTTCAGATAGACAAAATAAGATTTCAGATTGGCTATCATGCTGGAAAATCTAAAATCTTATTTCGTCTATCTTATATCTTAAATCAAATCCAAAGCGGGGTTGCTCAGATAATTTGCTCCCCGAACCGCTCATTGAACCCCGCCACACCCTGCAACCCGCCCGTGTGCACCAGCACGATGCTTGACCCTTCGGGAAAAAAGCCTTGTCTCGCCAACTCAAAAGCTGCATAAAATGCCTTTCCCGTATAAATTGGGTCGAGCGGGATGCCAGTCTGCTGCTTGAAATCATTGATGAACCCGACCAGTTCCGGCGTCCATTTGGCATAGCCGCCATGATGAAAACCGTTCATCACTTGAAAATTGGAAACAGGCTTTTCGCTACAAACGGCCAATAACTTTTCTACTTCTTTTTGTAAAAAACCGCCTTTCAAAACGGCGATGCCAATTGCTTCGCAATGGCCAACTAACCCACTTGCCATGCCCGCCAGTGTTGCACCCGTGCCGCAGGCCGTTACCATGAAATCGGGCAGATGCCCAAGCTGTTCCGCTGTTTCGGCCACAATTTCACGGCAGCCAGCGAGGGCGAGGCAATTGGCGCCGCCTTGTGGCAAAACAAATGCCTGCGCTGTGTCAATTTTTAGGAGTTGGATTAGGTCGTTTTCGGACAAGTTTCGCATATTTGCCCTGCTTGTGAAACGCAAGTCCATGCCAAACGCTTTGGCGAAGCGCAATGTAGGATTCCCCACGCCATTTGCTTCGCCACTGATTACACCCAAGGTTGAAAAGCCGAAGTCTTGACCAGCAGCTGCCACCGCAGCGATATGGTTGCTGTATGCCCCGCCGAAGGTGATGAGCCTCGTGCAGCCCAGCCGTCGTGCTTCCAGCAGGTTGTGCTTGAGCTTGCGCCATTTGTTGCCGGAGACGTGCGGATGCAAAAGGTCGTCCCGCTTGACGAACAAGTGGAGGCCTTGCCGAACAAAGACCGAGTGCTCCACCTTTTGAAAGGGGGAAGGCGGCTGATGGTGAAAATAATCGAGTTTATCCAAGTGAATCGTAATATGGGTTAAAAAGTTTAGGTGTTTGTTCATTGGATACAGCCTTACTTTTAAAACCCGGTAAAATCCTCCCTTTCATGAAAAACAAACAGAAAGAGAAAGTACAAGCTGCGGCAGAAAAGCCAAAAGTTGACCAACCCAGCATTGATTCAAACTCCACGAAAAGCAATGACGGCGGTTATATCTGGCTTGTTTGAGCGCTGAGGTCGGCGGGTTTTGCTTGCGCAAAACAGTTGACTGGCTTCGTCGCACAGTCTATGAAAAATCAGGGCCTGGCATTGCCAAGCACCTGATTTTTTTTATAAAAAATGCACCGCAAAGCCGTCAGGTTGCCTACCTTTCCCGCAACATTCACCATTCAAAACCGCTGTAAATATGGCAATGCTCGAAGTTATCCTCGGAATGATTTTCACTTTCATGCTCCTGAGCCTGTTGGGTACCACCCTCAATGAGCTGGTATCGGCTTGGCGGGGCTGGCGGGGTTTTTACATGGAGGAAGCCTTAAAGCGCCTGCTCGAACACCGTGACAAGAAGGAAGTGTTTGAGAAGTTCATGAATAACCCGCTGTTCCAGCAGATGATGCAGCACAAGGCCATCCTGCGCAAGTCGCAGGCCCCGGCCTACCTCAGCTCCGCCAATTTCGCCTCCATTCTCACCAATGTGCTAAAACAAAAGGACAAGGTCTTGACCTCTATTGAGGACATCATTCAGGGCGTTCCGGAGGATAGCCGGTTGCGGCAAGTCCTGGAGCAGTTCAAAGAAGAGGGACACACGACCGTGGAGGCGTTCAAGGCCCGTATGCAGACTTGGTTCGACGATGTAATGGCTCAATCGAGTGGCTGGTACAAGCGGCATTTGCAGTTCGTGACCTTCTTCGTCGGGTTGGGCATCGCAATGGTGCTGAACGCCGACAGCTTCAAGATTTATGCTCACCTTACCAACAACGCCGCCAGCCGCCAGAAGCTGGCTTTATTGGCCAAGACCTTTGCTGCTGAAAACGAGACCTTGCCCAGCCTGACGCCCGTACCTACTGCCCCGCTCACGGGCGGCGAAATCAAGCAGGGAGTACAGAACTTTGTGAACACGCCAGAATTCCGCTCCGCTGCCAATGTACTCGGCCTTGGTTGGAGTCGGCAGGAAGTGTTTGTCAGCCCGGCAGCATGGCTCCGCAGGTTCCTCGGCTGGTTCATCACTGCACTGGCCGTGTCGCTCGGTGCGCCGTTTTGGTTCGATGTTTTGAAGAAAATCATCACCATTCAAAGCACGGGAAATAGCTCAAGTGGCAGCGGTGGACAAGCGCAGGTTGTGATTAATACCGGTGAAGTAAAGCGATAATGTACTTTGTTGATAGCCATATCTCTCGGTTACAACCGAGAGATATGTGTTCTCAAAAGCCTTTACTCCAATATCATTGGCAGGATAATAGGCAAAATCCTGACAGTTTGGATTTTTTGCTTTTATGTTCAAAATCTTATTTTTAGGGTTGAATAAAATGCGTTGGAGAACCATAAATCATCCTCTTGACGAAGCCTTCCACTCCACCACCAACACCCAGTCCCGCCCCTTTTTCGGCGGTGCAAACTTGCCATTCTTTCCTTTGGCAGCGCTCATATTGCCCGTCCGAGGGTCGTACCACTGCACCCGCTTCTTGGTGCCGCCAATCCTTTTCATGTCAATGGTAATTACTTGATTTTCAGGCAGGTAAACCATTGCGAAGCTACCATCCTCCGACCGCATGGCCCTTATGTGCTTTTCCCATTCGGTTGGGTTTGGCGATAAAATCAGGCTTTGATCAGCCTTTAAACTGGCGAGTGGAGCATACTCCATAAGTTTCACCAAATGCTTCAATTGCCCAGCGGCCTCGGCCTTCATGGCCTGCCGCCAATGGATGATGGTGTCGCCGTTGTTGATGGGCGGGTTCTTTGCGGGGTCGCAGAACTGCCAGATGAAATGGTGGCCGTAAGTGACGCCGCAGCCTCCGGCGAACACGCCCCGCCATATCCTCGCCCGCACATCGTAGCCCGTGAAATAGCCCCGCTGACGGGTCCATTTGCCATCCCAGGGGTTCACCGGGTGGTCTTCGTAGCAGGGTTCCATGTCAAGGGTCGGCTTGGTGGGCGTCATTTTCAGGTCACGCTCCACCCAATCCCAGGCACGGGCTTCACGGCTGCCGTGGCCGCTCTGGAAGCTGTTCATGTCGAGCCAAGGTTCGTCGTGGATGTACTGCGTGGTGGAGTTGTCGCCGCCCCAGGGGTGGTAGGTGATGAACACCTCCTGTTTGCCGTAGGCATCCTGAATGCCCTCGGCCATGGCCCGCCAGATGGAGCGGTCGTCGTAGTCCTTGTTGTCCTCCCGGCCCTTGTACTTGGCAGGGCGGTCGCCGCCGAGTATCCATAGCACATTGGGCATTTTATGGTATCGCTCCGCAAGGATGTTGCCGAAGGCACGAGCGTTTTTTTCGTTGAAAACAATGGGGCCATCGCCCCAGAGGTGCGCCACCTTGTCGCCCCAGGTGGGTAGCAAGCCGATGTAGAGTCCCCGGTCGGCAGCGGCTTTTATGACGAAGTCAACGTGGTCCCAGTAGTCGTACTCGGCCCCATCCTTTGGGTTGCTGCCGGGCGTGATGTCGAGGCGGGTAGGGTCGAGCTCTACCAAGGGTAGGTCGCCGTAGGCATTGATGGTGCGCAGCCCATCGAACTCGGCCAAGGCCACGGCCTGAATGACGTTGAAGCCCTGTGCCTTTCTGGTGTCGAGGTATTCGATGGCCTCCTCCCGGTTTAGTCGGTGGAATAGCTCCCAAGCCGTGTCGCCGAGCCAAAAGAAGGGCTTGGCATCAGCGCCTACCTGTCCGGTAGGTAGGGTTTCGAGGTAGCGGTGGTTGGCGGTTACCCGGATATGGGGCATTGAGTTGGTGTTTTGCGCAAGCGCAAAAGCAGCTATAAAAAGGGAAGAGACGCAGTTGAGGAGTTTTAGTTTTATCATGTTGAAAATGAATTTGAAAGCAAAGCTAAGAATGCTAATTTTTTCAAATAGATTCATGCGCCAATAATGCTGAATAGGGTGATACTCCCAAACAGTAATGGTGTAATTTTACGTGAAATTATAATTGTTTTTACAAAAAATCGTCCTCATACATGAGTCAAAAACTTGCAAAATCACCCGAATTGCTCCGCAAAGAGGCAGAAGCAAAAGACCTTGAAGGCCAGCTCAAGAAGAAGCAGACGACCCTCAAAAGCCTGAAGACCCGCTTGCAAAATATCAAGTCCGATGTGGAGGAAATCGGGCGAAGGGTGCATGCCAACATGCTCAACAAAATGGAAGCTGTAGAAGAACTACAACGGGAAATTGCTGCGCTGGCCCGCCAACTAAAGATGGCCAAAGGTGTGAACAAGGTGGACAAGGAGCAGCTCCAAATGATGGCCGATGAGATGACCAAAGGCAGCATGTTCGGGGATGACTATGAGGAGTACAAAGAGCAGAAGCAACAGCGGGAGTCTGGCAACTTCGACTTTGACGAATTTGAGCGGGCAAGGATGCTCAGCATGTTCGCTGAATTTGAGGTGAAGCCCCCGGAAAACGAGCAAAAAGAAATCCGAAAAGTGTTTTTGAAGCTCTCCCAGAAGTTCCACCCAGACCTTGCCAAAAACGAAAAAGAGGCGGAGGAATTCCACCAACTGATGCAGCAAATCAACGAGGCCAACCAGCACAACGATATTCAGGCGCTGCTCGAAATGGAAAGCATGTACCTTTATGAAACCCTCGATTTTGAAGCAAAAGCGGTGACGGTGGACTCCCTTCAGCAGCTAATTGACCGACTGAAAAGGGACCTCCTGTTCATCGAAAAACAGCTTGACCGAACGAGCGAGGAAATCAAGCAGCTCCGCAAGTCGGATTTGGGCAAAATGCTCACTTCCATCAACAAAGACGATAGGCGAGGCAAGGGATTGGACGAGGCAACCGCCCAAGTTGAGGAGATGCTCCAAATGTTCACCCAGCTCCGGGATGGCCTGAAAGACTCCATCAAACTCGGCAGGATTTCGCCCAAATTGATGGATTTGCTTCTGGGTGAAGACCTGGAAGAAGAGGAAGATGATTTTGAGGGCATGGACCCGTTTACGATACTTTCCAAACTGGCAAATGGCGATGAATCCGCCTTTAATTTCTTCAATGCCGCCTTCGACAACGAAATCGAAGACCCTGTTTTCCCCATCGGCTCCTCGGTGCGGGTAGCGCATACCGCTTGGTCGCCTTTTGACAAAAAAACAAATATGCAGGGCTGGCAGGGGCGGGTAGAAGATGCCTTTTATGACGATGAAGGCGATGAGGCTTACGCCATTTCGTTCGACAGCCAGACCATTGCACAAATGCCTGAAAAATTGGTTGCGAAGGCCCTGAAATTGGATGAAGATTTCCAGGAAGCAGATTTCAGCGCAGACCAATTGGTGGCTTGCCAACCCAGGGACACCGAACAGGAAGCAATGGCAGCCTATCGGGTTCGCTACCATGGCGCAGCATGGAGATACTTGCCGGATAAAGCGGTGGCTACCCGCCTTAAAGCTATTTTGTTGGGGCAACCCGACAAGTCTGACGATAAAAACTGGACGGACTACCTGACACAGCACCTGAGCTTCCCCTTTGAAGCGAAACTAAGGGGCGGTGCCGGCTCCAAAAAAGGAGGCATTATTGAGGTCTTCGGCATTAATTCCATCAGTGAGCAGCACGGCCATATCATGACCACTAAGGCTGATGGGAAGAAGGTTATGCTGAGCCACCCATTGGCATACTTGCAGGCTGCTGATGAAAACAGCAAGGAATTTCAAGTGCTGGAAGATTATCTCGTGTGGGTAGCGGAGTCGTTTTAACTTCAATGACAATTCATCTTTTTTCACCACCGCCTGCTCCCTCGATGCCACCTGCCCATCAAGCAGTCTTTTTGCGCTGCGCAAAAAGTTCGATGCGTGGGATGTGCATATTAGGTTCGTGAAAGCGCCGGTGCTGGTTTGTGGGAGTGGGGGAATTTTTAAGAATGGTGGGGGTGACTAAAATGCGGTGAGGTTGAGGCGAAGACGGGATAAAAAAAAGGGGTCGGCAATACTGCCAACCCCTTTTTTATGGAAGCTATAAGCTAAAAAACGATTAGCGGACGTACATATTGAACTCTACCCGGCGGTTGCGCTCACGGCCATCAAGGGTGCTGTTGGTGCCGATGGGTTTGGATTCCCCGTATCCCTTGTAGTTCATGCGGGTTGGCTCAACGCCACGGGCCAGCAAGTACTGGTAGCAGGAGGAAGCCCTTTCTTCCGATAGCAACCGGTTGGCGCCTGCATCGCCGGTATCGTCGGTGTGGCCGTCAATATTGATGTCGTAGCGGGGGTACTTGCCCATGATTTCAGCCACTTTTTCCAGAATTGCATAAGACTGAGCCTTGAGGGTCGCCTTGCCCGTCTCAAACTGCACGTTTTTGGCAGCAGAAAGCAAAAAGTCCTTGTCTGCTTTCTCGATGTCGGGGCAGCCTTGGTTGATACCTTTGATATCAGGGCACTTATCCGTTTGGTTGGGCACATTGTCTCCGTCATCGTCTGGACAGCCGCTTGCACCAGCCGTTCCAGCTTCTGTTGGGCAGAGGTCGTTTCGGTCGGCAATGCCATCGCTATCAGTGTCAGGACAACCTTTTGTTACAGATGGGCCAGCTTGGTTCGGGCATGCATCGTCTTTGTCAGCGAGGCCATCGTTGTCCACGTCATAGACAGGGCAGCCGCTGTTGGAGGAGAGGCCCTTTTCGTTGGGACAGTTGTCGCGGTTGTCGGGGGTGCCATCGCCGTCAGCATCCGGGCAACCGTTGGCAGAAGAGACACCCGCCTGGTTAGGGCAGTTGTCGTTGTCGTCGGCGATGCCGTCTTTGTCGGTGTCGGGGCAGCCGCTGTGGAGAGCAACTCCAGCCGTGTTGGGGCAGCGGTCTTCTTTGTCAATTACACCATCGTTATCGGTGTCCGGGCAGCCGAGCAATTGGATGGGTCCAGCGGCATCGGGGCATTGGTCACGGTTGTCAACAAGGCCATCGTTGTCGGTGTCGAGTACGCCGCTGGCAGCAGGGATTGTCGTTGTTGGTGTTGTTATTGGAGCAGTCACAACAGGCTGTTGCGGCGGCGTTGGCGTATTTGGCGGGCAGCCCTTCAGTGCGATTGTGCCCGGTTGGTCGGGGCATTTGTCGAGGCTATCGTTGATGCCATCGCCGTCACGGTCGGCCACGGATGGGTTTGTTGGTGCAACTGGTGTTGGCGGAGCGGCAGTAGGGCAGCCACGGGTTTCGGCGGGGCCTTTCACGGTTGGGCAATCGTCTTCGCCGTTTGGTACGCCGTCGTCGTCAGTATCTGGGCAGCCGCCTGCGAGCATGGTGCCAGCTTCGTTGGGGCAATAATCCTGCGCATCGGGCAGGCCATCGGCGTCGGTGTCGAGCGGGCCGTCTATCCTGGGTTGTGGGTTCAATTTGAAGTGCAAGCCTATGCCAATTTGCAAATTGTCACGAAATTCCGTGAATGAATAGCGGTATTCACCTTGTACGGTGAAAAAGGTGCTTTGACCCGCCCGCACGTTGATGCCAAGGCCGAGGGGCAGTTGGGCGTTGTTCTCCTCAAATTGTTCAAAAACCATCCCTACGCCACCGAACAAATAGGGCCGCAAGAGGCTCCCCGAGTTGCCGAATTGGTACTGTGCAATGGCATCCAAGCTAAAGATGACGGTTTTCTCATCAGAACCATCGAGCGCTGCGAGGCCAATCTTTAGTGGTATCCCTACCCCGATGTTTTGGGTGATACTGCGCAAATAGGCAAGCTCAAGCCCATTGGTGGGCTTGAATCCGCCAAAATCGTTGAGGGAATTGTAGTCAATGAAAAGGACTTTTGCCGATATGCCGTTAAGGGAGGCAGCAGCGTCCTGAGAAAAGGAGGAACTGGCTTGGAGTAGGCACAGCACAGTTGCTATGCACAGCAATGATTTCTTCATAATTTTTAAATCTGAGTTGGGACGAAAGCGGCTCGATAAAATGAAAGGATAAGGTGAGGTGTTTTTTCAAATGGCTGACAATCAAAGATTTACCTTCACGCTCTACTTCATTGCCGATGCTTTCAATAGCTTATTTAAAACAAACGCAGGGCTTTTTTGCCCATTTTTTTCTTTAGCCCGTGTGTACGGATTTTGCGGACGGATGTTTCAGCTGTTTTGCCTCCGTCCGTAATTGGATGTCCTTTAGTGGTAGGTAAGTTGCATTACGCATTCAAAGGTAAGGAGCCTTCACCGATTTCACCCAAAACTGGCCTTTGGAAGGGTGAATTTCACTGGTTTCAGGGATGGGTGGTTCATGGCTTCATTGTTTTATGGCTTCATTGCTTCATTGTTTCATGGCTTCATTGTCCAATAGGCGTTTCTACGAAACAATATAGCCATGAAGCCATCAAGCAATTCAACAATCATCTCATTTCTTGATACCCTGCAATTCCGCAAACGTCAGCACGAATTCCGTCGCACCAATGGCATAAGGCCCCACCTCATAAGGCACGTAGCAGAAGAAGATGCCATCCTTGACCAAGCCCGTATTGTCTGCCAATTTGAAGGGGAACATTTCATCGAAAACATGTGGGACATCGCCTGCTTCATCTGGCGTGAAAAGCTCTGGGCGAACCACACGGAACTTTTTCTCGGCCAATATTTGCAAGGCATTCAGGTCGGTGACGAGCTGGTCGAGCGTCACTTTTTTTGCAGTAGCAACATCCCAAGTAGCCACGGCGGAACTCCAATTTGGGTGTGCCCCGCCCATGTCGCTGTACCCGTCCAATTGAAGTGTAAGGTGCTTGCCGTCGTTGAGCAACACAGCATCTGTGGTTTCCGCTGAGAAAACGCTGCGGGTATCGGGCATTTCCTTGGCCGATTCAGCCTGCATGTTGAAGAAGTTGTTGATGGCATCGTCGAGCGGGGGCAGGTTGTCAGGTTCCTCGGCCATGCCCACCCACCCGGTCATGAACTCCCTGGCCCAGTTGTCCACGGCCTGCTTGAGCGAGTCGCTTCCGTCCTTGAGCTTCGGGTACTTGAAATTGACCCAAGCACAGTTGACCATGAGGCTGTCCGGCTTGTCGCAGTCGGGGCCTTTTTTCCGCTCGATTTTGAGGGATTCCAAAGTTAGTGGCTTTGGTGCGGCGGGTGGTGCGTCCGTTTTGCAGGCTTGCGAAGCAAAGACAAGCAGGGCCATGAAGGCAAAGGTGGGTAGGTGATTTTTCATATTCAGTTATCTTCTGTCGAATTTAGGCCAAAGGTAAAACCAAATGATGAGGAAAACCATGAAAGGCGGATGCAAGGAAATGGAGTGGGCGAAAAGTTTCCGAAGCTGGAATACAAGGTGATTTGAAGCTATTGCCTATGTTTTTGAAATCTGAAATAATTGGTTGTAGTTTTGTCTTTTGCGAAGCAAGCGATACTTGCAAACACGGAACAATAATATATCATTATGTCTTTCGGGCAAAACCCAGGAACAATCAATTGGAAAACACTGTCAGAAGCCGTTCGCAATAAAGAGTGCGTGCTGGTGTTGGGGCCGAATATTGCCACCGTGGAGATAGACGGGGCACAAGTGCCGCTGAACCAGCTGCTTTCGGATTTTATCAGTAAAAAACTACTCCTACTTAACCCCTCCGTCCAATTGTTGAGCACTACGAATTTGGCATACGCTGCGAAGGAATTTGAGGATAATGTGTTTCACCTCGCCAAGTTCAACAAGGAAAAAGCCCGTGAAATGTTGGGGGAGGTCCTAAAGGAGTTTTACAACAAATACAGTTTTTCCGATTTCCCGGTTTATCAAAAGTTAGCGAGGCTCCCATTCTATTTCGTCGTGAATACCAACTCCGACAACTTCCTCATGGCAGCATACGATGAGGAGAACAAGTTCGGTACCACTTGCGAATATTACCATTTCCTTGACCCAACGCACAACAACCGGGTCAACATTCGGGAAGAGGAGATAAGCCCGGAGATGCCTTTGGTTTACAACCTGTTCGGCAATGTTGACAATCCCGAATCCATGGTGCTGACTGACAGCGACCAATTACGGTTCCTCGATGCCATCCTTCAACTGGAGCACACGGCATCCATACCCAAGAGCATCGCCATCCAGTTTACGTCCTCTGAGGCGAGGAGCTTTAACAAAAGCTTTATATTCCTTGGCTTTGACTTCAACCAATGGCACCTGCGGCTGCTCATGCACATCATCAGCAGGTACCAGCGGCAAAAAGCGACTTACGCCCTCCAAAATCCACGCAACCTTGGCGAACTGACCGCTTTTTTTTATGAAAGAAACTTCGACATGCAGTTCGTGGACATACCCCCGCTTGATTTTGCAAACGCATTTGAAGCAGCTTTGAGCCAAGAAGTAGCGAATAACGAAAGCACCCCAAAGCTCAAGGTTTTCGTGATGTTCGACAGCGCGGACACATCGAAGAAGGAGCGGCTCGATGCACAGCTTTCGCCGCTGCGGCGGGGGGAGTTGATACAGTCTTGGGACGAGCATCAAATTAGGGCCGGGGAAGAACGGGCCGCCGAAATAGACCGAAATCTTTCCGAAGCAGACATCATCCTGCTTTTGGTCACGCCCAATTTTTTTGCCTCGGATGAGATTTACGAAAACCAACTCAAGAAGGCACTCAAACGGCACGATGAAAAACAGGCAGTGGTCATACCCGTGCTCATGGCCAACTGCCTCTGGGAAAGCTCCGTGCTGAAATCGCTGGCAACCATTTTGCCTCGCAATAGAAAACCACTGGGCGGGCAGGAAAATTTGGATGTGGAACTGGCAGGCGTAGTAGAGCAAATCGAAAAGATTTGCCAAAAAATATTCCTTCGGAAAAGTAAACCATTAGTCGCTCCGCAATGAACAGGTACCCCGGCATCCGTCCATTTGTCCTTGAGGACAAGGCCTTGTTCAATGGAAGGGAACAAGAGAAGCGGGATTTATTTCAACTCATCGTGCTGCACGACCTTGTGGTGCTTTTCGGGAAATCAGGCACTGGAAAGTCGTCCTTATTGCAGGCTGGGGTTTGTCCCGACCTGGAAAACCGCAACCTCCACTCCGTTTTTGTTAGGTTCAACAACACCAATCAAACACCTGAAACGCAGGTGTACCACCGGTTGTTGGAGGGCGGCTACTTGCCCGACGACCTTACCGAAGGATTGACGCTTTGGGAATACTTCAAAAAATTCTGGTACGCCGATGCTGGTGAGGCCATGGAACCCGTGGTGGTGTTCGACCAATTTGAGGAACTGTTCACGCTGTACACTCCGGAGGCACGCCAGGCATTCATCTCTCAATTGGCCAGCGTGGCCAACGGCATGGTGCCGCAGGAACTGCGAACAAAAGGGGCGGAGGACTGGGCAACGCCGCCCAGGGTCAAGTTCGTTTTCTCCATTCGTTCCGATTACCTTTACCTGCTCGATGACCTTTCTTCCGAAATACCCGCCATACTACGCTGCCGCTTCCAACTGAAGGCGCTTGGTGTTGAAGGAGCAAAAAAAGCCATCACAGCGCCTGCTGCTATGAGCGGCAAATTTGAATCT
The DNA here is from genome assembly GCA_031426435.1 of Saprospiraceae bacterium. GTDB lineage: Bacteria > Bacteroidota > Bacteroidia > Chitinophagales > Saprospiraceae > UBA6168. Next base: position 28,914 of record JANPLH010000176.1, on the reverse strand, counting down.
CCTTCCTACTCCTACCACCAATCGGCACTTGACGAAATGATAGAATCACTTGGCATGGAGGAAGATGCCTTGCTAAAGTTGGGAAAAAGGGGCAGTGAGGGCGAAATAGAAGCCTCACAGCTTCAATTGCTTTGCAGGCATATTGAACAAAAAATCATTGCCGACGGCAAGCCTGTGGGGTTCAAGGTACTTCCAGAATACTACGGTGGTAAGCAAGGCATTAAACTGATAATCAGCGATTTTTACACCAATATTATTTCAAAATTAAAAGAAGGACAACGGGACAAGGCTGAAAAACTGATGGGCCGTGGCCTTATCAGGAACTCCCGCCGCATCATCATGGAAGAGTCGGTCATATTGGAAGAATTCGGCCTTACCAAAGACGACCTTGACGTGCTTGAAAATGAAAGGCTGCTCAAACAGGAGGCGAGAAAGGGGAATTTTTACTACGAAATAAGCCACGACACGCTCGTCGAGCCGATACTTCAGAAATACAAGTCAATAGCCGATAGGGAGCTAAAAGAACAACAAGAACTTGAGCTGGAAGCGGAGCGGCAAAAACGAAAGAAAGCGAGACGGCTGGCCGTTGCTGGGTTTGGGCTTTCGCTGCTTACCATTGTCGCATTGACTTTTGCATTGCTGAACTATCGCAGCCTTCAGCGCCTATACAACGTCAACACTCAACTGGCCTACGATGCCAAAATTCAAGCGGCACGAACGCTCAAAGTGGAAGGAAAATACGATGAGGCGTTGGTCATGTTGAACGAGACGGAGGGTATCGCCCAAAGTTTGGGCAGTGATAAAATAGGGCAGGTGCTGCAATTGGAAAAAGATTGGTTGGCCGTCAACTCTTTGATGGAAAAGGGGGACAGTTTGTCGCAGTTAGAAGCCTACTATGATGCCAAAAGCTTTTATACAAAAGCAAACGAAATAAGCCCTGACGACGGCATAAAGAAGCAAATCCTGCAAAATGAGGCAGCGTTGGCCAAGAAATTTAATGAACTCAAGCACGATGGTGAGCAATTCCTGACGGCTGGCGCAATGGACTTGGCCAAAGACCGATTCGAAAAGGCGCTAAAATTGAAGCCTGGTGATTACTATATTCTGGAACGTTTGAAAAAAATAGGAAAATAGTTTGGTGTCTCATTTTTTCTAATCTTATATTTGGACTTCTTTGGATTTGAAATGGTTTTATTTGTAAGCAAAGACGGGAAAATGTCCCCCCCCAAGCAAGATAGCATTCAAGAATTACCCACATCACACTAAACCTAATGAAATTATGAGCAACACACTTACCCAACTCTTGCTTTTTGTTTCTTCGTTTTTTCAGGCAGAACCACAAAAAATGCCAATTGAAAAGACGGAATCCTTTATAACACCACCGCATATCGCCCAGCCCCTACTTGAGGAAATGGTCATGCCTTGCAGTCAAGCGATACCAATTGTGTGTGGTCAAACGCTGCTAAACCAAACCACCGCCAACAGCGGAAATGATTTCATAGCAAATAATTATGCGGGCTGCGTTGCAACTGGCTACTCTTTTAATGCCCCAGATAAGGTGTATAAAATAAACGTTGACAAGCGAACCAACGTCCATATTTTCTTGGAAATATTGGATCCCGTGGACCTCGATATTTTCCTTTCAGCAGGATGCCCAGACAACCCCCTGCTTTATTATATCACCAATGACCAATTGGGCTGCTTGTCGGCCAGCTACGAAGACAATGTCAATTTGGGGATTTACAATGAATCCATTGACTTTATCCTTGAACCATTCATAGATTATTACTTGTTTGTTGACGGCTACTTACCCAGCCAATTCGGCAAGTTCAATTTGCATGTTTCTTGTGAATGTACTTGCACGGAACCTTGGAGCAGCAATGGAGCACTTAATCCAAAATCACTGCTCTGCGAGAATTTTGAAAATTATCTAACAACTTCTATTGACCCCCAGTCAAATCGTTGGAGGAAATGGCAAACCGGCTCGACTGAGGCACCCGTAGCCTCATCTAATGGCAATGAATACCTCAACATCGTAAGGAATGGAAGTTCGGCCCCCGATGTGCTATATATGCTTGATAATCTTTCAACCACCTACGGCAGAGTGCGCCTATCATGGGACATGTTTATTGAGCCAAACAAAACCGGGTACTACAACATCCAGCACGCACTCCCAACTTTTAGTGGAAGCAACAACGAAAACGCCAACTGGGCATACGAAGTGTATTTCAATGCCAACGGCACAGGAACCCTTGATATCACAGGGAATGCATCCACGGCTGATGCCGATTTTCTGTACATCAATGGCGGTTGGAATAATGTGATGCAGATTATTTATTACGACAATAATGATTTTTATGTAGAACTCTGGATAAACCACAACTATGTTTACACCTGGCAATTTGGCCAAGGCACCAGTTTTTCAACCGATTTGGCCGCAATAAACTTTTTCGCCAACACCGATAATGCCTATAAAGTGGACAATATCTGCTTATGGAAGGGCTGTGAGGTACTTTTCAACTGCGCAGATTCGCCCACCTGCACAAAAAGCAACCAGTATTATTTTACAGAATGCGAAGCATCATGTTATGGCCTCTACACTCCAGCAGAGTTTGGCCCCTGTTATGGCGTATGTGAGCAGGGCGGACAGCTCATTCACCTTGGCGATACTTTCACGGGCACACTGACCAATGATGACTTGGCACCACCCTTGCTTTTACAGGAATTTTGCGTACTGGAAGCTTATGATTTCAACCTGCCGGCTGGGCCCATGTATGCCGACACCTATGTCTTGTCTTATGATTCCGATGATTTCATTCCCATCAACCCACAATCCCTCACTGGTAATGCCAGCTCATTAACGAAGTTCTTTGTTTTTCGATGTGATTGCTCTTCGGGCAATTGCGTACAGACCTGCCTTGGCGAGGTCGGGGGCAGTTTCAACAATTGTACGAACTGCGACGAGCCTGGCTTCTATTATTTTGTAGTGCTCAGTCCTGTCAATGACAATTACGGCTTTCAAGTATTCCCTTCTGGTGCCTGCGAAGTACCGCAATTACCGACATTGACCTGCAATGGCCCAACCCAACTAAGCGGCACTGTGTCGGGTAATAATTCTGATTTTTCGACAACCAGCTCCGCTGGGGATTATAGTAGTTGCTACAATGGCACACGCTTTTACACTGGAGAGGATGTTGTGTATCGGATTGATTTAAGCCAGCCTTCCAATATTTCTTTCAGCCTGACTCCAAACGGTGCTACAGAGAAGTTTGGCATGTTTCTTTTTGACAAAAAATGCGGTGAAAATTGTCTTGGCTACGCTGAAAATGGGAACAATGGAGGCACCTTCACGCTGCAATCCAATAACATTGACGAAGGAATTTATTACCTGGTTGTGGACAAAGATGTGAACGGAGGCAATGAGGGATTCAGCCTTAACTTCACCTGCTCGCCCACGACTCCCAATATTTTCATTACCAATATCTTTGACTACGACCCCGGTGCCACTTGTGTCCAGAACAACAACATCTCCCATACCGTAGGCATCAGAAATTTTGCTTTTAATTTTTCCACAAAGCACCTGATCGCATTTTTAGTAAAAGATGGTTCGGAAATCCATCCCGTTAAGGACATGAACGCATTCTGGAATGGAAGCGACCCTATCGTGTTCGAGATACCTGCCGATGGAAATGGTGGCGTGAAATGTTCTTACATCGTCAGTGACTCTTTTTTTATTGATGTTTACAACACAAGTGAGGGCTATCTTTCTGGCGGGCGATGCCAACTTACCTTCCAAAACAACTCGGACATGACCTTTACTGCCAATGGCGAGAGCACCATCAATGGATTGACTCCCATCAGCGTAAACAATTTTGGAGTTTCACCAAATGTCTTATCTGTCGCAGGCAACGCAGCCATAAAAGAGTTAGATGTTATTACCAATCGGCCTTGGGTGCTTGAGTTTGACAACGCAGTTGACTGGATAAATTTCAGCGTTACCGCTTCCAATGCGGCTAAGACCTTGGCTGTCACTATTGAGGAAAACAACGATTGCATTGAACGGGAGGCAGATGTTGATTTTACCTTCGCTACCGATCCGCCCCTGCACCGTACCTTGCACGTTAAGCAACTTGGGAAGTGTGTGACTCCTGAGATACAAATAACCCCCGCCAATGGCAGTACTCAAGTTTGTTTAGGACAACCCATCACGCTCAATGCAAACATAACCAACAGTTGCAACGAAGCATTCGACTTCCTTTGGAGCAACGGGGCCACTACAACTTCCATCACCTTGACGCCAACACTGAACCAACCGCCACTTACTGTGACAGCTAAGAGCAAGAATTGCACAGCATCAGCTGATAAAAGCATAGCTATCACCGTCAATCCAATACCTACCGCTCCTACTTATTCAGGAAACACTGCATTTTGTGCAGGTAGTAGCATCACTTTACAGGCCAGTGCCCCATCAGGCTCATCGGTTCAATGGTTCGACAGCCCCACGAGTAGTGCCGTTATACATCAGGGCAACACCTTCACTCCCAGTCCAGCGCTTGGTATTGGGACGCATAGTTTTTTTCTCCAATCGGTAAACAGTGGCAGTTGCACAAGCCCATTGCCAAGGCTTCAAGTCAACATCACGGTTCATCAGCAGCCAGTTCCAAACGCCGGAAACGACAAACAGCTCACCTGCAATTCGCCCACGGTAGTGCTCAGCGGGGCCGCTTCGACACCAGCTACCGGAGCGACATACTCATGGGCCGGTCCTGGCATCATTTCGGGACAGGGGTCACCAACTGCCACCGTGAACCTCCCCGGCACTTATACGCTATCGGTTACAACGGGGGGTATCTGTACCGCAACCGACCAAGTAATCGTAACTACTGCCCCATTGCCCGTTGCTACTGCTTCCGCAATCCCTGTAAGCTGCAATGGCCAGTCAACAGGAGCCGTTAGTGTTTCGGTAAATAATGGAGCACCCAATTATCAATTCCTTTGGTCAAATGGTGCCACCACCTCCACCGTCAACAACCTGCCAGCTGGCAATTACCTAGTCACCGTCACGGATGCCAACGGTTGTACTACCACTGCCACTACCACTATAACTCAACCCTTGGTACCGCTGGCCATCAATGTGGTTAGCCAAGGCAACATCAATTGCAACAGCCCATCGGCTTCGGTGAACGTGACTGGCTCAGGAGGCACTGGTAATTACGTCTTTTCATGGAGCAATGGCCAATTCGGGCCTACTGCTTCGTTCCTTGCCGGAGGCCAATATACCGTCACCCTGACCGACCAAAACGGTTGCACCACAACGAAAAATGGCACTATACAGCAAACGCTGCCGCCCATCGCATCTATCCAAAACCAAGTCAACGTAAAATGCAATGGGTTCAGTAATGGGAGTGCAACTGCCAGTGGTACCAACGGCACTCCAAATTATTCCTTCAATTGGTCCAATGGATTCTCAGGTGCTCAGTTAAACCAGGTCCCTGCAGGCATTTATACCGTCACCCTGACGGATGGAATGGGCTGTACGTCCAGTTCCGCTGTCAATATCTCGCAGCCACCTGCCTTGGTAGTGGGTACCACGTCCACCAATGTCACCGTGGTTGGCACCAATACAGGCACTGCTTCGGCAACAGCATCTGGAGGCACGCCGCCTTATACCTTCAATTGGCCGAACAACCTCAATACCCAAAACATAATCAACCTTGGTGTTGGAACATACACCGTAACCGTTTCGGATGGAAATTTGTGCACTGCAACCGGACAGGCTACCGTGAACCCGCCTGCATGTTCTGGGGCTGGTGTGAATGTTTCAGCTACTCCACCAAGTTGTAATGGAGGAGCCAATGGTATGGCAGTTGCCACTGCCACTGGCAGTCCAAACTTTAGCTTTGAGTGGTCAAACGGTACCACCACAACGGGTTCCAACAGTAGTATCATCAGCAATTTGGCAACGGGTAGCTACTCCGTCACTATGACCGATGGCAATGGATGCTCAGATACAGAATCCTTTTTCATTAACCAGCCGAACCAGTTGGCCGGTTTTGTGAGTTCCCAAACCAATGTGGAATGTTTTGGCGAGAATTCAGGCACTGTGTCTTTATCGGCAACTGGCGGCACTGCCCCATATACCTTCCAATGGAACAATTGTGGCAATTGTCCGATAGTCAATAACCTCTCGGCTGGAATTTATTTCGTTACGGTCATAGACGGCAACAACTGTACGCAGACAATCAATGTGCTAATTACACAACCATCGCAGCAACTCACAGTGACCACTACTGGTACCGATGAAAGTGCTGTGAACGCCAATGACGGCACGGCCATCGCCAGCCCTACTGGCGGTACGCCACCTTATACTTTTATTTGGAACAATGGCAGCACTTCTCAACTTATAACTGGGCTTGAACCAGGCACTTATGCTGTTACCGTTGAAGATGCAAATGGCTGCGAGGCTGTTTCACCGGTCATTGTTGATCCATTTCCTTGCATTGGAATAAGCGTAGATGTTCAAATTGTAACTGAAATATCCTGTTTTGGCGAAACGGATGGGACACTCACGGCATTGCCAATCGGGGGTACAGGTCCTTTTAATTATATATGGTCTCCTGGAGGAGCTACCGGGGCAATATTGACGAACATCGGTGCTGGCACCTATACTGTGTTGATGACCGATGCCTCCGAGTGTGAGGATATCAATATTATCCAACTCACACAACCACCAGCGCTCGAAAATCAGCAGCTTATCATCACAGATGCCAATGAAGGACAGGACAATGGAGCCATTAATGTTGACATCAATGGCGGCACCCCGCCCTACTCCTTCGCTTGGTTCAATGACAACAATGAATTGATTTCCACGGAAGAAGATTTGGAAAATGTGTCCAGTGGCAACTATCAGCTCGAAGTGGAGGATGACAATGGCTGTGAGTTTACACTGGTTGCGACGGTGGACTCCATTTTGACGACCACCCATTTTGCTTGGACAGAAAACGATATAAGGCTTTTCCCAAACCCAACATCGGGCATAGTCTTTATTGAATTTTCCAAGTTTGTTTCAGGCCCAATCAAGCTAACTGTCAGCGATGTATTGGGGCGTGAAACGACCTCTCGCATTTTTGAGAAAACTGAAAACGGGCAAGTTGTACTTAATTTAAATGGTAGCTCAACAGGGCTGTATTTCTTGCAAATTGATGCAATGGGCGGCAGGGCTGTAATGCGCTTTGTAGTGCAATAGGCAATAATGACAAGTAAACAATTAAATGATAGGACATGGCGCAGCGCCATGTTCACAAACACTAATTAGGAATGCTTTTTATCAAGCGAATCATTTTTGGCTGTGCCATTTTATTGGGGGTGGAGGCTTGTATTGGGCCAGATATTGAACCATTGCAGTTTCAAAGCGTGACCATGGGCAACCCTGTTCAAGGCTTAGAGCTGGGTTCGATAGTCCTTACGGGCTATGTGGATGCGACCAAGAATTTGGTCGGCCAAGGCTTTTTGGTTTCGGAAGACCTTAGCGCATTACAACAAAACCAAGGTAATGCCATTTCTGTGGAAATTGGTGCAGGGCAGGACTTTCAAGATACGCTTAAGGGCTTGGCACTGGATAAGACCTATTATTTCAAGGCCTGGGCGGAGTTTAGCGATGAACATGTAGTTGGCAATCGCAAGGTTTATTCAGAAACTAGCCCTTTCTCCTTTGCTATAAAATTGGGTGTTAATAAGCAAACACTGATTAAAAATGACACAGCCATTGTTTCAGGATTTATCGTTGGGCTTCAAAATCAGGGGATAAGCGCAGTTCGATATGGGTTTATCTATTCAGACATGTCAGACGCTTCGCTCATTTTGGCGGAGGTCGGCAATGAGTCGGATACTGTGCAGCTATATAACCTCACTAATGTTGGCGACTTTTACGACACCATTGTCGGACTCAATTTCAATACGACCTATTTTTTTAAGACTTGGGCCATCACTTCCGATGGCAATTATTATGAAAGTGACGAAACGGGGACGTTTAGGATTGACGATGGGTGGAAAAGGTTGAGCAATGCTTCGCCTTTTGACCTGATGCACGGCATTGGGGGCGTATTTGAAAATGAGGATGCTGCCTATATGATGGGTTGCGGCTATTTAAAGGATGGGTGTGAACCAGGCACTCCTCAATATCTTTTGAAGTGTACCCCAAACAGTAGCAATGATATGATGGAATGGGCAGTTACAAACTCGAAAATTTCCACGGCGAGGTTCAACGCTGTCTCGTTTATCATCAATGATGTCCTATATATAGGCACTGGTCAAGCTAAAACAGCAGACGGGTCACTCTATATTTACGATGATTTCCGACAAATACAACAATCAGCTATTGATGTCAACAATTTTCAATTAGTTACGACCCCTCCAGCATTCAAGAGCAGGGCTGGAGCCTTTGCTTTTGTTGTCAACGACAAAGTCTATGTTGGTGGTGGTATCGGTTTTGATGCATCCAACAATGAAACCTACCTCAATGATTGCTGGGAGTTTGACCCTGCTACGGGTCAGTGGCATCAAATGGATCCTTTGCCTTTGATGATGGACCCGACTTCGTTGGAAGGCGTTGTTTATGACAAGGGCCGAAGGGAGGCGCTTGCTTTTGCTTTCAAAAATCACGGATTCGGGTACGTTGGTGGTGGGGTAAACGGCCTACAAATGCTGAAAGACTTTTGGAGATTCACACCTCCCGATGCGCAGGATTCTACTGGGTCATGGGAGTTGTTCAGTTTTTTTCATGGGCCAGGCCGGGTTGATGCGGTGAGTATCATAATAGATGAAATTGGGTATTTTGGCACTGGGTATAATTTTACTGAAGGCTTGCTGAATGATTTTTGGGCGTTCAATCCTGCAAATCCAGCAGCGCCGTTCTCTAAAACTGCACCTTTCCCGGGTGCTTCAAGAGAAGACGCTTTAGGCTTTACTGTGAATGGGAATGGTTATTTGGGGATGGGCGTGTCAAGGAAACTCGTGGGTGGTAATTGGTCGGTTGAAGCCAATCATGACATGTGGCGGTATGTTCCAAAAAATTGATACTTTCAACAGCTCTGCGACAAAATTTGATAATGAAAGATTGCCTAATTGACAGACTTAATGTAAAATACTATGATTAATTACGCTACAATTTTAATGCTGCTTATTATGTCTCCTCTGTTTGTGCAGAGTCAAGGAGATGTTGAATTATTCCCTGTAGCCACAGGGATTAGCAAAATATCATTCAAGGTAAATGTAACCAATGATAAATTGAGCATTGTAGATGTGAAGTTGCCAGAAGATGGAGATTTTGCCTCCATAAAATCCCTGTATTTAAAAGATGCGGATATGGTATTGGTTTTTGAGTATAAGGGTAAAAACGAGCATTTCTCACGTGAGGCGGTTAAAATATTGGGGATGCAAAAACTGGAAAGCAAGAAGATGTTCTCAGCAAAAAATATCTTGGAATTTGACAGCCTTATCACCACAAAAAAGGGAGTTTATGGCCAGCGTATTTGGCTGGATGCGTTTGAAAAATACTTGGATTTTGGGGGGACTTACACGCTACTGGTAGAACGTACAGTATTTGAATCAATAAATTGCGCTTTAAAAAAACCAACACTTAGACCCATTCATTATGTACCGTCTATCTCGGCGGGTGTAGTTGCATTAGGTGCCATTGGATTTTCAAGCGTATTTAAAAAACAGCGAGACGATGCTTACAGCGACTATGTGGCGGCATGGAAAAACGGAGGTAGTGAAGGGGATGGTAAATTATATTTTGATAAGGCAAAAAAGCAGGAAACAAAAGCAAGATTAATCAATAGCGTTGGGTGGAGTGTACTGGCGTTAGGAACGCTTTATATTTCCTCAAGTGCATGGCTCGTAAAACAAAAACAAAAAAAGTATGAAAAATACTGCCAGAAAGGTTTCACACCGTCCCTCTCAATTTCCAACCTCATTAACGATGGTATGATGAACTCGCCAACTTTGGGCTATGTTCCTGGATTAAAACTTGGAATTCAATTTTAATTTAAAATAACATGGCCATGAATTGGTTAAAAATGTTGTGCATTGCAATCGGTCTTTTATCGCTAAACGAAGCAGCAATTGCTCAGAGTTTGGCAAAGGACAAAGAATGCTATGACCGTTTGGTCAAAGAAGGCATTGCGTTTATGAAATCAAAGGACTTCGGCAAAGCCATCAATCAATTTTGGGTTGCCTACAATTGCAATTACGAACCGGGCAACGACTCCTTGCAATTGTTAATCAATACAGCGGTAAGGAAATTGGAAGTCGCCAAAGAAACGGCGGAAAAGAATGAAATAAGGGCAATAAACAGCGAGCGAAAAACATTAAAAGCCATTGAACAAACGCTCCAGGAAAAGCAAGCAAAGGAAGAAGCACTTTTGAAGGCACAACAGTCTGGAAAGAAGGCAGAGGCCAGCCTGCTTGCATCCTTATCAAGCATTGCCTTGCAACAAGGGAACTTGGATAAAGCAGTAGCCGCAGCATACGCAAGTATATGTATGAGCGAGGCAGAGATGCAGTCATCGGCCTGGCTGGCATTCGGAGCCGCAGTTGCATCAAAGCCTCTGCAATTAAGCCTCCCACAAAATGCTAATATAAGTGAATTGCATGTTTTACCGTACGGCAAAAAATGCTTGGCTGTTGCGGGTGAGTCTGTCTTTTTGGTAACCCAGTCGGGCGAATCCATCCTTGAACTCAAGCTAAATCACGGTGCTATCAAGCGTGCTGTGGTAGCTCCTGACGGCAGACGTTTTGCCACTTGGGAGGATAACTACCTTCAAGTTTGGGACGACCAAGGCTCGCTGCTAAAAGAAATGCCAGCTTTCGCTTCTGAAATAATGGATGTTTGCATTTCAAAGGATGGCCAAAAACTGTTGGCGTGTACAAGAAACGGGATGGTTATCTTAGAAAATATTGTTGGAACCGAACAAAAGGTGCTTATAGCAAAAGGTGCCTGTGTATATGACATTCAGTTTTCTTCGACTGGCAACTTGGTCCTTGCAAGATTTGCCGATGGGCTGATCCGAACATGGGATTCATCTGGTAGTCCACTTGGCACGATGGGAGTCGGGGACATTTATGCCCATTATGCTACTTTTAGTACCAATGAACGGGATGTTATCACGGCAAGCGCAAATGGCAAGGTGAAGCGCTGGCAGACTAATGGTAATCTTCAAGATGAAATTATTGAACATAAATCCCCTGTTAAAGAAGTCTGGTGCTCGACTAACGAAAAAAGCATAATCTCAAGAGCAGGCAATTCGATTGGTATTTTTATAAATGGAAAAAATTTGCCGTTGATAAGCCTTGATGTAAACATAAATGGAATCGCAATTAATAAAGGAGAGGACAGAATTTTTACATTTTTAAGCAACAATTCAATTCGCTTATATGATATGAATGGGGTTGTTTTATGGGAAATAAAAAACCTTGATGCCCCTTGCGAAGCTGCACAATTTTCGCCTATAGACAATAGTATTATCTTGACCCTGCAGAACCAAGCAGCACTACTGCTTGATGCTGAAGGAAGGACATTGATGGAAACAAATTCGTCCATACCAGCAAGATTCACCTCAGACGGTGCCTATATTATAACCAATAGTAGTGACGCAAAAAACTTGATATTGACGCCCCATCCATATCATGAGTTTGATAAATACAAGAACAACGAGGCTTTGTTGGGCAATACCATTAACAGCCTGATAACTGAGTATGGCCTTGAATATATCAGCCAAATCCTGAAATAAGCCTCACGACAAATACTTCCCCACTATCGGCAGCCTTCTCCCCACGCCAAATGCCTTTGGCGAAACCCGCAGCACGGGTGCAGCTTGGTGGCGCTTGAACTCGCTCATGTTCACCAACCGCAGCGCACGGCGCACGGTGGCCTCATCGAAGCCCATGCGTATGATTTCGTGCGGGCCTTGCCGTTGCTCGATGTACTGGTACAAAATGGCGTCCAGCACATCGTATTCCGGTAGACTGTCCGAGTCCTTTTGGTCGGGACGCAGCTCGGCACTGGGCGGCTTGCTGATGCTGTTTTCGGGGATGACGATGCCGTCCTTGTTGATATAGGCGGCTAATTGATAAACCTCTGTTTTGTAAACATCGGCCAGCACGCTGAGGCCGCCGCAAAGGTCGCCGTAGAGGGTGCCGTAGCCGACAGCCATCTCGCTCTTGTTGGTGGTGTTGAGCAGCACGTTACCGAACTTGTTGGACATGGCCATGAGCAACATGCCCCGGATACGGGCCTGTATATTCTCCTCCGTTACGTTGTTGGGGTAGCCGAGGAAATGCGGTTGGAGCGTCTCTTCGTACTTCGCAAAAATCGGCTCGATGGGCACGATGTCGTACTGGATTCCGAGGTTCATGGCGAGGGTGCGGGCGTCGTTGATGGAGTGGTCGGAGCTGAACTGCGAGGGCATAAGCAGCACCCGCACATTGTCCTCGCCGAGTGCACGGGCGGCCAGCACGGCCACCACCGCCGAGTCAATGCCGCCGCTGAGGCCGAGGATTGCCTGCTTGAAACCGAGTTTTTTGAAATAGTCACGGATGCCCAACAGCAGGGCGTCGTGGATGAGGGCTACCTTCTCCTTGGGCTGCTCCACGTTGCGCCCGCCTTTTATAACTTCCTCTAAATCAAAGGTTTTGACACATTCTTCCCAGTAGGGCATTTCTTCGAAAATATTGCCGTCAGGCGAAACCACGAGGGAGCCGCCATCGAAAATAATGTCCGTCTGCGAACCGACCAAGTTAGCGTAGAACATTGGCAGCCCATACCGCTGCACGTTGGCCCGCAGCACGTGGATGCGCTCTTTGGCATGGCTATAGGTAAAGGGCGAGGCGTTCAGCGCCACGATGAGGTCGGGCTTTTGGGGCATCATCTCGTCCATTGGCACCACGGTGTAGAGCGGGTTCTCGTTGCCGAGGTTCCAGAGGTCTTCGCAGATGCTGAGGGCGATGCGTTTGCCCTTGAATTCCACGATATTGAACTCCTTGGCAGGCTCGAAATGTCGGTATTCGTCGAACACATCGTAGGTGGGCAGCAGCGCCTTGTGCTGCACGTGCTTCACTTTTCCGTCTTCGAGGAAATAGGCGGAGTTGTGCAGGTCTTTGCCCTGCACCACGGGGTTCCGGCTCGGCGAGCCTACTGCAATGGCGATGCCCTGCGCCGCCTCTGCCAGCTTCAGCACGGCCCGCTCCGAGCGGCGGATGAAGTCGTCGAACTCCAAAAAATCACGGGGCGGGTAGCCGCAGGTGGACAGTTCGGGGAACACCACGAGGTCGGCGCCCTGTTGCTTGGCGGTGTCAACGGCGGCGAGCATCTTCCTCACGTTGCCATCGAAGTCGCCGACGAAGAAATTGAGTTGGGCGAGGGCTATTTTCATTGAATTTGGTGACTATTGATTAGTTCTATTCCCAAAGGGATAAATCGGGGATGATAAGTTGGTGATTGAGGGTGCCAGAAAACGCCATCGGAACAGTTGATGTTCTGTAAATAGTTTTTGCCTTTTGTCGTTTCGTTATGTTTTGAAATAGCGTTTTCCTGAAAATGCTTTTACAAAACAAAATTGCGGAGCAAAAATGACAACCACCTTTTCGACTGTTTTGGCTTCGCCAAATTTTAAGCGATGCCGGGGCAAAGCTAAACCGCCTTGTTTGTTTTACAATGAAAAAGCCCACACTGTCGCAGTGCGGGCTTTTCCGTATTGATTTGGTTGCCAAACCAAGAAAAGAAAAAAAGACATTACTCCACCACTACCTTCCGAACCACCGCCCTTCCGTCCTCGGTATCCAAGTTCAGGTAGTAAAGGCCCGTCGGGAGGCTGACATTCAGCTTCAATTGATGACCAACCGGGATGCTTTGTTTTCCTTCATAAACGAGCTCACCCAAACTATTATAGATTTTAGGATGCCTTACCTGCACGTCCCCTTTTAGGTTGTCAATGTTGAAAATGCCGTTGCTAGGGTTCGGGAACACCTGCACTTTGGAGTTCTGCACAATGTCCTTCGTACCGTTGATGATAGTAGGCGTTTCCGCAATGGCCCGCAGCATGATGTCTGCCGGGTTGCGGTACTTTGCCCATGCGTTGGAAAGGATTTCGTAGGCCCGGTTGGAAAGGGGGCCTTCGCCTTCTACCAACAAACCTACCGATGGGCCGTCCATGTACCAGCCAAGGTAAAAACTGCCAGAAGTGATGGTCACGGGCGAATCCAAAAGGTATTCGTTCCAAGCGCCGGGGACGTAGGTGCCGGCTGGTACGGCATACGAGGTCAGTTCCGTGCCGGGACCGCCGGCTGGCCCGTCATCGTCCAATATGCGGAACGTGAACCCATCCGCTGAACCACCAGCTATGCCAGCTTCAATCCCACCGATGACCATAGGATAAACGGGCGGTTCAATCTCGATGCCGCCGCCGCCAGACCCATCAACGCCGCCGTTCCATTGGATAAAAGTGGAGGCGTTGGCCCCAGTCACGTATCCCATTCGGGTGATGCCGCCGAGGGTGTCCAAGATGTTTATCTCGGTAGAATTCAGGTCGTTGGTAGGGTTCAGGTCGCCAGCATTGTCGGTCAGCACATCAAAGGAATAGGTGCCGGGCGCCCAGTCCAACGTGGCACTGGCGAAGTTGACAGTCTGCTCGGCACCAGCGGCGAGTGAAGGCAGATTTTTGTCGTCCGTATAAACGAGGTTTCCATCGGGAAAGGAGGTCACCGATGCGTCAATGGCAATGACCGATGAAATGGCCGTGTTGCCAGTATTTGAAATAGTGGAACTGAGCTGTGCCGTGTTGCCCGGAAAGAAGAAAACGCCTTCGTTTTCGGCATTGAGGTTGGCCGTAGGCCCAGCGTCCACGATGGCCAAGGTGATGACCTGTGGGTAGTAAAACTTCACCGCAGTGTTGGAGGAAGGCACCGTGCCGCTATAGACTTGGAGGCCAATATTGCCGGTGAGGTTTTCGATGCCTACCCCTAGTTTGCCGGCACCCGTGCAGCCCGTGTAGGCGAAGTCGGTTTCCATGCTCGCATACTGAAAGGTGATGGAACTGTCGGCTTTTGACAGGATGACCTGAAAAGTGTTGGAACCAAAAATTGGATTGGCCGATGTCCAAAAAGTCACCCCTTCGTAGCTGACGATGTATTTTTCGTTGCCGGGGGTTTGGTCGTGGTAGGTTAATATCTTGCCGGGCGAGTTGTTGTCAAAATTCAGGTCTGACATTAATGGGCTGATGAGGTTGTTGGCACCGCCCACCGTTGGGAGCACCGGAAAACAAGAAGCAATGTTCGATACGTTATCGAAGCTCAACCACCCATTGGAGCCTATCTTTATTTTGTTGTAGTCGGACCAATAAAAACGGAAATCCATTCCCATTTGGACAAAGGCAACCGAGTTGTCATCGCCCAGCCCGGTGACTTCGGTGCCAACCGAAGTGATGTTTATCCAGTTGAACACGGGGCCGCCAGGGTCGGTTGATTTTTTCCAAGTGTAGCCAAAGGCGTCGGGGCCTTGGGCTTGGAGGGAGGGAGCCGCCAGCAGGCAGGCAAGGAGTGCGAGGGATGTTGTTAGTAGCAATTTTTTCATATAGTGATGGTTTTGATTGACAAAGTGCTAAGGTATGGAATATTGCTTGCATTGATATATAGCCCATAAAAAAGCCCGCACTGGAGGCAGGGCGGGCTTTTCAAGTCAATGCTTATTGTCATTTAACGCTTACTGAATTGCGATTTTCCCAGTTGTCAATCGGCCATTTTCCCAGAGGACAGCATATGCACGAATAAGAATGTCTTCGCTTCGGGTGTCCAATTTTCCGCAGCCCATACTGCCAACTGCCCCTCACCCCAGCCCCTTCAAATCCTTCACAAACCCATCCACTCCCGCAGCCTTCATCGCCTTTTGCAAGGTACCCGCATCGGCGCTTTTCTCGAACACGCCCACCAGCACCTTGTACACTGTTTTACCTGCCAGCTGGCTGATGTTCACCACCACGGGCTGGCTGAACATCCGCTCCATTTTCTCCGCCTGAATCAGCACGTTGCCGTAGTCGGCGAAGACGCCCAATTGCACCGAAAACCCTTGTGACGCTTGCCTTTCCACGCTGAAACGAAACAGCCCTTGGCCGGAAACGACTTGCGGCGTAACGGTTGTGCTTGGCGGATTTGGCGTGGTGCCAGCGGTGCTGTCCTTGCGGCGCAATGCTTCCGCCACGGCCTTGTCGGCGTTCACCCGCCCGTAGCCGAACTTGCGGCTGTGGCCGTTCAGGTACTCGCTTGGGTCGCCGATTTTGTCGGCGGTGCTTTGCAAAATTTCCTTCACCTCTTTGGCCGTCAACTTCGGGTTGGCGGAGAGCATCAGGGCGCAAATGCCCGCCACGATGGGGGTTGCACCGCTTGTTCCGCCAAAGTGTTTGTAAGGTCCTTGCCGTTCCACGCCGTCGGCCCAGAAGAGGAAGGCACCATCGCCACGGATGGTGGTGCCGGCGTCCCAAGCTGCACGGGCGGCAATGAGCGGCCAATCGCCGTTCGATGGGGCGCAGATGCTGACCTCAGCGCCTTGGTTGGAGTAGCTGGCGTAGCGGTCTTTGCTGTCGCAAGCGGCCACACAGATGACGTCGGGGTGGGCGGCGTAGAAGTTGACGAAGTCCAGCCCTTCGTTGCCTGCGGCAAAACAGATGACGCAGCCCTTGCCGCCTCTCCCTTGCCGGGCGGCCTTGGCGATGGCCTCCTCCTTGAACGAGTTGAGGGAGAATTTGGGGTCGGTGGTGCCCCAACTACAACTCACGACGTCTGCCCCGTTTTGTATGCAGTAGTCGAACATCTTCTCGGTGGCGGCCACGCTGAACGAGGTGCCGCTCACGGGCATGAACTTGGCATTGGGCGCTACGCCCACGATACCATGCCCATTGGCGGCTCCCACGGCGAGGCTGGCGCAAGGCGTGCCATGCGTGAAGCCGGGGTCGCCGTCGGTGAGGCGGTCGCTCATGGTCCAGAGGTCGAAGGGGCGGAAGACCTTGGGCTTGAGGTCGGGATGCGAGATGTCGAAGCCGTTGTCAATGACGGCCACCACGATGTCTGGGGAGCCAAAGCCGTCGAGTCGTTTCCACGCATCAACGATTTTTCCATCGGCCCCTTTTTTGGTGGTGTACTGCCCGCTTGGGATGAAGCCGTCGTTTTTCAAATGCCATTCATCGGCGATGAAAGTGTCGGTAGGCATTGCGAAGGCATATTCTTCGAGCAGCATGTCGAGGTCTGGCTCGGCCATTTTAACCAAGGATATTTTTTGCAGCGCCTCGGCCACCCGCAGCGGGTTGGGCGAATCTTTGGTCACTTTGGCCGTCACCTGGTCGGCGCTGCGGCGCTCCACGAGGGCCAGTTTGAACTCATCGAGCACCATTGCCTGCTCGCTCTCGTCTGCATCGGGCTGGAAAATGATGAAGATTTCGCCAGTGGGCACAAGTGGTTTTTTGCTGCCTTCGGCAAAATAGACGTGTGTGCCCACTTCCACTTCTTTGCGCAGGCGCACCTCGTCGAGCTTGTCGTCGAGGGTGCTGCCATCTTTTTGCAGGGAGACGACCTTGAATCCGCCAAGGTTGGGAAGCACTTCTTGCCGCACGAAGTCGGCCTCGGAGATGTCGCCAATATTTTTGCCCTTTAGGCCGACGAGGCTGGCGCTTTTTTGCAAAACAAGTACGCCCTTGCCGCTTTTGATTTTGTAATTGCTCATGTGCTGTGGCTTTTGGATTGAAAATTGGTTTAGTCGAACGATGAATGATAAATGCCTGCCTGTATGCAAGGCAGGGTAAAATGATGAATGCGATACACTGGTAGCTTCTTTGTTTTACTTGGCGGAAAGTTACGAAACAGGCCGAAGTTGCGGTAGGCATTGAAACAAAACCTCAACCTAAAACCGCTGTGCCAGTGTTTTTGTTATTTTTACGCCCGTTTCCAAAAGACGTTAGACAGAAGACGTTAGACTTTAGATTGCGCCGCAGACTTCCACCGCTGTTAAGCATGAATTTTGGATTGTCAAACAAAGCAGCGCCACATCTAATGTCTATGGTCTAAAGTCTATTATCTGAAAAGAATGTCCATCCGCTTTTTAAATAAGCAGCCTGCTATTCAACAGCTCTCCGACGAGGAACTGGTTAGCAAGTTCGCAACGACGCAACATCAAACGTACTTTGAGGAATTGTACCGCCGGTACATACACCTGGCGTTCGGCGTTTGCTTGAAGCTGATGAAGAACGAGGAGGAGAGCCAGGACGTGGTGGCCGACGTGTTCAAGATACTGTTCACAAAGCTGCCCACCGCCGATGTGAAGTCCTTCAAAGCGTATCTCTACACCGTCAGCCGCAACGAGTGCATCGCCCGACTGCGCCAAAAGAAGTCGGATTTAGAGAAGCTGGCGAAGTACAACCACCTCGAAAATTCGCCAGATGACTTTATGGAAAACGACGGTTTCGCCGCTCTCTTCAACACCAACCCCAGCATGGAACAGGAGGTGGAGCGGGCCGTTGGCCAATTGGGCGACGAGCAACAAACCTGCATCCGGCTGTTTTTTTACGACGACAAGAGTTACCGAGAAATAGCTACTGAGACTGGATTTACAGAGAAACAGGTGAAAAGTTACCTGCAAAATGGTAAGCGGAACTTGCGGATTCTGCTGGAAAAAGAATTGAGAAAACACACAACATAAATTTCCAGAAAATATAATTGCTCCAATGGACGGAAATTTACAACAACAGATTTTTAGGCCAACCGCATGCATCAGCCACGAGGAATTAAGGCAATACCTCGGCGGCCGCATGTCCAGAGAAGGCCAAAGGCGGGTGGAGAACCACCTGCTCGATTGTCCCCTTTGCTCCGACGCCGTCGAAGGCTGCGAGGAGGCAGGCAGTCACCTTACGGATGACCTGGAAGACTTTGAAGCTTTTAGTCAGAAGCTGCCGGGCCAATTCACCACTGCCAAGGTGCGTCAACTGCAACCTGGCGGATACCTGCGTCAAGCCATTGCCATAGCTGCCATGCTCGTAGTGGGTGCCGTGGCCTATTTCAGCTTCTTCAACAAGACGCTGGATGGCCCTGCCTTGTACGCCAAGTATTACACCGCTTACGGAAACGACGTGCCCGTGTCCATGCGCCATGCCAATGCGCCGGACGTGAACCCGAATTTTGCGCAAGCGCTGACCGCCTACTCTGACGGGAACTTCACGCAAGCCGTCATGCTCTTTGAACGGGCCTTGCAACAACAACCCAACCACGAAGCGACGCTTTTTTACGGCGGGCTTTCCAACTTGGAGGCAAGCAACGTGGACAAGGCTGAAAGCTACCTCGGTGCCGTTGCCGATGGCAAGGGGATATACGCCAAAAAAGCGGGCTGGTACCTCGTGATGTGCGACCTGAAAGCGGGCAAAAAAGAAGCTGCTGCTGCCAAGTTGGACAAAATCATCAGTGCCAGTGAAATCATGATAAACGAAGCGAAAAGCTTGCGGGAAGAGTTGTAGAAAAAACATTTCAGCATAAAAAAGCGCTGTGGCCGCCGCCGCAGCGCTTTTTTTATGCTGTTTATTCATAAGAAAAATACGGCTCCAGCCGCTTCCAGTCTTCTTCTTTAAACCCAGCCTTCACCTTTCTCACGCTGGCCAAATCGGTGTAACTGCCATGCTGTTGACGGTAATTGAACAGGATGGTCGCCTGAAAACTGCTGAGGTAGGGGTGCGCCTTTAGCTCGTCGAGCGTGGCAGCGTTCAGTTTTAGTTTTCGGAAAATATTGGTGCCCAACTGCAGCTGTGGCAATGCCGTTTGGAAAACGCTGTCTGGCAAACCAAAGGTCTCCGCCACTTGGTTGGCCGAAGCAAAGCCGCCGAGCTTTTCCCGGTAGTTGGCAATGCGCTTGGCCCAGCCCGGCCCGATGCCCCGGATTTGCTGCCAATCCTCCACCGATGCGGCATTGATGTCCACGATGGTCGAGCTGTTTTTCTTTGTGAAATTTTGCGCAGCAAAGGGCTTTCGTTCTTCTTCGTACCCAGCCCTTGTCGCAACGCCTTGATTGTCAGTGCTTTTGGAGAAGTCTTCGTATTTTTCCTTGCCAGGTTTTGGCGGAATCTGAATGAACGCTTCCAGCCGCCGATAGTCCTCTTCCCGTATGGTATAAATGCGCTTTAGGTCTTCTTTTTTGTAAAAATGCCCGCCTTTCTGCCGGTAGTTCAGGATGGTTTGGGCAGTACGGGAAGCGAGGCCGAGTCGCTCGAAATCCTCTTTTGTGGCGGTGTTAGGGTCGAATGGAAACACCTCCACCTTGCGGGGACTTTCGTTCTCCTTACCTCTGAATGCCAAGGCGCCGCCGCCACCAGCATTTTCTGGTGCCGCAACAGGTACAAGCATGGAAGCGAATCGGTGAATTTCGGTAAAATCAAGCTTAGGAGAAGGAGCCACTAAATGAGGATAAGTAAACGGCAGCAGCCAAGTGATGGCGCAGAGGAGGCAAAGTGCGATGCCTGCATTTCGCTCCAAACGGGTGTAGTAGAAGTACTCGTGCAGGGAGTAAGTCGTTCTCATGTATGTCCTAGTTTTTGAGGCCGGGAGGCCGTTTTAGTAGTTTCGGCCGGGAGGCCGTTTTTGAATCGAAAACAAATGTAAAACGGCTATAAATTCCAGTCAAATATTCTTTTTGGGTATAAAAAAATTGGAAATTGGGTGCTACTCCCAATTTCCAATTTCATAATTTCCAATTTCCAGTTTCCCTTACTCCACCAGCACAAGCTTTCCCGTCGCCACTTCGCCCGCCAGTTGGAGGCGGAAGAAATAGGTGCCTGCTGACGGCAGTTCCGAACGGCTGATTTTCACCTCATTGTAGCCCTTGGCGAAGCTGCCCCGCTGTGCCAGCACCAGCCTTCCGGTGGCGTCGTACACATGCAGGGCTGCTTCATGCACCTGCCCCTGTGGGGCTTCGGGGAGCGTGAAACCAATGGCGGTGTGCTCTTTGAATGGGTTGGGACTCACCAAAACGATTGATGATAGGCCATAGGTATAAGGTGGACTGTCACTAAAGTTAAGTGACAAATCCAACAGCTCGCCCGTTTCAAAATAGGCTTCGGCTTGCGTATAATCTGAGCCTATATGCAACGATTGCGAGAGTTGGGCATTTTCTTTTGCCACAAAAACAAGGCTGAACAGCACGGCGTCCTTGGCCAAGGTAGTGGGCTGGGCGGCGTTCCAGGAGGTGGTCAGAATGCCTTCGTCCAAGAGGCGGAAGCCAAAATTGGCTTCGCTCAGGTTGGGCAGCTCGCCCATTTCAACCTTTTGGAAATCGAGCTTTTGCTTATCAAAATATAGGCTAAACTGGTAGCCAATGATTGCCTCAAAGTTTGCCGCCGTCACGTCCACCCGGTAGGTTTGGCCAGCTTGCAAAGCTTCGTCCACGATGCCGAGTTGGAGGGTCTCGCCGCTGCGTTCTTCGCTGGAGCTGTCGAAGGCATTGGGAACGGCAGAGCCGTTCACATCGCCCACTTTCACCGCTATAAAGTCCACGGCGTTCATATTGCCACCGAAATCGTTGATGTTATAGACCTCCGGGAACACCTCCTGGAACGGATTCGTCGCATTTGGGAATGCATAACCTGCATCCACAAAGCGCCAAGACTGGTTGTTCGGGAACGCATCGGTGATGTGCAGCACCGCCTTTTGGATTTCCACAAGGTCGAAAGTAGTGATGGAAGTAGAGCGGTTTACGTCGGCGGCGATGAGCTTGTAGGGCGAGTCAATTGCCTCAACGTTCAGGATATGCCGTTTAATCAACACCATATCGTAGGTCGAAACACCGTTCAACAGGTTGGAGTCTTTTTCGGGTGAAACCGTGTAGTCGCCACCGAGCAGCACCGCCGGGAAGCCGAAACTGCCGTTGACGTCCGTCATCGCCCATTGCGAAAGCGGGTCGTTCAGGTTCACATGCACGTTCTGCACGTTCTGCCCCGATTCGTTGGTGATGGCTCCTGCCACGACAGCCACCAAATTGCCACCATTGCCGCAGGCATTCATATTGTCCTGCACGACAAGGAAAGTAGTGCAATAATCCTGGTTGCCACTGGCATCCGTCACCCACATCTGGATGGTGATTTGGCCTACATCGTCGCAGTCCACCGTGAGGCCCGTGTCGTTGATGTTCGGCGAAAACGAGTAAATCAAACTGCCGGGGCAATTGTCGAAGCTGCCCGAATTGAAGTCGTTGGCCCAAGTGGTGGCCATGCCCGACTGCATCAGCTCCACGATGAGGCCGTTCTTGCAATAAGGCGTTGGCTTCTTGTCGTCTTTTACCAAGATGGTGATGGCGCAAGTGCCGGAGTTGCCGCAGCCGTCGGCTATGACATAATTTGCAGTATAGCTGCCGGGGTTCACGTTGTTGAATGGCCCATAACCGCTGCCAAAGCTGCTGTTCACCGTCACGCTCACGTTCTGGCTGCAATCCTGAATATTCGTTACTTGCGGCAAGGTGAAACTGCCCTTGCAGTTGGTATCCACCGCCACCACCATGTTGCTGGGGCAAGTGAAGGTAGGAGCCGTGTTGTCAGTCACCATGATGATTTGCTGGCCCTCCCACATGCCCGTTGTGCCGCCCGGCACATAAGTGCACCAATTGATGACCTTCCAGGTGCGCACGATTTTATAGCAAGCTGGGCCTGATACGACGAACACCTGGTCGGAATAGTTCGTGGCCATCAATTCGCAATCGCTCGTGATGACCGGGGCGGCGTATGGTGCGGGCAGGTTGGCTGGCGCAAGGCTGTTGAGGCTCACGCAATTGCCCGGCACGTTGTAGTTCGGTGGGAAGACGACCGTCACCGGCGTATTGTCCACCGAGGTAATAGTCTGGTTGCAGGTGCTGAAATTGCCGTTGGAGAGCGTGGCCTTCCAGGTTCGCACGATGGTGCCCACGTCGCACATGTTCAGGTTGCTGGCGTCGGTGTAGGTGATGGTTGGCGTTCCGCAATTGGCCGTTGCCGTGGCCTGCCCAGTGAGGGCGAGGTTTAGGGGGTCTTGTGTGCAATTAATGGTCACATTGGGTGGGCAAAGGATGGACGGCTGCGAATGGTCGCTAACATGAACCGTTACCATACAGGAGTTGGTATTGCCGCTGGCATCGGTGCCGAGCATCTGCACGGTTACACTTTGGCCCACGTCTTGGCAGCAGAATTTTACCGAAGGGCCATATACAGGCTGTGCGCCGCAAGCTGCCGTCATGCGCCGCACGGTGAGGTTCACTGCGCTGCAATTGTCATAACTACCGTTGTTGAAAGTGGTCGGATAAACGACGGCCATGCCATTGCTCGTCAGCGTCACCACGGTGTATTCATTGCAAATCATGGTGGGCGAATCGTCGTCCACCACGGTTAGTTTGGAAGTGCATGTTGCCGTGTTGCCGCAGGCATCGGTTACGTTGTAGGTGATGATGTAAACGCCGGGGCTGACGTTGTTGAGCAGGCCCCCATTGCCCTGCACCTGGCCCACCGAGGAGCTGATGCTGACGGTAAAACTGGTGGAACAATTGTCGGTAATGCCCACTGGCGGCAGCAGCACGTTGGCCTTGCAAACGATGGCCGAAGTGGTGCCAACGGTCAGGTCAGCTGGGCAGGTCAGCGTGGGTGGCGTCACGTCCTTTACCGCAATGATTTGGATATGGGTCAAAATGGTGCTGTTGCACCAATTGACCAAGGTCCAAGTTCGGAGGATTTTATAGCTGTTTCCGCAAAGTGGGATGTTTTGATCGCTGTAGGTGACGGCCATGTTGCAATAGCCAATGCCGTTGGGTATCGGGTAGCCACCGATGCTGGGGGTGCCCGTGTTGGCGGGCGTGGTGTTGGGGTTCACGCAGTCGAGCATAGGGGCGGCGATGCCGTCACGGTGGGGTGGCCAGGTGATATTGGCCGACGTCGGCTTCAGGATGCTGATGGTCTGGGTGCAGGAGTTGAGGTAGCCGCCCATGTCCACCGCCAGCCAGGTGCGGGTGATGATGGCCGAATAGGTGGTTCCTGCACAGCCGAGTACCTGCGTCTGGTCGGTGCTGCTGATGGTGAAATCAGAGCAATCCGTTGCCGTTGCCGTACCAGTGGTGGCGGGCGTGGTCGGGTTGGTACAAGGTACCACCATGTTGGCTGGGCATGTGATAGTAGGACCGACTTTGTCCTCCACGTTGATATTGCCCCAGCAAGAGTTGCCAGTAGCCAAGTGCTTCACCTTCACGGTAAGCGTCTGGCCAATATGGTCCGCAATGACGACCGGGCTCGTCTGTATCGGGAACCCTGCCAAGTCCATCACAGTGACCTGAAAAGCCGAAGGCCCATTGGGGGAGCAGTTGGTCGGGTTTTGCAGAATCATGTCGTAGAGGATAGTGGCCTGGCAGGTGGGCGCTAAGGAGACATTGGTGGAGCCGGAACAAGCCATGCTGCACTGTGCGTTGAGGGTCGAGGTGGCTGCCAGCAGTCCCAAAAGGAGCAGGCTGGCTTGAAGTAGAACGGACGTTTTGGTTAAAGAACGGTAAAATGCCCGGTTTTGTGAAACGGGTGTAATCGTTTTTTTCATCGGATTACTTAATTTGTTGAATTAAATCGGTTGTAAGAAAATCGTTTAAAAAGGTTTAGGATGTTTAGAAGGTTTAGGTGAAAACCTGCTTAAACATTTAAACTGGTATATACTTATGTTCTTCTTGGTGTTATTTTGCAATCAACTGACAATCAAGTGATTGAATTTATTAATTGCTTAATTAAAAGCATAATAAACCCCTTGCGTCAAAGCATGTCACTTGACGTATTAAATCGCTTTTAATGACGCTCCAAGGCAACGAAGGGCATGCCCGGATTGCGTTCCAGTAAGTGTGGGAAGTTCTCGTAGTGTGCAGTTAAATCGCTAATATGGACATGGCATAACCATGTGCATAGCATCCTTTAACTGGTTGAATTTTTATTACGAAAGGGTAGATGGATAAGGGCAATTGGCGCTTCAAGAAGCGTTCAACAGAATGGGGTGGGCCCTAAAATGCTTAGAAAAAAAAAGATGTAGCAGGAATGCAGAAAACAGGTGTGCGAAGTTTTGATTAATACTTTTCATGGGAAAATCGGTTATGGATTACAAAATCGGTTCGTTCAAGTCGGGCAAAGGTAAAAAACTTGTTTGGATTTCCAAATGGTTTTAGAAAAAAATTAATATCATCTGTACCCTAAAGCCCCGATGCCTACCGATTCGAGGATGATTTTGCTGGCTGAGTTGCTGTTTACCGAACAGAATACTCAATAGGGGTACTGGTTGGCCTTGGCCATCGGAAGTTTATTAATGTCTGCCACGGTTGCCTCTACGCCGCCAGTTGTGGTAAAAAAGGATGACCACTATCATCACAACCAGCGCCAGCCAAAAGACCCAGGAGCGATAAACTTCCCCTGGTACGTAACGAACGCCGGGGCCAGTCAAAAATATCCAAAAAGGAAAGGAAGCAAATGTCTTTTTCATGTCTTGAATTTTAAGAGCACAAAGATGCTGCCCGCCAACAGAAAGCAGCCTATCAGTATCAGGCCGACCAAGTACCCCATGCCGATGCCCGGCCCTTGCTGGCTGTACGCCCCCAGGATTTTCTCCAGCACAAAATGCCCGCCGATGAGACAAACCACCCACGCCCGCAGCAGCAGCCATTGCCGCTCCACCCCCGGCACCCACCAAAGCACAAAAGTAGCTGCCACGCAAACCAGCGGCACCCAAAACCAGCTATGCTCGATGAAATCATTCAACTGCTTCGTGGGCGGCACATTGGCCTTGGCAATGAGTTGGGCCGCCCCATAAAAAAGCAACCAAAGGAGTTCGGGACCTAATAAGTATCGCATAATTTAAAAACGGTTGACGGTTGACGGCTTACGGTGGACGGCCAACGGTCAACGGGAGGACACCGTTATCCGTCCACCGTTATTCGTATTACTTTATCAAGGGCTTTGGTGAAATTGGGGTCGGCGGCGCAGGCGTCCTGCCAGTTCAGTGCCATCAGCAATTCCCTGTCAGCAAAGGCTTTGTCGCCGTAGTAGCCCCACATTTGCAGCACGTCCACGGCTTTTCGGAAATGCACCTCGTTGTCGCCCTGGAGACATTGCATTACGAAGCGCTGGGCCACGGGATTGTTCCGCTGTTGGAACAAAATCCTGAAAACATAGTCCCGCCAGTAGCTGTCCTGCTCCTCCAGTTCGAGCAGCGTGAGGTGGATTTCGATGCCCCGCTTAGGGTCGTATTTTTCATAAAGCAACTTAGTCAAAGCCATTTTTGCCTTCGGCAATGCTGTTTTAGCCGCTTCGCAAAGGAGGTCTGCCACCTTGGCACCATTGTATTCCAAGCTTTCAGCGATATGTGCGAGCATGGTCTCATTGTCTTCCTCTAGTAGCCGCTGGGCGTATTTTTCAATCAGTTCCTTGCGCCAGGCCTCCTCCTCCGATGAGGTAGCCTCATAAACATCCCCAAAGCCATCCCGGTGAATGTAGTGGATGTTGCCGCCATTTTCCATGAAAAGCCGCTTTGATTCGGCGTTTGGCACCGGGGCCAGTGTGTCCCTCGTTGGCTTGTCATTGCCCCTTCGGGAAAGGTGCTGCTCGATGCCCGCCTGCATTTCCGGCGAAAAGTAGTCACCCATTTTCCAAGGTTGCGAAAGAAAGAACTCGAACGAAAAAAAAGACAGTTGCGGTATCATGTCCCGCCAATTGGAGGAGCCAAGTTCGAGGCCGAATTTGCGCAGTGTAACGGAATCCTGTCGGTACCCATCGTCCGTTTCCCACGCCTTCGGGCTTTCGAGGTGTGGGTACTCGAACAGCTCGAAATGGGCATACGATGCCGGGCTGCCAGCTTGCATGAAAGCATTGCGGATGCTGGCCAGCACCCATTTCCGGGTCTCCAAATCGGGCATCGGCATCTTCGGGCCGTAGAACCAGAAGTCACTGTGCAACTGCTCGTAAACTGTGCCCGTTGTGGAGCTGAACTGCCCTGAAACATCCTTGTAAAATAGGCCGTCCGCATTGACCGTCAGTTCCCAGTGGTAAGTGTCGGAAGCCGTGGTGGAGTAGCTAAACTGTTGCATTTCAATACGCTTCGGCACCAGTTGTTTCCAAAAATCATAGTGCAGCCGGGCAGCTTCGGACAGCTCGCCGAAAAGTTCGCCCGCCTGCGGCAAAAGCTGTCGTATGGCCGCATTCCGCTCCTGCAATGGCTCACCGGACAACGGGTTGTACATTTCGAGCAGTTCAGCAATGCCCCAAACCTTATCTATGCCGGGGCAGGTTTGGTGGATGCCGTTTTCGGTAAAATTGAGCATGGCTATTTCATGTCGGGTTTGAAGATGATGAACAACAGAACCATCAGCCCATAGCCGCCAATTGGAATGCCCGGCAGCCAGAGCAGCGTATTGGCCGCCACTAATTTTCCAAGGTGTTTCAGCCAAAAAGCTGCGCCGATGAGCGCCACCATGCCCAGCACCAGCAGGAGCATGGTCGAGTTGTTGGTAGCATGTCGGCCCTTGAGCGCATCGTCAATCATAAAGCCGGCTGCGATGAGCAGGGCAACGATGTCAATGCCAGCGCCGATGAAGAAGAAGATTGTTTTCATTTGAAGGTGGTGTTTGTTGGGCGAAAGGTACAAACCGATTGGAATTTTTTGCAACCCGATTGAGTTCATCCCCCGTCACCAAACCAAACCCGTCATGGAATCCCGCAAGTACCCCCGCACCTACCATTTCCCGTTTTCACCGGGCACCAGTTCCGACGACCGCATCGCCTCGGACTGGGCGGGCATTTTGCCACACGAACTGGTCATGACCGAGAAACTGGACGGCGAAAACACCTGCCTCAAAGCCGACGGCGTCTTTGCCCGCTCGCACGCCGCCCCGACCACCAGCCCGTGGGCCGTGAAGATGCGGGAGCTTTGGGACCGCCACAAGCATTCGTTGGGAGATTTGGAGGTCTTCGGTGAAAATCTCTACGCCATCCACAGCATCGAATACGAGCGCTTGGAATACTACCTCTACGTCTTCGGCATCCGGCAGGGCGACGAATGGCTGGGCTGGGACGAGGTCGATTTTTACGCCGGGCTGCTGGAGCTGCCCACCGTGCCCGTGGTGGAGCGGGGCATTTTTACACAACCACAAATCGAGGAAAAAATAGCCGCTGGAATGTCCGCCGGTAGCCAGCTTGGCGGCGAATGCGAGGGCTTTGTGTTCCGAAACTCCGGGCGTTTTCATTTGGATGATTTTGAGCAAAACGTCATGAAATTCGTCCGTAAAAACCATGTGCAAACTGATGAGCATTGGACAAAAAACTGGCAGCGGGCCAAACTCTGGTTTGAGCGCCCTGCTGACCAAGGATAACCGCCCCGACTGGGTCAAGCTGCGAACAACCGACTGGTTTTCAACGCTTTACGACTGCCCACAGGAGCCGGACTTCCACGCCGAGGGCGACGTAGGCACCCATACCGAAATGGTGGTGGCGGCCCTGCTTGCCCTGCCCGAATACGCCGATTTGCCCGAACGGGAACAGACCGCCCTACTGGTGGCCGCCCTGTTACACGATGTGGCAAAACCCGCCTGCACGGTCATCGAAAACGGTAAAATCTCCTCACCCCGCCATGCCAAGGTGGGTGAAAAGATGGCCCGTGAAATCCTTTGGGATTTGGACTTTCCTCTTCGGGAAATGGTTTGCAGCCTTGTGCGCCTGCACGGCCTGCCGCTTTGGTCCTTGGAAAAACAAAACCCCTGGTCGGCGGTCATCGGGGCCAGCCTGCGGGTGGACAACCGCCTGACCTACCTCCTCGCCAAGGCCGACGTGCTGGGCCGTATCTGCGCCGACCAAGCGGCGCTGCTGG
>JANPLH010000175.1:0-7439 GCA_031426435.1 Saprospiraceae bacterium | reverse complement strand
AGTGGCCGATGTACTTGTTGCCGTTGGCGCAATAGAGGATGCCCTTGCCGTTGTGCTTGCCTTCGCTGAAATCACCGACGTATTTGTTGCCGTTGGGGAAATGGTAGGTTCCGTAGCCATTGCGGCAGTCGCCGCTGATGCAACCTGCGGGGTTGTTGGTTTGACTTGTTTGATGGGTTAGAATGGTTGGAAGCGTTGGCTTCTCAAACCCATCAAACGCTTCAAACTTCAAATGTGAATCGGCCTTAGCCGATGAAAGGGAAAGGAGGGCGAGCCCCATTATCATAGCGCAAAGCATTACATTCCTCATTGTTCCGGATATTGAATTTTATAAAAAATACGGGTGCAAAAAGGTACTGCTGTTGCATGTTGACGATTGAGATATTGAGTGATTAAGATATTGAGATATCGATCGCTTTCAGTAAGCAAAAGATTTTAGGGAAATTGGCAGGTAGGGGCGGCTATTTCGTGTCTTGTTTTGAAAAGATGGCACTCTAACGTTGGGCAGGTTGGGGCTTATTTCATGGTGAAAACATTTTACGAAAAAAATCACTCTGAACGGGAAAACGAGAGGGTGCAATGCAATCAAAAGGATTGGCTACTTTTGCCACTGGCACAAACGGCTGCCTTGATACAGCAGCCATTAATTATTCGCAAAAAAACAATGGTTCGTGAGTTTTGTGGTTTCTAGTTTGAGGGAGGAGGCTGGTTTCATCATTTTTGTAAAGGTTGTTTGGGCAAAGTAAATATTTCGGAAATGCTGTTTATTTTCAGTTACGCACACCCTCCTTGAAACTTGAAACCAGAAACCTCACGAACCATTGAAAATTACACACCATGCTGAAATCAACTTTTTTATTAGCAATCTTTACTACTTTCCTTTTCGCCTGCGGCAGCGAACAACCTGCCGATACCACTGTGCAAACCGGGCAACCACAGACTTTTGGCGAAGCCATCACTGCTGATGGGGCCATCACCATGCCGGAGATGGTGGCCAAGCTGCAAGGTGCTGACTCGGTAGCCGTCAAGGTGAAAGGTACCGTCGAATCGGTCTGCCAAGTGAAAGGCTGCTGGGTCAACCTGCGGGACGACCAAGCAGGCGAGATGTTCGTGAAGTTCAAGGACTACGCTTTTTTCCTACCAAAAGACATCGCAGGGCGGGAAGTCGTGATGGAAGGCTATGCCTTTCGGGAAAAGACTTCCGTGGAAGACCTGAAGCACTATGCCGAAGACGAAGGAAAGTCCAAGGCCGAGATTGACGCCATCACCGAACCCAAAGATGAACTCAAGTTCATGGCCAGCGGCGTGGTGCTCCTGCCAGAATCAAAAAAATAATGGGTTTCAGGTTCCAGGTTTCAGGGCAGCCCCGCCGTGAAACCTGAAACCTGAAACCTGAAACTTGAAACACCGAAACTCACTCACTTACATGCAATTCAACCTAAAAAGAGACCTCTGTTTTTTCGACATCGAATCCACTGGATTGAACGTCATACGTGACCGCATCCTCCAGATTGCCATCATCAAATACTTCAAGGACGGGCGGGAGCCTGCCGAGTTGGAGATGCTTATCAACCCCGGCATACCCATCGGGGCAGAGGCGATGAGCATACACGGCATTACGCCGCAGGACGTGGCGAACAAGCCCGTTTTCGCACAAGTTGCGCAGCAGCTCTATGATTTCATCGGCGATGCCGACTTGGCGGGCTACAATATCAGCCGCTTTGACCTGCCGCTTATCATGGAGGAATTCGCAAGGGCCGGCTTTGATTTCGACCCTGACAAGCGCCGCCTCGTGGATGTGCAGCGCATTTTCTATAAAATGGAACCTCGCAACCTCAAGGCAGCACTCCGTTTTTATTGTGGCAAAGAAATCGAGGATGCCCACGATGCCATGGCCGATGTGCGGGCCACCATTGACGTGTTCAAAGGTCAACTCCAACGCTACGATGGCGTGGACTTCCGGGACGACGACGGCAACGTGACGCCCGCCCCCATCGTCAATGACATGGAAGCGCTCCACGATTTCACGCAGGACACCAAGTCCATTGACGTGACCAACCGGCTGAAATACAACGACCAAGGCGAAATCGTTTTCAACTTCGGCAAGTACACCGGCGTACCCGTGATGAAGGTGCTCGAACAGGAGTATAACTACGGCCATTGGATTCTGAGCAAAGAGTTCGGCGTTCAGGTGAAGAACATCGTCAGGAAGATGATGAAGGAGTTTGATAAAAGATGATGGGTTCATTGTTTCATGGCTATATGGTTTCACGGTTGTCGTGATGCGGGCAAACAATGAAACAATGAAGCCATGAAACAATCCAACAATCTATACCATGATAGACTTATCGAAAATTTCCAGCAAGCCGCCCAAGGGTACGGACAAGGGCGAAACAAAAGCACTGACGGACAAATATTCCCAGCGCATTGGAGAGCTGAACGAAATCATGCGGGCGCAGCAAAAGCATTCGTTGCTCATCATTTTTCAGGGGATGGACGGCAGCGGGAAAGACGGGGCAGCCAAGAATGTTTTCAAGGATTGTACGCCGTTCAATCTGAGCGTGTATGCCTTCAAAAAGCCCACGCCTATTGAGTTTGCGCATGATTTCCTCTGGCGGGTGCATCAGCAGGTGCCAGCCAAGGGCGATATCAGGATTTTCAACCGCTCGCAATACGAGGATATACTGATTCAGCGGGTGCATGGCTGGATTGACGAGGAGCGGGTGCAAAAGCGCATGGCCGCCATCAATGCCTTTGAGGAAATGCTGGTTTTTGATAACCGTACAACCGTGCTGAAATTCTGCCTGCACATTTCCAATGAGGAGCAGCAAAAGCAGTTGCAGGAACGCATTGACGAACCTGAAAAACACTGGAAGCACAATGACAACGACTGGAAAGAACGGGACCACTGGGACGATTATATGCGCTGCTATTCCGATGCCATCAATTGGAGCAGCATCCCTTGGACCATAGTTCCCGTGGACGACCGATGGTACCGTGATTATGTCATTGCGAAGAAAGTCTGTGAAACGATGGAGGCGATGGATTTGGCATACCCGCAATTGAAATAGAAATTGGAAATTGAGAAATTGGAAATTGAGGATCACGCCAATTTCCAATTTCTTAATTTCCAATTTCCACCAACCCAACCTTTCCTACCATTCAACCTGTCCAACAACATGGAAAAAGTCCGCATTGACAAATGGCTCTGGAGTGTCCGCATTTTCAAGTCCCGCACATTGGCCGCCGATGAAATCAAGTCGGGCAAAGTGCGCATTGGAGAGCACGTGGCCAAGCCCTCCGACAACCTTGTGGAAGGGCAAATCGTCTTCGTGAAAAAAGACGGCTTTAGCCTGGAGCTAAAAATCAAGAAACTAATTGACAAAAGGGTAGCAGCAGCCATCGCCATCGAGTGCTACGAAAACCTGACGCCAGTAGAAGAAATGAACAAGTACAAGGCGTGGTTTGTGGGCAAACAGGGCATCGAAGTGCGGGAGCGTGGCACAGGCCGACCCACCAAGCGGGAGCGCCGGGAGATTGACGGGTTCAAAGGGGACAGGTTTGAAATGGAATGGTGATGGGATGGTTGATGGTCAAAGGTTCAAAATAGCCCTTTTAATTTGGTCTCGGTATTGGTGCAGCGAATTGTCTTTTATGTTCATTAATGCAACCAAGGAAATGTTAAAATACACTTTAGCATTAGCTTTTCAGTTAAAGTGACATTATTTTTACCCTCGTCTGACAATTGTGCATAAACTTGACCAATTTCAGGCACCGCAGACACCTTTTTTTTCACCTAAATTTCATGTTTATGAAAACGAAGCTCCTCCTGCTTTCTGCCATGTTCGCAGGCACACTCACTTCCTGTCTCAAGGACGACGCCGAAACGGTCGTCCACAATTACACTGAAGAAGAATACGCAACAGTCAGCCAACACCTCAACCTACCCAAGCAGCTGGATGACTACACGCTCAATTTGCCCGAAACCCTGGGCGGATTTCCGGTTGCGTCTGACGCTAAACAAGCAACGCTTGGACGGGTGCTTTTTTACGACAAACGCCTTTCCTCCAACAAGGAAGTGAACTGCGCAACTTGCCACCAAGCTGAAAAGGCATTTACGGATGGCGACCAGTTTAGCAAGGGGGTAGTCGAGGAGCGCACTTCCCGCAATACCTTGGCGCTTGGCTCTTTCCCCAGCTTCAATGCGTATTATGGCTTTGGCGGCACTCGCATGTTCTGGGACAACCGAGCAGGTTCCGTCATGGAACAGTCCACGGAAACGATGAAAAACCCTGTGGAGATGGGCAACACCGACCTCGGCGAGTTGGCAGATGACCTGTTGAAGGAAGAATACTACCAGACATTGTTTGAAAAAGCATTCCCAAACACCGCTTGGCTGACCAACGAAGAGAAAATGCTCCAGGCATTGCAAACTTTTGTCAGTTCCATTGGCTGCTTCAACACCAAGTTTGACAAAGAGCTTGTAGCTGTGCGGGGTACCGAGACTGCCCATTTCAACGGTTTTACGGAAGTAGAAAACAGGGGCAAACAACTCTATTATGACAACTGTGCAAGCTGCCATTCATTGGTAAATACCAGTTCCTTCTTTGGCGGAAGCGGCACTTCCATCGTGGCTGCCAACAACGGCCTCGACATGGATTATGTTGATGAAGGCGTATTCAAAATATCCAACCAGGAAATTGACAAGGGCGTGTTCAAGGTGCCGATGCTCCGCAATATTGAGCTGACCGGTCCTTATATGCACGATGGCCGCTTCGCAAGTTTGGAACAAGTGGTAGAGCATTATAGCAGTGGTATCAAAAACCACCCGAACCTCCACGAAAACCTGCGGACTTCATCCAACCAGCCCAAGCAAATGAACTTCACCGAAGACGACAAGCAAGCTTTGGTCACTTTCTTGAAGACGCTGACGGACAGGGAAAGCCTTGCACATGTGCGCTTTTCTGACCCGTTCAAGGGTTGACAAAAACGTTTCTGTTGTATAAAAAAGGCCGTCTCGATTAATTTCGGGACGGCCTTTTTTGTTATTTCATTGGGGTCAAACAACCTGCTTCTCCAATATTACAAACTCAATCGGCACCCTTGGAACCCCGAATTTTGGGTCGCCATCAAACGGCTTCCGCTCGCCCGTGG
Source organism: Saprospiraceae bacterium (assembly GCA_031426435.1). Taxonomy (GTDB): domain Bacteria; phylum Bacteroidota; class Bacteroidia; order Chitinophagales; family Saprospiraceae; genus UBA6168. The sequence continues at coordinate 2,285 of JANPLH010000175.1, read as the reverse complement.
GCAGGTAGCCGTTCCTCGCATACCAAGCCATCAGCTCATCCCGCATGGGTATCACCTGCATGAAAACCGCCGAACAGCCCAATGAAACGGCCAATTCTTCGGAGGCCCTTAGCATCCGCCGGCCGATGCCTGCAGCCTGCCAGGCGATGTCCACCGACAACATGCCGAGGTAGAGGCGGTCGCCCCGTTTGTCCAAGAAAACAGTTCCAATAATGCCTGCTGCCTCATGAATGACTTTGAGGAAAGTGGTGCTCGCCTGCGCCATCAACTGCGCAAGGTCGTCCTCGTCCGTGCGGATGTCGCCAGCGATGAGGTCGGCCTCGGTCGTCCAGCCTGCTTTGGATGCCTCCCCCCGATAGACGCCGTTGATGATGGCGACCAGCCGAGGGATGTCGGTCGGGGTTGCTTTTTCGATGGAAAAAGTAGCGGGATTAGGCATTACTGTGGAATTACTTTGATTCAATAAAAAATAGGACACAGATTGAACAGATTAAACTGATTTACAAAGATAAAATCAGTGCTAATCAGTGTTAATCAGTTCAATCTGTGTCCTATAAACTTGCGGGATTACCGCACCAGCGTCACCCCGCCTTTAAATAGCCTTACCTGCCCATCTAAGAAGCGAATCTCTGCCTCCCAGACGAAAACGGCGGGGTCCATTGGCTCTCCATTGAAGCTGCCGCTCCAACCAAACTGAAGGTCATTCGGTGGGAAATCAAATTGAGAAAAAACCAGTTCGCCCCATCGGCTGTAGATTTGAAAGCCGACCACCCGCTCCACTTGTGCGCTCGCAAACACAGTCAACTCATCGTTGATGCCGTCGTTGTTGGGCGAAAAGGCATTTGGCACATAGACCTCTTGCACTTTTTCAACGATTACTTGCACTTCGCCTTCGGTGGTGCAACCGTTGACATCAGTCACGGCCAAGGTGTAGATGATGTCTTTCAATGGCGTACTGGTAGGGTCGGGGCAGTCCGTGCAATCGAGGTAGTCGGGTGGCGACCAGGCCCAGGTCACTATTTGCGAAGCAGAAGAAGCGCCCAACGTCACGCTGTTGCCGAGCGGCAGGGTGATTTGCCCGCCAAGGTCAATCACGAACGGCGGCGCATCGGCCATGAATATTTCTTGCTGGCTCACCGTTCCCATCGCATCGAGGATGGTGAGGGTATGGAAGCCGAAGCTCAGGTCGTCGAAAACGACGGGGAACGACACGACGGGTGCCGAATTGCTGCCGTTCAGTGCCACGATATACGGTGGGGTTCCACCCGATATGCTTTCCAAAACGATGGTACCATCATTGCCAAACTGGCAAAGCGGTGAGGTGACTTGCGTAACCGCCGTCAAGGTTCCTCCCGTTCCAAAAGTCAAATTGACGAATACCGTAGAATCGCAGCCGAAAAAGCTGGCCCCCGTGAATACCTCCACGCCTGATGGGTTCTGCTCATTGTACAGGGTGCCATTTACTACGATGGAGCCACCCGCCTGCAAAATCTCCGTTACGTTGCCCGTTGCTTCTGGGTAAAACGACAAGCCAATGTTTATCGTGGAATCGCAACTGAGGTAGCTGGCCATAGGGAAGGTCTCGCTGCCCGTCGGGTTGCTGGCCGAGTACATGGTGCCGTTGATGAACAGCACCTCGCCGTGGCAGAGCGTTTCATTCTGGGAGACGATGACCGAGGTGCCGAAAGTCAGATTGACATAAACCGTTGAATCACAACCATTTGCAGTAACGTTTTGCAAAATCTCCGTGCCGCTTGGGTTGTTTTCATCGTAAATGGTGCCGTTGACGTTCATGCTCCCGCCAATGCAAAGCTGGTCGTCCAAGATGCTGCTGGCCGCTGGGTAGAAACTCAAATTGACAACAATGGCCGAGTCGCAGCCGAGGAAGCTGCCGTTGGGTATTGTTTCCGTACCGGAAGGGTTGCTGGCATCGTAAACCGTTCCATTGACTATAATGCTTCCATCGGGGCAAAGGGTTTGCGTGATGTTCTCCGTCACCATATCGTTGAAACTCAAACTGACGATGATGGTCGAATCGCAGCCGTTCACGCTGTTGCCGATGAGTACCTCCGTACCCGTTGGGTTCGATTCGTCATAGACCGTTCCATTGATATTGACGCTGCCGCCTGTGCAGAGGTTTTGCGTGTAATTGTTCACCGCTGGTGGATAAAAACTGAGGTTGACGTTTGCGATGGAATCGCAACCAAGCAAGCTGCCACCGGGCATCGTCTCCGTGCCGCTTGGGTTGTTTTCATCGTAAATGGTTCCGTTCACTATCATGCTCT
>JANPLH010000174.1:0-15957 GCA_031426435.1 Saprospiraceae bacterium | reverse complement strand
GTTATAATCAATCAAAGGCTCGAAGCAGGTTTTCTCAACCCGTTTTGCGCAGCAGGAAATAGGCAAAACAGCAAAAAGCTATGTGCAAGAATGGCAATCTTGTTCCTTCAAATGGCATACTAAGCAACAACAACTAAAGCTTCACCACTTGCCTTGTCAAGGTAGTATCACCCGTAGAAACCTCAATTAAATAAATACCGCTGGAATAGCCTTTTAAATTCAGGGTGAGGTTGTTCCCTTGAAAATCAAAGTTTTGCAGCACTTGACCAGCGGCATTTTGAAGCCGGACACGCCCCTCCATTGTGTCTTTTTCATGGAAAACAAGGCTGAGAATATCGTGTACTGGATTTGGATAAACAACAAAAGAATGTTTTGATGACTCGGATTCACCCGTTGCCAAAGGCATCAAATAGACTGAATAAGCAATGGCGCTGCCACAATTCATGTTGGACGCAGTTAACATGACATCATAATTACCGGGACCGTTGAATTGGTGTGAAGGGTTTTCAGCTTGGCTGGTGGTGCCATCTCCAAAATCCCAATTAAAGTTGCCGCCCCCAATGGTGGCGTTGCTGAAATTGACGGTATAGCCGTCAAGTTCGTAAGTAAAATCAGCAATGGGAGTTGATAATACTTGAATATAGCTCGATTGTTCAGACGTATGGCTGCCAAGGGCATTTGTTGCCGTCAATTTCACGGAATACAAGCCGGGCTGGTTATAGGTAACCGTGGGATTCTGTTCCGATGAAGTATTTGGCAGGCCGCCTGGGAATTCCCATTGGTAGCCATTTAGGTTACTTCCTGATGATTGGTTTTCAAATTGCACCACGAAAGGGTCGCAGCCTGACGTAGCATTCGCAGAAAATTGAGCCAACGGCAATGCGCCTGTAGGCACTGGTAAAGTAAGGGTCGCTTCTCCGCAATCATTGTAGGCAGTGAGCGTCACTTGATAGTTTGATTGCCCAGGGAACGTATGTACGGGATTGGCTTCATTTGAGGTTGTACCGTCCCCAAAATCCCATAGATAACCGAGTGTTGCATTAAGGCTCAAATTGGAAAAATTAACCGTCAGGTTTGAGACACCTACCCCAAAATCAACGACGGGAGGTCCACCAACTTCTATGGCCTGATTGAGGGTGAAAGTATCATTGCCGATTGCATTAGAAGCAATGAGTGTAACGTCGTAAAGCCCTGCATTTGAGTAAGTTACCGCTGGCGAGGCAACTGTTGAACTTATGGGACTGCCCCCAGGGAAGTGCCATAGAAAACTAGTGGCATTTGACGAGGATTGGTTTTCAAATTGAACCGTTTGTGGGGCACATACACCTGAATTCTGGAAGGAAAATTCAGCTGTTGGGGTAACCGCCACAGTAAGGTTATAAGTAAAGGTGACTTCACCACAAGGACCAAAAGCGGTAAGCGCCACTGTATAATTTCCAAAATCGGCATAGGTATGGGTTGGATTTTCCTCGTCGCTGGTGGTGCCATCCCCAAAATCCCAAAGGTAGGAAGTAGCGTTTTGGGAGTTGTTTTGAAACTGGTAACTGCCATTGCCAAGCGGTGCTACCTGAAAATCCGATTGGGATGGGTTGACCAATTGAAGTTCAACTTCATTGGAAATCAACTCAATTATGCAAGGACTTGTCACCAAACACCTGTACAGGAACCCATCCATAACAGGTGCAGGGCTGGTGATAGTGAGAAAAGCTGTTTTTGAACCTGTATAAAGATTTGAACTTGGTAGGTCTTCCCATCCATTGCCCATGTTTACCTGCCACTGGTATTCGAGATAATTTCCTGCTACTTGAAAATCAAGGTCGAGTTGAACACCTAAGCACCCTAATGCATCTGTTGGCTGTTGCAACACTTCCATTGGCTTTATCTCGTTTTGTGCTGTCGCAATGAAAATGCTATTTTCAACAACACCTGTTATGCCTTGTTCTGCGCCATTGGAAGGGCCATTGCATTGGCCGGACGGAACTGTATTTACCCCAGGAATTCCTCCTTCTAAATTGGCGGTTACTTGTCCGCTCAAATTAGAGACGAAACGACCGCCGCTGCCACCGCCTCCTGCGCCATTGCACCGGTCAGCCGTATTGTTTACATCTCCTCCATCGCCGCCTTTGGCAACAATATTTATTGGACTGCTCAAGCTGGTTGTCTTGATTAATATAGTTCCGCCTGCACCCCCACCTCCTGCGCCATCACCATTGGCAACAGTCGTTTTCTCGCCATTTGCAATGATAGAAAAGCCATTACCATTTATTGCATCCGCCAAAATAAACGCAATGCCTCCTCCATTGCTGCCCGAACTGCCTGCTCCATCATCGTCGAAATGGCCAGCACCACCGCCACCACCAAGGTAAACACGGCCTTGCTCATCTGGACAGGCTTTGCCTCCCCTGCCTGGGTAGTCACCATCACAGCCAAAACCTGAGGTTCCCTGCTTTCCTCCTATGCCACCGTTCACAATATTGGCCCCGCCGCCGCCGCCGCTGTTGTGGTCGTTACCACCGCCGCCGCCATTGGCTTGTGCGCCACGGCCATGCTCTTTGCCTTGCACTGGTTCGGAAATTCCCTCGCCTTTTGGTGAGCCTCGCCAATTAGATGTGCTGTAATGGAAATCATCGGCGTTGGTCAAAAAATTGCAATCACTTGCAACCAACTGTTTTTGAGCGCCTCGAAAACCCATGCCACATACGTCAATATTTGCTTCAAGGCTTAGGTTTTCTGCCTTGAAAATAAGTATGCCACCCGTCTCCCCATTCCATGGTTGAGCAGTAAGGGTGCTTGTCACGGTAGCATTTTCGTAGGTTGGAATTGTGACTAATTGGAGTCCATTCAAACTATAAGGGTGTAGTAGTTCATATTTCAAATAGACATCGTTGCCAGTAATGTTCAATATTTCATTGATTTCATAAAGTCCAGCTCCGCCAATATCCTCAATATTGCCAAAGCTACCAGAATTGGAAGTGTTGATGCTGGCTCCTTTCATTTGAATGAGCAGTACTTTGCTTCCTACTGAGAAAGCTGTGTGGTCCGTAACCGTTAATTTGGATTCGCAAGGCTCAATGGCATTGACCATGGTGTACTGGTTAATGATACCTGAGATTTGAACTTGGGAGTAAATAATAAAAGGAAGGAAAGACAAGAAGGCTGTCCGGGCAATAGTGTTCATCAGTTAAATGGTTTATTTTAGTGGGGGCTGCTCTCAAATGTGGGTGCAATTTTCGAGGAAAAAAGGGAGGAAATCAAGTATTTGGTAAAAAAACACCAACAAAAAAGAAATCTGAAGATAAAAGAACTTACTTTTGCGCCCGCTTAATCCCACCGCCTGCTCGTCAGGGTAAGTGGGGATGGTGAAATCGAGGTTTGTGTTTTGAATTATTGGTGCACAAAGTTCCAAAATTTTAAAACAAACGCCTCATTATCAAACATTTAAAATGGCAGTTAAAATCAGATTGCAAAGAAAGGGCAAAAAGAAAAAGCCTTTCTACCACATCGTTATCGCAGATGCACGTTCACCTCGTGACGGCCGTTTCATCGAAAAAATCGGCACCTACAACCCATTGACACAACCGGCAACCATCGAACTTGACAACGACAAGGCTTATGATTGGCTCTTAAAAGGTGCCCAGCCAACAGACACTGTTCGTGCAATGCTCCGTTTCAAAGGCGTTTTCTACCGCAAGCACGTCATGCGTGGTGTTGCGAAAGGTGCTTACTCCGAAGAGGCAGCCATCCAGAAAGTCTCTGAGTACGTTGCAGCTAAGGATGCTAAAACCGCTGGCCGTGCCGACAAGATTACCGCTGATAAAGCAGCTTTCCGTGCAAAAGTAGCTGGTCTGGATATCAAGGTAGCCCCTAAGAAGGAAGTACCTAAAGTGGTAGTTGCAGCCGCGGCTGCAGTAGCAGCACCAGCAGTGGTGGAAACAATTGCTCCAGAAGTAGTTGAAGAGACTACACCTGTAGTAGTTGAAGAAACTGTTGCGCCAGTAGTAGTTGAAGAAACTGCGCCAGAAGTAGTTGAAACAGCAGCTGAACCAGAAGTAGTTGAAGAAACTGCCGCACCAGAGGAAGCAAAGCAAGAAGAAGAATAATTCCTACAGGAATTTGAAGCATAAAAAAGCCTCGGCTGGTTAATTCCACCGAGGCTTTTCTTTTATCAAGATTAGGAAACCGTTTTCCCCATCTTAGATTTATTGGCCTGTTTGTTGGGAAATGAATTCCACAACTTCCTATACTGCAAAACTCTCCCCACAACCGCAAGTACGGGCGGCATTCGGATTTTGGAAATAGAAACCCTTGCCCTCCAATCCACCCGAAAACTCAAGCTTGGAATTGAAAAGATATAGAAAACTTTTCAAGTCAGTGACTACCTTGGTGCCATTGTCCTCGAAAACCTGGTCGTTGGGTTGGGTCTCGTTGTCGAAGTCCATATTGTAGCTCAAGCCTGAACAGCCTCCGCTGGTAACACTGACCCTGATGAAATAATCTTCACCCAGCCCCTCCTTTTGTTTGATTTGCTGTATGCGCTCTTTGGCACTTTCGGCTACGAAAAGCATGATGCTAATTTTTTGATTACGAATAAATTAGGCGGCAGAAGCCTCCGCTTCCACTTCGATGCCATTCTTTTTTTTGTAATCGGCAATGGCCGCCTTAATGGCATCTTCCGCCAATACAGAACAGTGGATTTTCACTGGCGGCAAAGCCAGTTCTTCCACGATGTCCATGTTGTCAATGGTCAATGCCTCGTCCACTGATTTACCTTTTAACCATTCAGTAGCCAATGAGGAAGATGCAATGGCTGAGCCGCATCCAAATGTTTTGAACTTGGCATCTTGAATGACTCCCGTTTCTGCATCCACTTCGATTTGAAGGCGCATCACGTCACCACACTCGGGTGCACCGACGAGGCCAGTACCGACGTTTTTACTTGATTTGTCAAGTGTACCAACGTTGCGGGGATTCTGAAAATGGTCAATAACTTTATTTGAGTAAGCCATATTGAAATTGTTGAATTGTTGAATTGTTGAATTGTTGAAATTGCTGGATAGTTTCGCAATTAGCTGACACCTACTGCACTCTGCCAACTGCCAAACTGCCAACTGTCAATGCGCCGCCCACTCGATTTTAGTGAGGTCAACGCCTTCTTTGTACATTTCCCAGATGGGGCTAAGGTCACGCATGTGGTTCACGCCTTTTTTGATGGCCTCAATGGCATAGTCCACGTCCTCTTCCTTGGTGAAACGGCCAAGGCTGAATCGCAGGGAACTATGTGCCAAATCGTCGCCAAGGCCCAAAGCAACCAGCACATACGATGGCTCAAGTGATGCTGAAGTGCAGGCAGAACCAGACGAAAGTGCTATCTCTTGGTTGAAGGTCATCATCAATCCTTCACCTTCCACGTGCTTGAAGGAGATATTGGTTACGTGTGGCATCCGATGCTCAACATTGCCATTGATGTAGATTTCTTCGAGTTCAAAAAAGCCTTTTTCGAGTTTGTCACGTAGCTTGCTGAGTCGGGCAGCGTCTTGCTCCATTTCATTCATGGCAATTTCGGCTGCCTTGCCAAAACCTACTATACCCGGCACGTTCAAAGTGCCAGAGCGCATGCCCCTTTCGTGGCCACCACCGTCCATTTGGGCAGTCACTTTGACCCTTGGGTTCTTGCGGCTGACATACAATGCGCCAACGCCTTTTGGCCCATACATTTTATGTGCAGTAAAAGCCATCAGGTGCACACCGACTTCCCTTGGATGCGTCTTTATTTTGCCTACGGCCTGCGTTGCATCGCTAAAGAAAAGGATGCCGTGCTTTTCGCAAATCTGGCCAATTTCCTTCATCGGCTGAATGACGCCCGTCTCGTTGTTGGCCCACATTACCGATATCATTATGGTGCTCGGCTTGATGGCTGCTTCAAGCTCGGCAAGGTCAATCATACCATCGCCTTTCACATCGAGATAGGTGACTTCTGCACCATGCTTTTCCAACTTGTTACAAGTGTCGAGCACCGCTTTGTGCTCTGTTTTCACCGTTATAATATGGTTGCCCTTGCGGGAATACATTTCATAGACGCCCTTGATGGCGAGGTTGTCGCCTTCGGTAGCGCCGGAAGTGAAAATGATTTCTTTCTCATCGGCACCAAGCAATTTGGCTACTTGCTCACGGGCATAGTCAACAGCCTCTTCTGCTTCCCAACCGAAAGGATGATTGCGGCTGGCAGCATTGCCGTGGTGCTCAAAAAAATAGGGAATCATTGCATCAACAACCCTTGGGTCGCAAGGCGTTGTGGCGTTGTTGTCGAGATAAATTTTTCTTGCTGGCATGAATGCTGTTATGTTTATTTAGATTTATTCTAAGCGCAAATCTAAACAGATTTCAGCTCAATTGGTTTGATTTTTAAGTTGTTTTTTCTAAATGTGGAAAAGAAAATGAGCGAATAGTGCATTCAAGCCTCAAATCAAGCTGTCTCTCGATTTTTTGGGCAAAAAGAAACAAGCCAGAAATCGGGTAAAAATCACCTTTGGAAATTGCTATGTTTACGCCATGAACGAAACGACGATGCCTTTCAAGTAAAACCTTCATGAACCCTCCACCTGACAGCAACAACGAAAAGCTCCTTCAATTGGAGTTGGAAAATCTGCGCCTAAAGGCTGAACTGGAAGCTCAAAAAGCTACCCAGAAAACAACCACTGTCGTGCGCAAGCTTGTAACTGATTCTACCACTAGACTGCTGGCAGGAAAGGGATTAAAAAACAGTTTCCGGCAACTTTTGGATGAACTGCCCGGCGGCAAAGTGTCTAAGGACACGCTTTCAGAAATCTTGGCGCAAGTGGTTTGGCGAATAACCCGAATTGGAACTTTTGCCATTGTAGCTGCAATGGCACCTTTACTAATCATGGCAGTACAAACTTGGATGCTCGGTCGCCAAAACGAAAAATTGGACATCCAAAATGGGCTTTTAGGTCGCCAAAACGAGCGCCTCGACCAACAAATCAATCTTGAAGAAGGCAACCGGCGCAGCTCCCTCATTTTTTTCATGAGCAATATCATGGACAAGCTCGACATCGAATTGCGGAGCAACGCCAACCGTAGCCTTAGTGACCCGCTCATAGGTCGAATCGTTTCCCTCAGCCAGTCCATGAGGCCTTATCGCTACCTCGAAAACGACTCTTTGACGCCCCGCCAGCTCAGTCCTGAACGTGGTCAATTGCTTTTTTCGTTGGTCAACAGCAACCTTGACAAGTCTACCTACGACAAGATTTACGCACGTGCCAACTTCAACTATGCTGACCTTAGGGAAGCCAATTTTTCGGAGGCATACCTGCGGAGAGCAAAACTAGCGCACTCCTCATTTTCCAACGCCAACTTCAATTATGCCGACCTGCAAGATGCCGACCTATCCAATGCTTGGCTGGAAGAAGCAACTTTTCGAAATACGTCCATGAACGGTATCAATCTTGCCGGTGCCAACCTCCGTGAGAGCCGAATGGAAAATATTACGATGCTGGACGGCAATCTTAGCAATGCCGACCTTCGCCATATCTACCTCGAAGGCAATTTCTCGGGCACCAACCTGGAAGGCGTGAAAATGCAAAACGCTTCCCTTGTTGACGTAAATTTGGAAGGTTGCTACTTCCAGTCACACGGTTGGATTGACAGCTTGAAGTACTTGGAAGTCAAGGGGTTGCGCTTTGTACGGGACATCTATTTCCCCAACCTCGAAGTTCGTAAAAAGGGCTTCGTGTTGGACTCGGTTTATGTCCTACGCCTCGACCCAAAATCTGATTTGGCCAAAATGCGGAGTTGCAACGAGGTGGTGGAAGCGATAATTAGCAGCAATCCTAAAGTCCAATCCCTGCAAAAGGAAGCTCGGCAACAAGGGCAAGCACTTTCATTGTATGCTGCTAAAAATCCTTTTGGGATGGAAGACCTCGGCATCGTTAAAGATACTGCTTGGGTTTATCGGCTAAGTGCCAACCAAGTTGACTTGGGTAGCACTATATTGTGGGTTCAATACAACCCTTTGCAACAGTCGCTTTGGGAACTATTTCCTGATGCGACAAAAGCTCCAGAGTCGCTCAAGTTCGACACGGCGCTATTGAAAGGGATGGAGGCAGTTTGCAAGTAGGACTACTTTCTCCGAAAAAATTATCTTTGCACCCGCCAAATTCACCATTCATCATTTATCATTGACAAGCCATGTTCGACAATTTATCTGAGAAACTTGACCTCGCTTTCAAATCGCTCACCGGGGAGCGCAAACTGACCGAACTCAATATTGCGGAAAGCATCAAAGAAGTACGCCGTGCGCTCGTGGCAGCGGACGTGAACTACACCATCGCCAAGGAATTCACTGAGAAAATACGGGAAAAGGCGCTCGGCACTGAAAACGTGCTCAAGGCTGTGAACCCTGGCCAGTTAATGGTGAAAATCGTCAGCGACGAGTTGACAGAACTGATGGGCGGCCAAGCGGCCGGCATTAATCTGAAAGGCTCACCGACGGTCATCCTGATAGCCGGCTTGCAAGGCTCGGGTAAAACGACCTTCAGCGGCAAACTGGCCCACTACCTGAAGACCAAGCGCCAAAAAAAGCCCCTACTCGTCGCTTGTGACGTATATCGCCCAGCCGCCATTGACCAGTTGATGGTCATAGGTGAGCAAATCTCTGTGCCAGTTTACAAGGAAATTGACAACAAGAACCCAGTCGAAATTTCCTTGAAGTCCATTGCCCATGCCCAAGCACATGGCTTCGACGTGGTCATAGTGGACACCGCTGGCCGCTTGGCCGTGGACGAGGAGATGATGGAGGAAATCACCAAGGTCAAGGAGGCTATCTCGCCAAACGAGACGCTTTTCGTGGTAGATTCCATGACAGGTCAAGATGCCGTTAACACCGCCAAGACCTTTAACGACCGCCTCGGGTTCGACGGGGTGGTGCTGACCAAAATGGACGGCGACACCCGTGGTGGTGCAGCCCTTTCCATCAAATACACAGTTGGCAAGCCCATCAAGTTTGTGAGCATGGGCGAGAAAATGGAAACGCTCGACGTGTTCTACCCGGAGCGGATGGCCCAGCGCATACTTGGCATGGGCGACATTGTCAGCTTGGTGGAAAAGGCCCAGGAGCAGTTCGACGAGGTAGAAGCCAAGAGGTTGGAGAAGAAAATCATGAAGAACAAGTTCGACTTCGATGATTTTCTTAGCCAAATCAAGCAAATAAGGCGCATGGGAGATATGAAGTCGCTCATCAACATGATACCTGGTGTGAGCAAGGCCATGAAGGATGTTGATATTGATGACAAGGCACTGAACCGGGTAGAGGCCATCATTTTCTCCATGACCCCAAAAGAGCGGGGCAATCCTGAACTGCTCAACATGAGCCGCAAAAAGCGAATCTCCAAGGGCAGTGGGCAGGATTTGAATCAGATCAACTTGTTCATCAAACAGTTCGACCAGATGCGGAAGATGATGCACCAGATGACAAAGATGCCAGGTTTTGCTTCTGGAAAAATGCCCGCAGCGCCAAAGGCGGGTTTCAGGCGGTAAACCTATTTTGCTTCACTATGAAATTGATTAGCTATTGCATTGGCCCTTCAAACGAATTGGCATCATTTGCAGATGTTTCATTGGATTAATTTTGTCCAATAGCGTTCAAGTCAGGTTTGCCCCCGTATAAAAATCGTAGCTTTGCGAAATTCACGAAAAAACGGGAGCTTGGCTACCATTCACAAGGCACTACTGCCCGGGTTTTCAGCTAAAAATTTAAAATGGCAAAATCAAGAGAGACGTACAGCAAGAAAGAAAACGAAAAGAAAAAACACAAAAAAAGGCAGGATAAGGAGTATCGCAAAGAGCAGCGGAAAGCTGACAAGGAGGAAGGTGGCAAGTCCTTTGAGGACATGTTGGCCTACGTGGACGAGAACGGTAATCTCTCCTCTACCCCACCCGACCCCACCAAAAAGAAAAAAGTGGCAAAAGAAGACATCGAAATCGGTGTGCCAAAACGGGAAAAGGAAGACACTATTCGCAAAGGCAAAGTCAGCTATTTTGATGACGCCAAAGGTTTTGGGTTCATCATAGACCGGGAATCTGACATGCGCATCTTCGTGCACGCCAATTCGCTGGATGGCCCTATCAAAGTAAACGACAAGGTTGTTTTTGAAATCGAGAAAGGTCCAAAAGGGCCAGTAGCAGTGAATGTGCAATTGGTGCAATTATAGCATAGCCGAATTTTTCCTAAATTCCGCCATGAAAATAGCCTTTACCTCATGCAGTCGTTTTGAAAGTTTTCCCTCTCAACCTGAATGGGATTTCATTTTTCAGCAAGACCCTGACTATTTGTTCTTGTTAGGGGACAACATATATATGGATTGGATAAAGGACGCTGGTAGGCCCGCACGATATTCCTTGGAAAAGTTCAAATCCGAAATGACCACCAAGTACGACAATCAATGGAACGAACTTCATTTTAAGCATTTGAGGGAGTATATGTGTGCCAAAAATGGGTTCTTCGGGGTCTGGGATGACCATGATTTTGCTTGGAATGGTGCAAAAGGAGCTGAAATGACCTCAGCAATTAGCAAGGCAAAAAAAGACTTTTCAAGGTCACAATTCCACCATTATTTTGAAAACTGTTCCACCAATCTACCAGAGGTTTATTACTCGATTGACACGCCAATTGCACGGGTAATCTTTTTGGATAACCGCTACTACGCCGAAAAACAGGGTGAGAGCAGCAAAATGTTGGGCGAAAAACAATTCAGGTTTTTAGCCGAAAAATTGGAACATAACTTAAAATACACCCTCATCTGCGGGGGATTATCATTGACCCAAGGGGATGAAAATTGGTGGCCCTATCCCAAAGAATTGCTAAGGCTTTCGCAATTGTTGGCAACTCATAAAAACGTTCTTTTCTTAGCGGGCGACATCCATAAAAATGCCTTCATTAAGCCCAGAAAACTAACCAAGGGCGTCTCCACACCTCCACAAATCATTTTTTCCTCCGGCATGCATATCAAGCTGTTCAAGGAAAAGCACAATTGGGCCATGCTCGATTTCTCACCAACCGGCTTGAAGGTCAAATTCTTCCAACGCAACAGTACCTATATCCCAGTGACTCAAAATTGCAATGACTGGCTGATGAAGCATGGGTATTAAGGCGGATTAAAAGCCGCAAAACCCAACATCAAATAGATTCCCTGTATCAGCACAAGGTCAACTTCTGTTTGTTAGCCTTGCTATCATTGAGTGCAACTATTCATTGATTGATTGATTGATATGAACTGGTAAATTCGAGAATTTACAAATCATAAAATCCAGGATTGGTAGGTTATGAATTTGGGGAAATGCTGTTTCCACCAACGTTGCAATTGACTTTGTCGCTACCTGTGCCGTAAAAATTCAGCTATTTTGTAAAAGTCAAAATATTTGTTACCTTGCGGCAATATTTTTTCACTTACTTAACACTTAGCCAATGAAGAACTTCCAACAGAAAGCTGTAACTGATAGCCCATTAAGGCCTGTAATGGAGAGGCCACTCGTCACGGATTACATGACGAAAAAACTCATCACTTTCGAGCCTGAAACTCCCATTATGGAGGTCATCAACACCCTTTTAAGCAACAAGATTACCGGCGCACCAGTGCTGAACGAGAAAGGGGATTTGGTTGGATTGATTGACGACAAGGATTGCCTGAAGGTATTGTTTGATGGAGCTTACCACAACCAGCCCATTGAAAATAGAACCGTGTCCAATTACATGTCAAATGTCATGCGGACCGTCTCCGTTCATGCCGATATTTATGAAGTAGCTTCCATCTTCCTCAATTCCATTTACAAACGGCTGTTGGTCGTGGACGATCTTGGAAAATTGGTGGGGCAAATTAGCCGCCGGGATGTTTTAAGGGCAATCCATGATATTGATTCGGAAGAAATCCTTAGGTGAAAATTCAGTGGATTTCCTGTAAAAATATACTGTATAGAACAGGGCTTGGCTTCGCAACCAAGCCCTGTTTCAATAATAGGGACAAGCTTTCGTCATGGCCACTATTCCATTTCCCCCAAATTGGTTTTGCCGATGAAACGGTTGCGGTCTGCATTGTTCAAGTTCTTCCGGCAGACAATCTGATAAGCCGTGGAGCCGCCCTGCCTTGCCGTATAAACCGACCATCCAAGGAATATTTCGTAAATCCGGAAAGTACGCTGGCCGTATTTTTCCAAGACTTTTTCTTTATTGCGCTGCCAGTTGTCGTACCAGAAATGGATGGTCTTGCCATAGTGGATGCCGATGTTCTCCACGCTGTGCACCTCAAACCCGACTTTTTCGATGCGCTGCAAATCCCAGTTTAGGGGCAGGCTGGCATCCGCACCAGCAAATATTTGCTCGGCCATGAAAAGCCCCCAAACGAGTTCTTCCCGGTTCTTCATGGAAAAGAGGTGACTGTCACGCTCCCGCAGGCCAGCAATTTGGAGGTAAAAAAGGCCGTCGTCCTTGAGCAGGTCGTAAATCTGCGCCATGAACTTCTTGAAATACTTGATGCCAACGTGCTCCGCCATTTCAAGACAAGTAATTTTATCGTATTTCTTGTCCGTTGGAATATCCCGGTAGTCCATTCGCCAGATGCGGGCCTTGTCCTTCACGCCATTCTCTTCGATTTGGCGCATTCCCCAATCAGCGCCAGCTTGGGCAATGGTGACGCCAGTGGCATCCACGCCATAATGCTTGGCCAAGTGCATGACCAAGGTGCCCCAGCCGCAGCCAATATCTAAAAGTGATTCGCCCGGCTTCAACTGCATCTTACGAGCAATCAGATTCATCTTATTGTCCTGAGCCGCTTCCAATGACTCGTTTTGGTCTTGGAAATAGCAGCTCGTATAAATCATGCGAGGGCCGAGGAACCAGTTGAACAAATCGTTCTTGTTGTCGTAATGGCTGCGCACGATGCGTTCGTCCTGCTTCTTGGAGTGAATCACCACTTCGGGAATCATCCGAGTGATGAAAAACTTGTAATGGTGCCAGATGTACTCGTAGGTAAAGATTTTCTCCTTGTGCTTGAGCAACTCCATCAAGTCGCAATTGATGTCAATGCGGCCCTCGATATAGTCGTTGATGAAATGCCCCGCAGCGGCTGTCGGCTTGTTGTACCGCCCGGCAATATTTCCTTGTTTCACTTCTACGAAATCGGATACTCTCATGCTGTTTGTTGTTTGTTTTGATTTAAAACCATTGTCCTTGCTGATAAATATGCCAGTCGTAATAATTGAAAAGCTGTGTTCTCAAGTCTATTAACTGGCAAATTTTGGGCAAATCTACCATAAGATTTTGCGTAACCAAGCTTTTTGCCCTACACGGTCTGGCAGACCTTGCTTTCAGCTTGCCAAGTTTCTGTTGGCCAGTTCTTCCGAAAACATGGACGGCTTGTCTCTTTAGAAAATGCCGGATTTCTGCCTTTTAATTCAATGGCATCGAAGTATGGAAAACTTGCGCCGATGGCTAACTTATTTTCCATTCCATGACCCAAGGATGAACATGGCCCATCTGCTCCCGTTTTCATAATAGGCAAATGAGCGGGTTAATAAAGCAGTAGCGATTTTCCCTCGTTTGCAACTGTTCTTACCAATTCAAAAAAAGTTAATTATGGCCATTGATTCAAAAAATGCAGGCAAGACCGCCGCTCCACAGTCAAACAATCGCAGCGGGAACACCGACAAAAAGGGAAATAAAGACTTTGTAAATCAAGGCATTTCAAATGCTGGCCCTACTGGCAACCGCAACGACCGGGCAGACGTCCAGAAAGGTGCAGCCAAGAGCGGCAACGTCGGCAACACAGATAAGCCCAAATCAGGTACCCAAGCAGGCAACAGAAGTGGCAGCAAAAGCAATCCTGAAAAAAAGAAATAAGCAGGGGAATGGCAAAAACCACCATTGTCCAGTTAATGACGCTCCTGAAAGAAAAAAAATTAACAGTAGCATTGGCAGAGAGCATGACCTGCGGCTTAATGGCCCATCAGTTTTGCTCTGTAAAAGGAACTTCAGAGGTGTTGAGAGGTAGCATCGTATGCTACCACCCTGATATAAAAGTTGAAGTTTGTCATATTCCCCGTTCCGTCATTGAAAAATTTACCCCTGAGTCTCAGGAAGTTACTGATAAATTGGCGGTTAGCATTTCCAAGCTTTTCAAAGCAGATATATACATGGCGGTGACTGGACTTGCATCCTCAGGAGGGAGCGAAGGGCCAGACAAGCCTGTAGGGACTACCTTCCTTTCTGTATATTATGAAGATAAATTGCATCGCCTAAAATCGCATTTAAACGGTACACCATTACAGATTCGGAAGAAAACATGTGAAATAGCCTATCAATTTTTATTGGTTATACTTCAGGGCAATAGTCATTTTAAACATTGAATGGGCATTCCTAAACTGAACTTGCAACCCCATCAAGCATTCCACGGGCGTCATGGTGTTCACGTCCATTTCCAGTCTTAATAATTTATGCGATTGCCTTTCAAAGTATTAAACTTTGATTTCCCCTTCAATGGAATCATCCATGGTCCTGCCGACCACGATGCTCGCCGCCATTTTTAGCATCGCCACCATTTTATTGGATTTGGTGTCCCAATAATAGCCATCACTTGTAGCTACTTTTATCAAGGTGATATTGGGGTCATCCTTACCTTCGGGGAACCACACCTTGGCAATCGGTGTCCACAGTTCTTTCACCTTTTCCGGGTCTTCAACTATTTCGGCAGTACCTGAAACACTCAAATAGTCCGAACTACCGGGATGTGCAAAAATCAATTGAACCCGGTTGTCCTTTTTTATATCCGCATTGTGCTCGCCATTACGAACGCTCATGAACCAGATATTCCCCTCATCGTCAACCTGGTGCGCTGCCATCGGTCGGACAGAAAACGGAAAATGAGAAAGCTTGGTGCACAACATGCCGATGTTGACTTTGTCCACCAGTTCCCGCATTTTTTCAATGGAATCTAATCCTTTAAGATTTTTAATGTTGTCCATTTTATTTTTGATTTTGGGTGGTAAAACGGCCAGCTTATCTCAATGTTCAAATTTTATTTTCCGCTCCGCCAATTGCTTCAACGGATTCAATTGCATCAAGCACGATATGGGCGACATTATGTTCACGTCTATTTCCAGTAACGTAAAATGGTCTGCCAGACCGTGCTTTCCCGCTTCCCAAGTTGCAGCCAATCCGTTTTTGCGAAAGCACGGACTGCCAGTCCGTGTTACTCTTCCGTCAACCGCTTCAACTCATTCAACCGCATCAAACATTCCACTGGCGGCAGGGTGTTCACGTCCATTTCCAGCAGTAGCTCCTTTATCCGCCCCACTTTCGGGTCAAACATCTTGAAAGTGCTCAACTAGTTGTTATTGAAAACTACCTCACTTAAATTGTACGTACAATTTGTATTCTTCAGGATATTGTATGTTCCGAGGAATGTCATGTGACCATTGTGGCATTTTCTTTAATATCTGTAACAATTTTTCACCGCAGCCGCTATCGGTTTCTTGAATAATACTTCCTTCTTCAAAATTTGCATCTTTTCTCACTGTAAACTGAACAATTACAGTCCCTTCCGAACTACATACATGAATAGAATCATTTAAATTGGCAATGATATATTGCTTAAAAGATTCATCACCACAACGCTGCTCTTCAAGCTTGTTTCCTTGGATTTTTAAATCTGTACAAGGAAAAAAATGAGTCCTTGTCCTTGTAGAAAGGTACTCCAGCGTTACATGTATTTCACGGTCTTCTAGAGCTTTTTCATTTGTTTGAAATTTCCCTACCTTTTGCAGAGCACATGTGGTATGCATTGCTAAAATCATAAAACAAAATAAGATAGATTTCATAATCAATAGTCCGTGCAGTTTAAGCCCGGAAATTTGGTGAATTAAAAAAGGTCGTGAAGTTTTGCGTTGCGACAC
>JANPLH010000173.1:0-17148 GCA_031426435.1 Saprospiraceae bacterium | reverse complement strand
CCTGCGACCCGGACGATGACAACGACGGCTTTGCTGACGGCAGCGATAACTGCCCTTAAATATCCAATGACAATCAATTGGACACGGACGGCGATGGCCTCGGCAATGTCTGTGACTCGGACGATGACAACGACGGGGTTGCTGACGGCAGCGACAACTGCCCTTTAATCTCCAATGCCAATCAATTGGATACGGACGGCGATGGCCTCGGCAACGCCTGCGATCCCGACGACGACAACGACGGGGTTGCTGACGGCAGCGATAACTGCCCAACCGTCACAAACGCCAGCCAGGCTGATGCGGATGGTGATGGGATTGGCGACGCCTGCGACCCCTGCCCATTTGCTGTACCCAATATCCCTAATTTCAACAACAGCACCTGTGACTGTCAAACCGGATATGCAGCCGTTACCGAAATGAATGGAGAATCGGTCATCATCGTTGGCTGCATTATCGTTAATGCACCCAACTCAGACAGCGACTGCGACGGGATTGCTGATGCAAATGACATTTGCCCCGGCGGCGACGACTCCGTGGACAACAACGGCGACAACATACCTGATTGCAGCCAGTCATTGCCTTACGCTCAATACGCTGCAGCTTGGAAATGCGGCAACAACAAGCTCACTGTCTGCCACGTGGACGAGTACGGCAACCGCAGCACCCTTTGCATCAACAAAAATGCCGTGCCTGCGCATATCGGCCACGGCGACTGGGCTGGCCCCTGTGTCGGCTGTGCACAGAATATCTCGGCACCGGTGGGCGGCATTGGTTTCGAGGTAGCTGAAGGACTGCAAATGGAACTCTACCCCAACCCCACCAATGGCAAATTGACCGTTGACCTGCACGGCCTCGATGAAGATGGCGACGCCATGCTTATGGTTTTCGACCATTTGGGCAGAGCGGTTTCTGTGCAAAAAATAGAGGTGGGGGCGCATTTGCTGCAGCTTGATTTTGCGGAGCAAAACCTGAGCAGCGGCGAGTATTTTGTCAGGCTAACGAGTGAGCAGGGAGTTGTGGTGAAAAAGCTGTCCCTGCATGCAGTTACCTCGAAATAAGGTTAGTAGAGGGCACTAAAATCAGCAAGCGTTCAGCGTTTTTCATAGCCGCCGCTCCTGCCATTGTGGGAGCGGCGGCTTTGTTTGTAAAGACCCCCAAATAACTACCTTGATTCACTCAGCGGTCAACCCCTCTTTTAGTTGTCCGAACAAATGGTTCAACGCTTCAATCGCTGCTCCACTTTTGGCTCCTTTTTCCAACTCCATGGCCAAAGCCGCAGCTACCTTCAAGCCCACGAACTCCAACTGCGGCTTGAAGCTGTGAGCCGCCTGGTAAATGGCCTCCCGGTCTTGTTTTTCAAAAGCCGCTTCCAATCGCTTGATTTCCAGCGGGCATTGCGCCTTGAATTTTTGGATAAAATGCTGCACCTGCTCCTCGTCGCCTTTGCAGAAATCACGCAGGAAGCGCAGATCGAAATCTCCGCCCAATACTGGTGCCAACGTCGGCGAGGTTTGGAACCTCGCCGACGTTTTTTCGCCCACGGAAAGCCCCAGTACCTCGGCGATGACCTGCGCCAGTTGCACAGGCTTAAACGGCTTTCCCAGATGCCGGTTCATCCCCGATTCCAACGCCTTTTCGATTTCTTCCGGCGTGGCGCTGGCGGTGAGGGCGATGATGGGGACTGTTTGCTTTTGCCCCGTGAACTGCTGGCGGATGTGCCGGGTGGCCTCGATGCCATTCATTTTGGGCATCTGCATGTCCATTAGCACAATATCGAAGGCCTGCTGTCCCAACAACTCGACGGTCTCCTTTCCATTCACCGCCTCCACGATTTCGGCATTTTCAAAATGGCGGCGAATGGCCTCGGTGGCGATTTCTCGGTTCAGCGAATTGTCGTCGGCAAGCAGGATGCGCAGCGGCTGGGAAAAGTAGAGCGAGTCGCCGAGGTCGGTTTTTGCTTCCAAATCGGCAGCATCCGCCAGCGGCAAACTGAGCACAAACGAGAAGGTCGAGCCTGCCCCTCGGTCCCCTGAAGGGGAAGTGCTGCTTTCCACTTGAATATCCGAGCCGTGCAACTGCACCAGTTCCCGTGCGATGGTGAGGCCGAGGCCCGTGCCACCGAAGCGGGCGGTGGTGTCCTCCCCGGCCTGCTGGAAGCTGTCGAATATAGTCGCCAATTTTTCCGAAGGGATGCCGATTCCTGAGTCAGCGAGTGAGAAGGTGAGCGGGGTGAGCGCGTGAGCGGGTGAGCCGTCCACCATCTGTCGTCCACCGTCCACCATCAGCCGGACTTCGCCATTTTCGGTAAACTTCACCGCATTCCCCGCCAGGTTCATCAGGATTTGGTAGAGGCGGGTCGGGTCGCCGAGGACGGCGGCGGGCACACCTTCGCCGATGTGGACGGTCAAGCCGATGCCCTTGTTTTCGGCACGGACGGAGAGCGCCTCCTGCACGTCGTGGGCGATGCGGGCGGGTGAGAACGGCACTTGGCGCAGCTTGACCTCCCCGGCCTCCAACTTGCTGATGTCGAGGATGTCGTTCACCACCTCGGTGAGCCGCTCGGTGCTGTGGTGGATGGAGGAGAGGTAGCGGCGCTGTTTTTCCGAGAGGGAGGTCTCCAGCACGAGGTCGGTGAAGCCGGCGATGCCGTGCAGGGGGGTGCGTATCTCGTGGCTCATGTTGGCGAGGAAGCGGGACTTGAAGGCTTCGGATGCCTCGGCACGGCGACGGGCCGCTTCTACTTCTATGTTTTTGGCTTCGAGCTGCTTTTTCATTCTGCGCATGAACTGAAGACGGCTGAATATGGCAACAGAAAGCAGCAACAGTAAAGCTCCACCTATTACGAAGTAGTTCCTTTGCTGTGCTTTCTGAATTTGCAGGCCCTGAACTTTTTTTTCACTCTCTTGCTCCTTTTGTTCGTTTTCAAATTTTGCAAGGTTGTACGTATTTTGTGCTTCACGGAGTGAATCACCAAAAATGATGTAGTTTAATGCAAATTGGATAGCCTTATCGGGCTTGTCGGTTCCTGAATAAAAAGTTGCCAGTTCTTTGCTGTACTTCTGTCTCAACCCGTCTGACTTTGCTTCGATAGCTTTATCATAGGCTGTTAATAATTGTTTTTCTGCATTCACTTCATCACCTTTGGCGTAATAGTATTTGTACAGATAATATTCGCCCTCAAAATTACCCTGTGGCGTAACCATTGATAACGAAATAGAATCCCTAAATGCCATGGCAATGCCCAAAACCTGATATGCTTCTTCCGGTTTATTCATCTCAAGAAGAATACCTCCTTTTTCAGCAAGGCTTATTGCTTTGAACTCAGTTTCAAGAAGCTGGTCACAAAGCTCCAGAGACTCGTTAATGTTTTTTAAAGCCTCCGAGTAGTCCTTTTTTTTCTTATCTAATAAAACAAGTGCAACTTTAGACATAATCGCATTATTCCAGTTTCTTGTCTTACGAGCTAACTCATGTCCGATTTGTAAATAATATTGAGACCTTTCGTAATTTCCCCACTCATAATAAAATTTCCCGGCCGCACATATATCATTGCAGTAACCGCGAGCTGAAAAGTCTTTATAACAATCTGCGGCTTTCAAATAGTTGCTAATGGCAAGGTTGTAATCGGCTTTATAAACATAATACCCAGCAATTGCGTGATAACATGCTGCCATATTTTCAAGAGGGCCATTTTCTTGGTAATACTTCAATTTTTCCTGATAATAAGCAAGCCGCTCTTCGTGCAATCCGGCAAAGCTTAAATATACCCGAAGCGCATTCAGCAAGCTCAAATCACCCAGTATCTTTTTTTGTCTGTCAAATGCCTCAATGGCTTCTTTCAGTTTCTTTATAGAATTTTCTTTCTCATTTCGATCCCACAACAACACCCCGTCCCGATATAATTCATAGGGCTTGGTGTCAACTAATTTTAGTCTGTTATTCAATTGAACCAATTTATTAACCAAGGAAACAAAACCTTCATTATTTTCAGGCCCACCGTGATTGTCCAGGTCTGCGACAAATGCATATAGCGTATCTTCAGAAGTCCGGGCTTTCAGCATGATTTGATTAATCGAATCACCAGTGCAATCAATGCATAATTTATGAGGTGGGGGCAACATGCCTTGAGCGGTAGCTGTCATGCAAAGGAGCAAGTAAAACAGCATAGCCGTGAAATATTTTCTTGTCCCATTCATAGCTACTTCGTTTTTAAGATTGTCAAACCCGCATCTATCTCTTTTTTGAGTGTCTCCAGCAAATCAGGATTAACCTGTCCATTCCGTGCTTCCAATTCGATGGTTGCCGCCAAATCTGCCGCCGCTCGCAACCCCACGAACTCCAACTGCGGCTTGAAGAAGTGCGCCGCCTGGTAGATGGCCTCCCGGTCCTGCTGTTGAAAAGCCGCCTCCAATCGCTCGATTTCAGTGGGCACTGGGTCATAAATTTTTGCAGGAAATGCTGCACCTGCGCCTCGTCGCCGTTGCAGAAGTCACGCAGGAAGCGGAGGTCAAACTGGCTGTCCTGTTCCG
This sequence comes from Saprospiraceae bacterium, assembly GCA_031426435.1. Classification (GTDB taxonomy): domain Bacteria; phylum Bacteroidota; class Bacteroidia; order Chitinophagales; family Saprospiraceae; genus UBA6168. Next base: position 12,619 of record JANPLH010000173.1, on the reverse strand, counting down.
GGATTAGACTTTCCAAGTTTTCAAAACTTGGAAAGTCTTGGCCAGTGCCCAAACCCAGCACCCCGGCGATGGCCCTCGCCAGTTCATGCGGCTTGAAGGGCTTGCCCAGGTGGCGGTTCATCCCCGATTCCAACGCCTTTTCGATTTCTTCCGGTGTGGCGGAGGCGGTGAGGGCGATGATGGGCACCTCTTTTTTGCCTTCGGGCAAATGCTGCCGGATGTGCTGCGTGGCCTCGATGCCGTTCATCTCCGGCATCTGCATGTCCATCAGCACGAGGTCGAAGGCTTGTTTTCCCAAAAAATTCACCGCCTCTTTTCCGTTGACAGCTTCCACGATTTCCGCATTTTCAAAATGCCGGAGCAATGCCTCCACCGCAATTTCCCGGTTGAAGGCGTTGTCGTCGGCAAGCAGGATGCGCAGCGGTTGGGTGAAGTACAGCGAGTCGCCGATGTCAGTTTTTGCTTCCAAATCGGCGGCATCCGCCAACGGCAGACTGAGGGTAAACGAGAATGTGGAACCCTTGCCCACCTCGCTTTCCACATGGATGTCCGAGCCGTGCAACTGCACCAGTTCCCGTGCGATGGTGAGGCCGAGGCCCGTGCCGCCGAAGCGGGCGGTGGTGTCTTCGTTGGCCTGCTGGAAGCTGTCGAAGATGGTGGACAGTTTTTCCGAAGGGATGCCAATCCCCGTGTCAGAGAGTGAGAAGGAGAGAGATGTAAGAGCGTGAGCGGGTGAGCCGTCCGGAGACTGCCAACTGCCAACTGCCAACTCAGGACTGGAAACTGCCAACTGCACACTGCCCACTGAAGTGAACTTCACCGCATTCCCCGCAAGGTTCATCAGGATTTGGTAGAGGCGGGTGGGGTCTCCGAGCACCGCTTCGGGTACGCCTTCCCCGATATGGACGGTCAGCCCGATGCCCTTGTTTTCGGCACGGACGGAGAGTGCCTCCTGCACGTCGTGGGCGACGCGGACGGGTGAGAACGGCACTTGCCGCAGCTTGACCTCCCCGGCCTCCAACTTGCTGATGTTGAGGATGTCGTTCACCACCTCGGTGAGCCGCTCAGTGCTGTGGTGGATGGAGGAGAGGTAGCGGCGCTGTTTTTCCGAGAGGGAGGTCTCCAGCACGAGGTCGGTGAAGCCGGCGATGCCGTGGAGTGGGGTGCGTATCTCGTGGCTCATGTTGGCGAGGAAGCGGGACTTGAAGGCCTCGGAGGCTTCGGCACGGCGGCGGGCGGCTTCCACTTCCAGGTTTTTGGCTTCGAGTTGTTCGGCAGTGCGCTGCTTGTAGCGGTAGCGGTTGTAGAGCAAAAAAGCCAAGATAGCCAGTACGCCCAGTCCAGCGAAGAGGCCGTAGCGGATGTTTCGCTGCTGGTCGAACTGGGCCTTCACCTCGGCTTCCCGCTGGGCTTTCTCAGCGGCGTTATCACGGGTGAACTCACCCATCGTCAACTGGCGGTTGCTTTGCTGGCGTTCGACATGCTGCTGGTGCTGGTTGTGCAGTTCACTGTACTCCAGTGCTTTTCGATAGTTGCCTTTAGCTTTATAGATGTTGGCCAGCAATTCGGAAGCCCGCACTTTGCCCCAGTTGTTTTTGGAACTGACAAAAGTTTCATAAGATAACAAAACGTGTTTCAGCGCGTTGTCGGACATGCCAAGTGCAAATTCACATTCGGCCAGTTCCATCAATGATATCGCACCCACAGCGACGTTCGTGGTGATAGGAGTTATTTGCACTGCTTTTTTAGCCAGTGAAAGCGCCGTTTTGAGGTTTCCCATTTTGCGATAACAGGTTGCTTTTGCAAACAAAATGGTACTTTGGTTCGCAGGGTAGGAATAACATAGTTCACACCCTTCCGCTTTTGTTAATATGGGCAATGCCGCTTCATAAGCTCTTTGTTCTATCATAATTAACCCCAATAACATATAATGGAAGTCTGCCACCTGTGATTTTGCTTCAAAACCAGCTTGAACAGCCATTCTGGCGTACCGCTCCGCATTGATAAAATCACGGATTTCATAGTAAATATCGGCAATGCCCCCCAAAGCATGGGCTTTTATAAATGTCGCATGCCAATCGCTGGACTCATCAGCAGATTCAAGTATTTTAAAAAAGTGCGATGCCGCTTCTGCATATCTTTCAAAAAAACGGCATTGAGTGGCGCAATACATGAAAAAGTGTCGGAGGTCAACTGGTTTTTTTACGAATGGGGAATACCCAATGGCTTGGGAATAATGTTGGGCAAATAAGAGGCTGTCGCCCAAATTTATAGCAATACTACTCAGTGACAAATGCGCCCATCCAATTTTTAGAGAATCTCCAATAGCAGTATATTTTACCAAAGCACTTTCAAAAAAACGCCTCGTGGAGTCGGGAAAATAGCCCGACACCATCATCTTTACGCCTCTGTAAAAATCCAGGTCGGCTTCAATCGTCTTTTCATATCGCTTGTCCCCTGATTTTCCGGCGATGCAGCAGTGAAAAAGGCTGTCCAATCGGGCATCCCAGGGGCTATCTCCATGGACGAATTGGTACCACATTATTGTCCTGTACTGCTCCGCCTGCTCACGCACCGTTGCTCCTGCCGGAAGGGGGCGGGACAATGAGTCAAACTCAGCTTCTTTGGCCGGTTGGCCAATCAATAATGCTGGAATAACAGTCAGGAAACTTAACAAGATAGGTAGCTTCATGGATTGGATATTTTGATAAAAATACGCTCGCCGACTTTGTGCCTGCCTTTGTACTTTCCCGTTGGTAATCGCCGCTTTCCGCTTGGTTGTATTCCTTAAAATTTGGAGAACAACTCCAAAAACTCCTCCTTCCGGTTGCGGGCCACACTCACCGTGGCCCCATCGTCCATCACCACGTAGCCGCCGTCGGTGCGCACGAACTGGCGGATATGGTTCATGTTGATGAGGTGGGAATTGTGGATGCGGAAAAAGCCGTGCCCGTCGAGTATCTCCTCCAATTGGCCCATCGGTTTGGAGACCATGACTTTTTCGCCGCTGGCCAGTGTCACGACGGTGTACATGCGGTCGCTCTCGCAACGTGTGATGTCGGCTATTTTGATGAAAATCAATCCGTCGGAAGTGGTCAGGGCGATTTTTTCTGGCAGGACGGCTTTGGTGTGGGCGTTTTGCGCCAGCAGGTTTACCTGCTCCCGCAGCATCCGGTTCGGGTTGTTCTCGGCACGGGCGATGGCGGCCAGTAGTTCCTCCCGCCCGATGGGCTTTTGCAGGTAGTCCACGGCGCTGTAGCGGATGGCCTTGATGGCGTAGTGGTCGTGGGCCGTGGTAAATATGACCTGAAAATCAACGGGTTCGATGCGTTCAAGCATCTCGAAGGCCGTCATGTCGCCCAGTTCGATGTCGAGGAAGACGAGGTCGGGGCGGTGGGCGGAAATGGCGGCAATGCCCGCTTGCCCCGAGTTGGCAGATACTTGGATTTGGATGCTGCCTGTGCAGTACTTGGTCAGAAGGAATTGCAGTTTCTCCACCGCATCCAAGTTGTCTTCAATGATGATGGCTGTAAGCATAGGGTCTTTGTCAAATTATTACCAACGGGAAAGCCAAACCTGCCAATGGGAAAACACCGCTTTGAGGTCGAAACTTCGCCCGGCATCTTTGTCGCATCAAAGTAAACGAAAACAATCGGTTCACTTTCAACAAAAAAAATCTGACCACATGAAAAATCTAACCTTTTCCATCGCCGCCACCCTGACCCTAATCCTCGGCCTCAGCATCTCGCTTTCCGCACAAACCACCGCCACCTGGCAAGGCGGCAAGCCCGGCCGCACCACCGACTGGAACTGCGCTGCAAACTGGAGCGAAGGCAAGACGCCAGATGAGTTCACGCAGGTCATCATCCCATATAATGTTCAGTATTACCCAGTCATCAAAGACACTGTGGCACCGATTGACGCCCTGCTGATGGAAGGCGGAACTTCGCTGACCATTCAGGTCGGCGCAAACCTTGCCGTTCTTGGCGAAACTGGGCGGTTCGGGGGTATCACTGTCTTCGGCAAAATCGAGAACAACGGCACACTTGAAATCGGTGAAGCTGTGCATACGAGCATCGCCTTTAGGCAACGGGTGCAGGGAAATGGTATCATCACCTGCCAGGTAGGAGGTGCGGATATGTTGGCGAAGCGGCGTTGAATTTCAAGGGTTTTTGGGTTTTCCCTAAAAAGGAAAAAACCATGGCAATCATTTCAGCATAGCGTTACCAAATCAAAATCAAATGAAAACCACCACTCAAGATTCATCATTATATACTGCGAGTCGGCAAGTTTTGTGCATGGTTGATAAGGGTTGATGAAGTTGATAATCAACCTTTTATAAACCATTATCAACTTCATCAACCATGCACGCAACTTGGCGGCATGAGCTATAAGTAGTCAAATAAAAGCATCAGCTTTTCCATCATCTAAGCCCTTGTGCTCAGTTTCAACTACTCACTTACCGCACAAACTTCCACCACTTGGAAAGGCTGCGCCCCCGGCCAGCAGACCAACTGGAACTGCCCCAAGAACTGGAGCAACCAGAAAGTGCCGGATGAATTTTCAAATTTGGTCATCCTCGATGTTTCAACGACGATACTGGCAGCGCCTGCTGTAAAGAACGGACGGTTCGAGGTGAACTCCACCCAGCTTCAGTCGAATGCCAAACTGACCATTGAGCGGGATGCCTTTCTACCTATGCAACACGTTAATGCCTAATTATCAACCAGTTAGGTGTGTCCCGCTTTTTTCTATGCAACATAGCAAGTAAGTAAAAATCCCGCCCTGCAACATGCCAGGTATCTTTTGACCGATGGGAGGTAGGGCTTTGCTGCCGTTTGCCCACACCTTTGCTTCATTCCTGAAAGGCAGGCTTCCAGCCAAGTGATTTAAAAAAAAAGAGGTGAAGGCATGGTAACCAATCTTACAAATCAGGACAAATGGACATTCACTTGAGAAGCCCGCTGAACAACAAAATCCTTTTGTCATGAAAAATCAAATGCCATCAACCACTCCAAACTCATCATCAAAAAAGCGTCAAATGAAAGCAACAACCATCGTCATCGCCCTTTTCCTTAGCTTCAATTTTACCCTCTCCGCTCAAACCACTTCCACTTGGAAGGGCGGTGCCGCAGGTCAGGAGCATGAATGGAACTGCCCCAAGAACTGGAGCAACCACAAAGTGCCGGATGAGTTTTCCAATGTGGTCATCCCTGATGTCTCTACCACGACGCTGGCAGCCCCTGTCATCAAAAATGGCCAGTTCGAGGTGAACTCCATTCTGGTTCATTCGAATGCCAAACTGACCATCGAGCAAGATGCCCAATTGGTGGCTTACGCGGCCCAATGGGATTGCCCAACGGGCAATGACCTGTGCGTCAAAGGCTCGCTTTTGATAATCAATGAGGATGCTGTTGGGAACTTGAACCTTGGTTTTGCCAAAAAATAGGCAGCTCAAAATGGGCGCATAAAGTTAGGCTCTTCCCCAAATATTGATCAATAGACTGAGTTAAATCGGCAACTACATAGGTACTCCTAACTCATTGATTTTCAATGCACGCATTACAAATAATAAGGTCTTTTCAATCCATGTGCATTTTCTTTGTAAGTGCTTGATTATCAATAACAAAAGAACCTAAGTAGCCACATCTTTTTTCACCTTTAAATTTTTTCCAAATGAAAAATTTTCTTTTCTTAGCTGTCCTTTCACTTGTATTCCTGTACGGTTGCTCAAAAGAGGAAGCAGCGGTTTCGAGCCTCGAAACACCTATCGGGAACAAAACGATTAAAAGAATTGAAACGCCCAAACCCAATATGGATAAGCTCAATGGGTTGATTGCAGGCAATCAGGCCAGGCTGGCACAATTGGGCAGCGAGGTTTCGTTTCGCAGTTCAACCATCAACGTCCCTGCCGATTATCCGACCATCCAGGAGGCAGTTGACGCTGCTTCGGCTGGTACCAATATTTTTGTCAATGGCGGCACCTACAACGAAACGGTGTTTGTCAGCACTGCTGGCCTGAATATCAAGGCGGTGGGCAATGTATTATTGAACGGTGGATTCTTCCTGGGAGAAGGTGCAAACAATGTCAAAATTCAGAAATTCAATATTGACGTGACCTCAACAGGCTCAACCATTGGAGGTGGCATCATTATATTTGGCGGTGTCTCTGGCATCCAAATCATACAAAACACGATAACAGGAGACGAATCCCTTGGAGCATATGCGGGAATAGACGCCTTGGCAGTATCCAACATGACGATCAGGGATAACAATATTTCTTGTGCTGTCGCTTTGGGAATCCATGTCATAAGTTGGAATGAATTTGAAAATGGCACTTGCCGGAACAACACAATTTCACAGAATACGGTCAGTGGAACTACCTCAATCGGTCTCTCCATTGAAGGGGATACTGACTATACCTTAATCAATGGAAATACAGTGAACAATAATCCAGGCTTTTATGGTATCTGGATATGTGGATGTGAGGAAGAAGCACCATTCGTTGGCTTCTGTGATAATAATGTGGTCAAAAACAATACCGCCAGCAACAATGATGGGTCTTATTGGGAAGATTTTTGGGATGATTTCGGCTACGATGCCGGGTCAGGTTTTGATGTCTGGGAGGGTGGAGAAAACAATACCATTGGCCCCAACAACACGTTCAACAATAACAGGTTTGCCGGCATTAATTTTTATTTCAATGAAAACAGTTTTCATCTTTTCAATAACACGGCATTGGAAAATGATGAATGTGATGTGGTCTTTGATAATAGCATCGGGCAAGATTTAACTCATAATAACACCTATGAATGTGAAACTTCCTTTTAAAGGTTGATCGCATTTTAATCTCTCTTTAGAGCTTGTTTGGGATTTGCTTGCTGGGCTAAAAATGGCCCTTTTCCGCCCTAAATTGAGCAATTTTCTCGGCGATAGCGATGCTATCCCTTCCAAAATTCCTCGATTTAGGACAAAAAATGACTCATTTTTATCTCCAACAGCAAATCCCCAACAAGCTCTTAGGTTTATGCTATATACAATGGCAGGTAAAACGTGCGGATACGTTCCATTTACCTGTCATTGTATTTAGTTTATTTGGGAATTAATTTTTCTGGTTATAACGGATTGTAGTGATGAATGAATGTTGAACTTGTTTTGGTCCAAAAAGGGGCAGCGCCCCACCATATTTGTAGCCAATATGGCAACCCAGTGTTAAGGGGCAGCGCCCCGGTATATTCCATATTCGAAATTCCGGGGCGCTGCCCCTCGAAACCAGCGGGTATGTGCCTGCTACAAATATTCCGGGGCGCTGCCCCTTGGATGGTTGGCAAAACCCAAAACAGGCATTTATCATTACAATCCGTTATAATCAGTAATTTTTAAACAACCTAAAATGAAAAATCACTATTTGCTATCAGCTTTTTCATTAATCGCAATTACCATACTTTCATTAGGCAGTTCGGAGAATAACCCAACTGGATTAGATGAAGACTTGTATGAAATACTGGAAGCGCATGATTTTACTGGTGATATTCAAAAACAACTTAAAATAAGACTGGGACGGAACCTGGACAAAAAGAAGATTAACCTGGGTCGTTTGGTATTCTTTGATAATGGACTTGGCCTTCACCAGGATAACAGTTGTGCCGGTTGCCATGCTCCCGGATTTGGGTTTGGCGATTCTCAGCCCATAGCTGTTGGGGTTGACAACAATGATATCGTTGGTGTTCACAGGACGGGGCCAAGAAACCAACGGAGAACACCTTCCGTCATGAACACGGCATTCTATCCCAATCTTATGTGGAATAGCCGTTTTTCATCCGTTTCCAATGACCCGTTTGATAATTCCCTGGGCTTTCAGTTTCCGCCCCCTGAAGGGGATAGTTTGTTCAATTTATCCTACGACTATGTAAATAATATAAAACACCTTCTTGTGGCGCAGGGGCATATCCCGTTTACGGAACTCCCGGAAATGACCGGATTCACCGGCACCGCAAATCAGGCTGTTGCTTTCTCCGGCTTCTCAGGATTGACCATTCAGAATGGGAACCCCAATGGAATAGCAAAAAATGCGAAGCCATTATTATTTTTACCACAACAAAAAAATACCGCCAGCCGGCAATTAAACTGCCTGGACCCTGATTTTTCACCTTTCGATGATGGCCATGGTTTTTCGGTGCCACCCGTAGATCCCTACTATAATACACCCAACTATGCCATACGGTCGGCCGTGCTCGACCTCATAAATAACAATCCAGCGTATGTCAATTTATTCAAAGAAATCTATCCTGAAGTGCCACAGGAACCTGTTAATTTTATAATGGTCGGCGAAGTATTGGCAGAATTCGAATTTAGCCTCACGTTCGCCCAGGCGCCAATAGATAAATTTGCAAAAGGGAACCATAATGCAATGACGAATGCGGAAAAAAGAGGTGCCCTCATTTTTTTTGGAAAAGGCAATTGTGTTTCATGCCATGCCGTTTCGGACGCATCCAGCCAAATGTTCAGTGATTTCCAAGTACACAATGTAGGTACCCCCCAGATATACCCTGAGTTTGGCCCCGGGACAGGCAATGTCCCTTTTTCGGAACTGGGTTGCACCAACAAAACTGCAACAGGTAGGCTGGATTTTGGCCGAGAAGAGTTTACAGGAAACATAGACGACCGATACAAATTCAGAAGCTCCCCTTTGCGAAACGTCAAATTGCAGCCCTTCTTCTTTCACAACGGGAGTTTTAATGACTTAAAGAATGCAATTGCGTTCCATCTGAATCCACTAAACAATATCAACAGCTATACGCCGGGAAACAACGGAGTGCCCGCCAATTTGCATTATATGCCCTCCGATATGCCCGATGTAATGGCCACCATTGATCCTGCATTGGCAGCTGGTATTGACTTGACGCCAGCCGAACTGGATGACCTGTTTGTATTTGTCCGGGACGCATTGTACGACAATTCTGCCGCTCCCGAAAAGATGAAAAAACTAATTCCCCAAACCGTCCCTTCAGGTGTTGCAGTTTCGTTTTTTGAAGATCCTCCATCCGGTGGTTTATCACCCTCAAATGGTGAAAGGGCTGCTGTGGAAAAAAACGGTTTGGAAACCAATATGGATAATTTGCTCAGGGCCAGCGTGAAATCGAACCCAACCGCTAACCAGTTTTCCGTGCAGGTATCCGGAGAAGCGCATGTTGAAATCAAACTAATCGTGCGGGATGTTAAAGGGAATGTTTTAGAGACGAGGAATAATATACAATCCGGCGATGCAATTCAATTCGGCGGGGGTTATCAAAGTGGTCTCATCCTCGCAGAACTGATACAGGGTGATAATAAAATTACCCTGAAACTGATTAAATTATAATTCGGAAGCATTGAAATGCGATTTCCAATGCACCTGCTCATTCCTTTTGACGGTTATGCCTATGAAGCGTAAGATAGCAAGCCAATGATAAACCCCATAGGCCATTTATTTAGGTGATTTGACGGTGAAGAAATGATGGCACCGGGCTTCAGAACCCGGTGCGCTTCACCGCTTGCCAATAATTAAACCACCTAAGAGTAGGTACATTAAAATCTGTTACCCAAACACTTTGCGTTTAAATTTATACCGTAGCTTGCCCCCAGTTAATAACAAACAACAATTAAAATGAAAGCCCACTTCCCCCTCTTCGCAGCACTCACGCTGTCCCTATCCCTTGCAAATCAAGCACTTGCGCAACCAACCCGCCTCCTTCGCAGCCCCGCCATCTCCGCCACGCACATCGCATTCAGCTACGGCGGCGACGTGTGGGTAGCTGACCGGGACGGCAAAAACGTGCGCCGCCTCACCGCCCATACGGGTCAAGAGGGCGATGCCCATTTCTCGCCGGACGGTAAAACCGTGGCCTTCACCGGCGAGTACGACGGCAACCCCGACGTGTTCACCGTGCCTGTGGAAGGCGGCGAACCCAAGCGCCTCACCTGGCACCCCGGCCCCGACATCGTGAAGGGCTGGACGCCCGACGGCAAGCACGTCGTCTTCGCCAGTGGCAGGCACAATGCGCCCTACAACATGCCCGACCATTTCTGGAAAGTCTCCACCGATGGGAAGGGGCTGGAGGAATCGCTGCACATTCCGAGGGTCTGGGAAGGCTGTCACTCACCCGACAGCAAGCGCTTCGCCTACCAGATGGTTTTCCCCTGGGAGGTCGAGTTCCGTAACTACCGGGGCGGGCAGAACGGCCCCATCCGCCTCATTGACCTAAAGACTTTTGAAGAGGAAAAACTGCCTTTCGACGGTGCCAACGACAAAGACCCGCAGTGGGTCGGCGACGAGGTTTTTTTCCTTTCCGACCGGGACTACGGCATGAACGTCTGGGCTTATGCGCTGAAAAACAAGCAGTTGCGACAAGTGACGAAGTTCAAGGATTTTGATTGCAAAAACCTTGGAGCGGGCGCTGGGACGCTGATTTTTGAAAATGGCGGCTTCCTCTACACCCTCGATACCAAGGGCGGCGAGCCTAAAAAATTGAACATCACCGTCGAGGGCGACTTCGCTTGGGCGAGGCCGCATTGGGAGAAAGTGGACGGCAGCGTGGGCGATTATTCGCTTTCCTCTTCGGGAAAACGGGTGCTGTTCTCGGCCCGTGGCGACGTGTTCAGCGTGCCCGCCGAGAAGGGCGATGTGCGCAACCTGACCACCAGCACTGGCGTCGCCGACCGCAGCCCCTCCTTTTCGCCGGATGGCGAAAAAATCGCTTATTTCAGTGATGAAACGGGCGAGTACCAGCTTGTCATCGCTGATAATTTTGGTAAAATAACCAAGAAGATTGCGCTGCAAAACCCCACGTTTTACTACACGCCCGTCTGGTCGCCGGACTCGAAGAACCTCGCCTTCGGCGATGCGGACCGAAACCTCTGGTACGTGGAAATCGCCACGGGCAAAGCCACTTTGATTGACAACGAAGGCTCGGCGCACCCTGAGCGCAACATCTATCCCGCTTGGTCGCCGGACTCGAAATGGATTGCCTACTCCAAGCGCCTGAAAAACGAGTTCAACACCATTTTCACTTATTCGCTGGCGCAAAAAAAGGCCACGCAGTTCACTGACGGCATGTCGGACTGCAAGTCGCCCACTTGGGACAAAGGCGGCAAATACCTCTACTTCACCGCCAGCACCGACTTCGCCCTCGGCGTGGGTTGGCTCGACCTCACTTCCTACGGCCGCACTTCCACCCGCTCGGTGTACGTCGCTGTTTTGTCCAAAAAAGACCCCTCCCCGCTGAAGCCACTGAGCGACGAGGAGGAGAAGCCCGATACCACGAAAAAGGATTCGATTGTTACCGTCAACATTGACTTTGACGGCATCGGGCAGCGCATTCTCGCACTTGATTTGCCCGCCAAAAACTACGCTTTTCTCGTTGCTGGCGAAGCGGGCGTGCTGTTTTTCGGGGAATGGTCGGCTGACCCGAACACGACGTTTGGGGCGACGTTTGCGGTGAGCCGCTACAAGATTGCGGAGCGAAAAATGGAGCCTGTGATGCCCGGCCTCAACCGCTTCGACCTCAGCGCCGACGGCAAGAAAATGCTCTACGGAACGCCCGACAACTCTTGGGGAATCGTGGATGCCAACGGCGCTCCGAAACCAGGGGACGGCAAACTCAACCTCTCCGAAATGCAGATGAAAGTGGACCCATTGGCCGAGGCCCGGCAGATTTTCCGGGAGGCGTGGCGCTACCAGCGGGACTTTTTTTACGTGGAAAACGTGCATGGCCTCGACATGGACTGGGCCTGGAAAACCTACTCGCCGTGGGTGGAAAGCGTGCGCCACCGCTCCGATTTGAACTACCTGCTGGACATTTTCGGCGGCGAAACGAGCATCGGCCACTCCTTCGTGGGCGGCGGCGACTATCCCGATGTGGACCGGGTTCCCGTCGGTTTGCTCGGCGCAAACTATGAAATCAGCAACGGCAAGTACCGCTTCGCAAAAATCTTCAACGGCGAAAACTGGAATCCAAACCTGAAAGCGCCCCTCACCCAGCCGGGCGTGGACGTGAAAACGGGCGACTACCTGCTGGCCGTGAACGGCGTCCCGCTCGATGGCAGCAACAATGTTTTCAGTGCCTTCGACCGCACGGCGGGCAAACAGACACGGCTTTTAATCAACAACAAACCCAGCACTGACGGCGCACGGGAGGTCACTGTCGTGCCAGTACACGATGAGGGCGGCCTGCGCCAACTCGACTGGGTGGAAAGCAACCGCCGCAAGGTGGACGAACTCAGCGGCGGCAAGCTGGCCTACGTCTGGGTGCCCAACACGGGCGGCGAGGGTTACACGTATTTCAACCGCTGGTACTTCGCCCAAAAGGACAAGAAAGGCGCAGTGATTGACGAGCGCTTCAACCAAGGCGGCTACATCGCCGACTACATCGTGGAGGTGCTGTCGAGGACGCACTTCGGCTACTTCAACAACCCTGTGGGCGACAAGCAGCCGATGCTCTCGCAGGACGCCGCCATCCACGGCCCGAAGGTCATGCTCATCAACGAAATGGCAGGCAGCGGCGGCGACATGCTGCCGTACATGTTCCGCTTCAAGAAAATAGGCCCGCTGGTCGGCAAGAAGACCTGGGGCGGCCTCGTC